>LFRS01000101.1 GCA_001512435.1 Halothermothrix sp. DTU029 | reverse complement strand
ACTGTAAATAAACTGAATCAGATGGTGGCAGAATTACTGGGCAAGGAAGATGCCATTTATCTCCCCTCAGGGGTGATGGCCAACCAGGTTGCCTTTGCAGTCCACTGCCAGCCCGGTGATGAGATCATCATGGATAAGACAGCTCACCCTATACATTATGAGGCCGGTGCTGTTGCAGTAATCAGCGGTGCTTCCATCAGGCCGGTAGATGGAGAGAGGGGAATTTTCCAGGCGGAACAACTGGAAGCAGCCATCCGTTCAAAGGCCTACCATGAACCCCGGTCAAGGCTGGTTTCTATCGAACAGACTTCCAACCTGGGTGGCGGTGCTATCTGGCCTCTGGAGACTATCAGGGAGGTCTGCCAGACTGCGAGAGAATATGGCCTGGCCACACATATGGATGGAGCCCGTTTGTTGAATGCAGTAGTGGCGACAGGAATCAGTGCAGCTGAATATGCTGAGTATTTTGATTCTGTCTGGATTGATTTGAGTAAAGGTCTGGGTGCTCCTGTCGGTTCGGTACTGGCTGGTTCCAGGGAATTTATAGATAAGGCCCAATA
>LFRS01000035.1:5168-10378 GCA_001512435.1 Halothermothrix sp. DTU029 | reverse complement strand
GCAGCAAACTTGGCTACAGCAGCGGTAGGAGTAGACTTGGAAGCCTGACCACCAGTATTGGAGTAAACCTCTGTATCAAAAACAAAAATGTTTACATCATCACCAGAAGCCAGAACATGGTCTAAACCGCCAAAACCAATATCATAGGCCCAACCGTCTCCACCAAAGATCCACTGGGATTTCTTGACCAGGTATTCTTTGTTTTTCAGGATTTCGGCTACTTCTTCACTCTGACCAGCATATTTCTCCAGTACTGGAATCAGTTTTTGAGTAGCTTCTTTGGATTCTTCACCCTTATCCTTGTTATCCAGCCAGTTCTGTAAGGCTTCATTCAGGTCTGCCCCTAAATTGGCCTCAATAGCAGTTCTGGCTCTATCAGCTAGACGGTCCCGGTTTTGTTCCATACCCAGGTACATACCATAACCATACTCGGCATTATCCTCAAAGAGGGAGTTAGCCCAGGCAGGACCATGGCCATCTTTGTTGGTTGTATAAGGTGTGCTTGGAGCAGAACCACCCCAGATAGAGGAACAACCGGTAGCATTGGCAATAATCATTCTATCACCAAAGAGCTGGGTAATTAACTTGGCATATGGTGTCTCACCACAACCAGCACAGGCACCGGAGAATTCCAGTAAGGGCTGGCAGAATTGGCTGCCCTTGATGGTAAATTTGTTCATCAGGTCATCTTTAACAGATACATTATTAATGGCATATTCCCAATTGTATCTTTCTTTTTCTACCTGAGTTACATTTGGCTTCAATACCAGGGCCTTTTCTTTAGCAGGACAAACATCGGCACAGACTCCACAACCGGTACAATCCAGTGGNNGAAACCTGAATCCTATATTCTAAACCTTCAAATTGCTTGCCAATAGCCTTCTTGGTAGCAAATCCTTCTGGAGCATTTTTCAACTCTTCTTCATTGAGCAAGAAGGGTCTGATAACTCCATGTGGACAGGCCAGGGAACACTGGTTACACTGGATACAGTTGTCAATCTGCCATTCCGGTATATTAATAGCTATATTACGTTTTTCATAGGCAGCTGTACCCTGTGGTATATGTCCATCTTCACGGCCGACAAAGGCACTGACTGGTAAGCTGTCACCTTTCTGCCTGGCGATAGGCTCCAGGATTTCCTTGATGAATTCTGGACGATCATCTTCCTGGGTAGCGGCAGCTTCGGTTTCAGCATTGGCCCACTCAGCAGGAACCTCAACTTTCTGCAGGGCTTCCAGGGCTGCGTCTACAGCCTGCCAGTTCATTTCTACGATCTTGTCTCCCCTATGGCCGTAGTTTTCCTTGATAGCATCCTTGAGATATTTTACAGCTTCATCTACAGGTAAGATATTGGCCAGTTTAAAGAAGGCAGTCTGCATAACCATGTTAATTCTGCCACCAAGGCCTACACTCTGGGCGATATCAAAGGCATTGATGATATAGAAATTGATATTATGTTCAGCCAGGTATTTCTTCATGCTGGCTGGTAATTTTTCTTCCAGTTCATCTTTAGTCCAAGTACAGTTAAGAACAAAAGTACCTCCATCCTTCAAGCCATCAAGAAGATCAAACTTGCTTACATAAGCTTCATTATGACAGGCAACATAATCAGCCTCATCAATCAGGTAAGTTGACTTGATGGGTTTATCACCAAAGCGGAGATGGGAAACAGTAACTCCACCGGACTTCTTGGAGTCATAAGAGAAGTATCCCTGAGCATATTTATCAGTATTGTCACCGATAATCTTGATTGCACTCTGGTTAGCACCAACAGTACCGTCAGAACCTAAACCCCAGAACTTACAGGATACAGTTCCTTCAGGGATTGTGTTGATTTTCTCTTTAACTTCCAGGGAAGTAAAGGTAACATCATCAACAATACCTACAGTAAAGTTGTTCTTTGGCTCAGCAGCCATCAGGTTATCAAAAACAGCCTTAATATGGCTTGGATTAGTATCTTTGGAGCTTAATCCATACCTGCCGCCAATAACCATTGGGGCATCTTCTTTATCATAGAATAAGCTTCTGACATCCTGGTATAAAGGTTCTCCTACTGCACCAGGCTCCTTGGTCCTGTCAAGAACAGCAATCCTCTTAACTGTCTTTGGCAGTACATCCAGGAAGTATTTCTCGGAGAAGGGACGGTAAAGACGTACTTTAACCAGTCCTACTTTTTCACCTTTGTTAACCAGATATTCAACAGTTTCATCAATGGTTTCAATTACTGAACCCATTGCAACTATTACATATTCAGCATCCTCTGCACCTACATAGTCAAAAGGACGATACTCTCTACCGGTTAATTTGGTGATTTCTTTCATATAATCTGCTACAATTTCAGGCACAGCTTCATAGAACCTGTTAGAAGCTTCACGAGCCTGGAAGAAAATATCCGGATTTTGAGCAGTACCTCTGGTTACAGGACGCTCTGGATTTAAGGCATTACGTCTAAATTCTTCAAGGGCTTCATAATCAACTAATTTGGCCAGGTCCTCATATTCCAGAACCTCGATCTTCTGGATTTCATGGGATGTTCTGAAACCATCAAAGAAATGTAAGAAAGGAACCCGGGATTTAATAGCTGACAGGTGAGCTACACCAGCCAGATCCATAACTTCCTGGACACTACCGGAAGCCAGGAGGGCAAAACCAGTCTGACGGGCAGCCATAACATCAGAATGATCACCGAAGATTGAAAGGGCATGTGTTGCTATAGTACGGGCTGAAACATGAAATACACCTGGCAATAACTCTCCGGCAATTTTATACATATTAGGGATCATTAAAAGCAAACCCTGTGAAGCAGTAAAGGTAGTAGTCAAGGCTCCAGTTGCCAGAGAACCATGAACTGCTCCTGCGGCTCCTGCTTCAGACTGCATCTCTGTTAACTTAACTCTCTGTCCGAAAATATTCTTGCGACCATGTGCACTCCAGGCATCTACATATTCTGCCATAGTGGATGAAGGAGTGATTGGATAGATGGCTGCTACATCTGTAAAAGCGTAGGCTATATGGGCGGCTGCGGCATTTCCATCCATGGTCTTCATTACTTTAGCCATTATGTATCTTCCCCCTATATATTATATTGTTATTTTTTTCTCCAGTTACAGTATAACTCAATTAATACATCCTGTCAAATGCTCTAAACCCTTATCTTTCATGGCTTAATATTGACTTTTTTTTCTGAAAAATTAGACGAAAAAAGCCAGGCCAGCCAGGGAAAAACCAGGCTGGTCTTCCCCTTTTTATGCCCGCTTTTCCCTCCTATTGATCATGATTATACCAAAAGAAACCATGATAAGGGCAATTATGGCCCGGAAACTTAAAGTCTCTTCTGCCAGCATTAAGGCAGATAATAAGGCCCCACTGACGGGTATAGAAAACCTGTAAATACTGATATAACCCAACCTATTATATTTAATCAGATTAAACCAGATGCCAAAAGCAGCAGCAGAAACAAAGGCCAGATAGATGATTAAGAGTACCCCTTTAAAGGTAAAGTTCAGACTAAAGGGACTGATCTTAAAGAGGGCTATAAAGATCAAAATGAGGGACCCAATGAACATCTGGTAAGCAGTCAGGAGAACCCGGTCCAGTTCATGCCTGCTGTTTTTCACCATTATAGCTGCTATGGTAGAGGTTACAGCAGAGAGGATGATAAAACCTTCCCCGATAAATTTAAAAGAAAAATTAAAGTCTCCCTTTAGATTGATGATTATTACCCCCAGGAAACCGGCTACTAAACCAATAGTTTTATTCAGGTTCAGCCGGTCATCCTGATACAGGAAGTGGGAGACAACCACTATAAAAAAGGTACCCAGGCTATTCAGGATAGAGCTTTTGACACTACTGGTATTGGCCAGGCCAATATAAAAAAAGAAATACTGGAGGGTTGTCTGTAAGAGACCCAGCCTGATCAGGAAGGGCAGGTCCTCCTTCTTGACCTTCAGGGAGCTACCCCTCTTACTAAAAATCTTCCAGCCAATAAGGAATAAAGAGGCCAACAAAAAGCGATATCCGGCAAAAAGCATCTTACCATAGATATCCTCACTGGCTAAAGCCATCTCCCGATAACTAATTTTAAGCACAGGAAAGGCACTCCCCCAGAGAAAACAGGCAAATAAGGCCAGGATTGGTACCATATACTTACTTTGAAAAATGTTCTTTCCTTTCTCCATTTTTTATTCAGACTCCTTTTTCTATTATTAATCCATTATTTCTATTAGTCCAACAATCCCCATTAACTAAATCCACTATTTTATACTATTTTTCCGCTCATTCCCTCCACTGAACCTGCCCCTTGTAGATTAGTTTTCCACTATAGATACTAATTCCGGGTAATCTTGTCCACTTTCTGTGGATTAATTGTGGATAAATAATATTAATATTCTACCATATTTGTCCTGAAGAAAAGGCTAAATAGCCTGGATTAGACTATTTAGCCGGTTATAAACTATTGATTAGCTTCTTTAATCGCCCTGGCTATCCTCCGGCCAAACTCATAGGCCCCAGCCAGAACTTCCTTTTCCGGTACATATTTGGTCACAAAGGGCTCCTCAACCAGGTCTATCCTGGCTGCCTTCATCCTTTCTGCTATCCGCTTGGTGGCCCCCCCAGCCCAGCCATGGGAACCAAAAACAGCCCCGATCTTATTCTTAAACCTCAAGCCTTCCAGGTCTTCCAGTAATGGGACCAGTTCAGGTAAAATTACATTATTAATGGTAGGTGAGCCGATGATAATAGCTTTGGTATCCAGGATTTCTGTTATAATATCATTTCTATCAGAGATGGATTGTTTAAAAAACTTCACATCTATACCCTCATCAATCAGGCCATCGGCAATCTGATCAGCCAGTAATTCAGTACTATCCCACATGGTGTCATATACAATTACTGCCTTATCCAGGGGCTTCATTTCCGCCCATTCAGCATATTTCCCGATAATACCGGCTACATTTTTCCGCCAGATAATTCCGTGGCTGGGAGCAATCATGTCAATCTCCAGGCCCATTTCCGTTACTTCCTTCAGCTTATTGAGAATCAGGCCGCTGAAGGGTGTTAAGATATTGGCAAAATACTTTTTGGCTTCCTGCATGAGGACAGCCTCATCATTCTCATCATCAAAGAGTTTTGCTGCAGCCAGATGCATGCCAAAGGCATCATTGGGTAAAAGGAGTTTTTCTTCTGGTACATATGTAAACATACTATC
>LFRS01000035.1:0-5070 GCA_001512435.1 Halothermothrix sp. DTU029 | reverse complement strand
ACATGGTTGACGATATAATAATCAATTTCCTTGAAGTCAATTACTTCAGTCAAGACATCAAAAAACTTGTCAATAAAGGGTTTAAAGACTCCATCCACCAATACATTCTTCTCATCCTTAATCAGGTAGGCATTGTAACTAGTACCCCGGTGTGTACTATAGGCTGGTCCATGAAAATAACGAATATTCCAGTCTCTTACTCCAACCCAATAAATATCCTCTTTAATTTGAAAAGAACCCATTAACACACTCCTTTTTTAGATTTTTGCTCGCCACTTTATTATCTTTTTCCAGAAAAATATAATTATTCTTCTACAAAATATTATACCATTTGACAGGGGGGTGAACAACTATTTTCAGGAATGAATATAATAAAATAAATAAAAATGGTAAATTTCCACTAAAAATGAGGTGATGAGATGCCAAGGGAATGTCCCGCTGATACTATACCCTATACCATAAAAGCAGGGGATACCCTCTACAAAATTGCCCTGGAATATGATACTACAGTAGATGAAATCTTAAATGTTAATCCTGGTATAGACCCTTTGAACCTGATGATTGGTAGTCAAATCTGTGTACCCACTTTAAGGCATTAATAATTATCTATCTTGTCTACTGTTTCTGGCTGCAGGCTTTCCCCTGTGGCTTCCTGTAGATTACTTTAAAGCAACTTTAAAGATTAAGTGAAAAGCATTAAGGATTTGCTGCTTATAATTTTATAACAATTAAGGAGGCTTCTGAACTCACAAAAAAAGAACTCCTATTATCATAGGAGTTCTTTAACCTGGCCTTTATCAAACTAAATTTTAAATTTATTGACATTATTCATTAATCTATCAGACATCTTTTTCAGGGTTTCAGCAGCACTTACTATTTCCTCTGTAGAAGCAAGCTGTTCTTCCGTGGAGGCAGCAATTTCTTCAGAATTGGCTGCAAAATTCCTGCTGATAACAGATATCTCCTGGATTGCTTCTTCTACCTGCTGGCTTTCTTTAGTCATTTCTTCCAGTCCTTCTACAACACTGGTGATTATTTCGCGAAACTGCAGGGAAACCTCTTCTATTTCATTAAATACCCGATCCGTATCCTTGATGGCCTCAACACTTTTACTCACCAGTGTTTTGTTATTATTTATAAGCTCTACTGCTTCACTTACCCTTTCCTGTACATTTCTAATTAAAGCAGTGATATTCTCCGTAGCAGAAGAAGATTGTTCAGCCAGGTCCCTGATCTCATCAGCAACAACACTGAAGCCCTGGCCTGCCTGCCCGGCCCTGGCTGCCTCTATAGCGGCATTAAGGGCCAGAAGATTAGTCTGGTTGGCAATATTGGAGATTAGGTCTACAATATCCTCTATCTTCTGTGACATCTGGCCCAGTTCATTAATAAGTCCTGCTACTTTTATAGTATCTTCACTGAGGCTATTTATCCTGTCTATGGTGTAATTTACAGACCGGTCCCCTTTTTCTATACTCTTTAATACTTCATCAGAACCACTTGAGATCAATCTTGAATTATTATCAATTAACCTGATCTGTTTATTAAAATTAACAACATTTCTTCCGGTTTCCTCAATCCGGACCAGCTGTTCCTGGGAACCGGCAGAGACTATTTGCACTGAATCCCCCACCTGTTCTGCCAGCAAGCCTAGTCCCCGACTGATATTATTCATGGTATTTGAGGCATCTGCCAACTCTCTGGACTGGAAAAGGATGTCGCTTACCAGGCCCCTTAATTCATCTACCATCTCATTAAAACTCCTGGCCAGGATTCCAAATTCATCCTTTCTTTTTAGATAGGCCTGGTTCAATTTTACAGCATCAGTTAAATCTCCACTCTTCATGGCATTAAAGGAGGCCAAAAAACTACTGAAGGGATTTAACTGCCGGGAAACAAAAACCAGAATTATAATAAATCCACCTATCAGGAAGAATAAAGAAAGATAAATCACAGCATTCCGTAGGCTATTTACTGGTTCCAGTACCTTCTCCATAGGTATATCTACCAGAAGGGAAAGATTATCTGAGATCTTGTTATACATCAGATATTGGCCTGCCTGTTCCAGAGCATTAAAGTTCACATCACTGGCCAACTGGTCCAGATACCAGGAGCCCTCAACCCTGCGGGCAAATAAAGCCGGGTTATCATCTCTCAAAATGAAACCTTGATCATTAACTATGGTATACCTGGCTTCATCATCACCGGCAAGACTGGCAAAAGCAGTATTAATTAAATCCGGAGAAAACCCTACCACCAGATAGGCGATAATATCATTGGAATGCCTGTCCAGGACAGGTTTGCTATAAAGTAAAAGTGCCTCTCCTTCAATCTTAATTATCTGGCCAAATTCTATATCCCTGTAATATTCCCTGGCCAGCCTTTTCCTAACATATTGATCAGCTTTCCCGCTATCTTCAAAGGATTTCACCCGGGAATCCAACACAGTTAACCCATCAGCCAGGGCTGCATAAGCAAATTTAGTATGCTTTAGCTGGCTAATCAGTCTATCAACCTGATTGGCAGCAGTATACTGGGTATAGGTCATGGAATCCATAAAGCTAAAAAAATTATCCAGTTCAGCTTCTGTTGCCTCTTCACCGGGATACATAATTAAAAGCAACTCCAGGTAATTATAAACTGAATTATCTGTTGCTATGATATTAAGCTGTTCATCAATCCTGCCCAAGAGATTGCTTACACTATCTTTATAATTATTACTCAGCAAAAGGATCTTCTCATTAACCTGATCTTTCACTATTCCAGAAGCATAATAAAAGATAGTGACCCCTAAAGAAACCAGAATAATTGTTAATATTAAGATCAGGACCAGGCTAAACCTCCACTTCAGGGATTTAAAATAGGCCTTTTCTTTCATCTTAAATAACACAAATCTTTCCTCCTTTCTAAATATTTTGAATTGTTTTTATCAAATAAAGGAAGGTAATACACAGGAGTTACCCCCCTTGCAAGAAGGATAACTCCTGAAGTATTATAGTTATTTCTATAGTTCGACATATTATAAAAAATACCTGTTTTTTCTTCTTTTTATCTCCATATATTTATTTTTACCGGATAAGATCTGTCCCCATATATGGTCTTAGGACTTCAGGCACTGTAATACTGCCATCTTCATTCTGGTAATTCTCCATTATAGCCGCAAGGGTCCTGCCGATAGCCAGGCCAGAACCGTTCAGTGTATGAACAAATTCTGTTTTCCCATCCTCTTCCCGCCGATACCTGATTCCAGCCCTCCTGGCCTGAAAATCCTCAAAATTACTACAGGAAGAGATTTCCCTATAATCATTATAGGCTGGCATCCAGACCTCCAGGTCATAGGTCTTGGCCGAAGAAAAGGTCAAATCCCCGGTACATAAAACAACCTTCCTGTAAGGTAATTCCAGCAATTGTAATACCTCTTCTGCATCAGCTGTTAATTTCTCCAATTCTGCATAGGAATCCTCTGGTTTAACAAACTTCACCAACTCCACCTTATTAAACTGGTGCTGCCTGATAATCCCCCTGGTATCCCGGCCATGAGAACCTGCCTCAGCCCGGAAACAGGCACTATAGGCTACATGATAAATCGGTAGAAGCTTCTCTTCCAGGATCTCCTCCCGGTAGAGGTTAGTTACCGGTACCTCTGCTGTAGGAATCAGGTAATAGTCCAGCCCCTCCAATTTGAACATATCTTCTCCGAATTTAGGCAATTGGCCTGTACCTGTTGCACTGGCTGCATTAACCACAAAAGGTGGGAAAATCTCTGTATAGCCATGTTTTTCAACATGTAAGTCCAGCATAAAATTAACCAGGCTTCTCTCCAGCCTTGCCCCGGCATTTTTCAGGAAAGTAAAGCGGGCTCCGGTAACCCTGGCTGCCCTTTCAAAATCCAGGATATCCAGCTCTTCACCTAAATCCCAGTGGGCTTTTGGGGCAAAGGCAAAATCCCTTGGCTCTCCCCAACGCAATACCTCTTCATTATCCTGATCACTGCTGCCAAAAGGCACACTCTCATGGGGTATATTGGGGATACCCAGGAGTGTATCCCTGATAGTAGCTTCCAGTTCAGCTAGCTTTTTATCATAGTCCTTGATCTTATCAGAAACCTCTTTCATTTCTGCAATAATCCCGGAAGCATCTTCCCCTTTTCTCTTCAGTTCTCCTATCTGATCAGAAACAACATTTCTCCTGTGTTTTAACTTTTCCACCTCAGCAATCAATTCTCTCCTCTGCTCTTCGAGATCCTTAAAATTATCCAGGGAAAGCTTATTCCCTCTCTTCCGTAAGGATTCTTCAACCAGGTCAATATTCTCCCTGACAAATCTCAAATCTAACATCTTCCAGACCTCCCTTGTTTTTTATAATTATACTTATAAAGAATTAGCTAGAAACAAAAAAACTCTCCTCCCCGCTAAGGGACGAGAGCATTATTCCCGTGGTGCCACCCTTCTGATCTCTTTTAATAAGGTCTCCGGCATATCTGGAAAAAGAACTCAAGAGATAAAGTCTTCCATATATTCCAGAGCTTATCTATAAAAAGATCACTCTTTCCGGGATAACGGCCTCTACCGAATATAGTTAATCCTTAAATAAGGTTTTCCTATATAACTCCCAGGGGGATTCAATATATCCTATGACCGGTTTGCAGCAACCACCGGCTCTCTGGAAACATAGAATATACCTACTCTTCCTGTTCATCGCTTCTTTATTATTGAATTTGCCATATATTATATTATACATCAAGGAAAAATGCAAGATAAATGCCTTCAAGTTTCCTTTGTTTTTTCTTAAATAATTTATGCAAAAATATTACATAATATAGTTATAATATTTATTTCCCCTTACTTAAAAAAATAAAGAAAAGGTAGTGAAGAAAATGAGGATACCCAATCATATTGGTATAATTCCCGACGGCAATCGCAGGTGGGCTGCAGCCAATGGCCTTTCCAAAGAAGAAGGCTATGCCCGGGGACTGGAACCAGGCCTGAAATTATTTAAATTATGCAGAAAACTTGGAGTAAAGGAACTAACTTATTATGGTTTTACCACAGATAATACCAAAAGGCCTAA
>LFRS01000142.1:83372-83666 GCA_001512435.1 Halothermothrix sp. DTU029 | reverse complement strand
GACAGACATATTTTTGTATTAGGTAATTATCTTTACAAGATTGATAAAAATACTGCTGAGATAAAATATAAAATCGATTCTACAATGTGCAAAAGCAACTATCTTATTAGACAGAATCAAAAATATTTATTTGGAGATAAAAATGAAATAATCTGTAAAGAAACAGGCAAATATATTGGAAAAATTAAAGGGCATTCTCAGATGCCTTTGTATTTTGGCGTTAGTGACCAATATATAGTTTATTGTGATAATAATAAATTAATAGTTTTAGATCTTTATGAATTTAATAAATTA
>LFRS01000142.1:28864-83361 GCA_001512435.1 Halothermothrix sp. DTU029 | reverse complement strand
ATTTTTTTAGATAGTTTTACAGTTATGGATATAAAAACAGGAGATATTTTATGGAAAGATGAAATAAGGGATGATTTTATTGAATATGTACCTCAAATTATAATCACTGAAAAATATGTTGGAGTATATGTTGAAAAAGGCGAAGAATCTATCCTTAGGATTTATAAATATGATAAAAGAAGGAAATAAGGAAGAATATGATGAATATAGTTATAACTATAAAAAAGATTAATAAAAGCCAGTAATAATGAAATAGGTTTTAATAAGGTTACTTCACATATAGCGGTGGACTTGTTGCAACCAGGTTTTAAGGATAGCAAAATGGTAGAAGGAGTACAAGATTTAGATAAACTAATAAAACCAACAGTGAAAATTGTCAGTTATTTAGAAGCACCTATAAGATCCACCTATAACAGCAATTAAATAATATTTAGGTTTAAATTCTTAGTGGTCGGAGGGCTAAATGAATAAAAAAATAGTGATTATTGGTGCTGGTATAGCTGGATTATCGACTGGATGTTATGCCCAAATGAACAAATTCCAATCTGAGATATATGAGATGCACTCAGTTCCTGGGGGTGTTTGTACATCCTGGAAAAGAGGCGATTATCTATTTGATCATTGTCTTCACTGGGTAATAGGTTCAAACAAAGGGACCACTTTGTACCCTATTTTTAAGGAACTGGGTATAGCTGATTCTATTGAATTTCTCTATACTGATATATTTCGCGTTATCTCAGCAAATGGTTTAAAGATGACTGTTTATACGGATATCAATAAGTTTGAATCTGAATTGTTGCGCTTATTCCCAGAAGAGAAGAGAGGGATCAAGAAGTATATCAATCTTTTAAAAAAATATACGGAGTTCAATCCTCCGATGGATGGTGATTTTGGAAATTTTAAGTTCAAGGATTTTATCAAACTCCTTCCTTTCATGCCATCCTTTATGAAATTGAAAAAGATTACGGTAGAAGAGTTTTTCGATAGCCTATTTAGTAATAACCTTTTAAAGGAAATGCTTTACCGGATATTTCCTGTTAAAAAATTACCAGCTTTGATGGCAATTATGCCACTAAGTTTTATGCACCGAAAGGAAGCTGGTTATCCACTGGGTGGTTCCTTAAATTTTGCGCAAGAGATTGAAAAGAAATATACTGACCTGGGTGGAAAAGTACACTATAATTGTAGGGTCAAAAAAATCATTGTTAAAGACTGCTGTACAATTGGAATTGAACTGGACAATGGAAAGTTTATTCCTGCAGATATTGTAATCTCCGCCTGTGATGGGAGAACAACATTATTTGAAATGCTTGAGGGAAACTACCTTCCTAAAAGGATTAAAGAATTTTACCATAAGCCCCAATTATGGCCACCAATAATATCAATAAGTTTAGGAGTTAAAAGAGATTTTTCAGGTATGCCAGCAATATATGATTTTAAATTAAGAGAGCCTATTATAATTAATGGCAAAGAGATTTATTGGTCAGGTTTTTTCCACTATTGTCATGATCAAGATTTTGCACCTAAAGGGAAGAGTGTTCTTAAAACACAAATAGAAAGTGATTATTTCTATTGGAAAGAATTATACGAAAAAGATAGAGATGGATATTATAGAGAAAAAGAAAGAATATTGAAAACTTATATTAATGTATTGGAAGAAATATTACCCGGAATTAAGGAAGATATTGAGATAGCTGATATTGCTACTCCAGTTACCTGGGAGAGATATACAGGTAATTGGCAAGGATCTTATGAGGGATGGCTGCCTACAGTGGATACATTTGGTGTTATTTTACCTAAAAAACTACCTGGATTACGTAACTTTTATATGATAGGTCAATGGGTGTTTCCAGGAGGTGGTGTTCCAATGTGTATGGCACAAGGTAAGAATTTGATAAATCAGGTAATTAAAGAAATAGCTAGATGATACGATAAGGTATTTTTTTCTGGCAGGAGAAGTCCCGCCTTTTTAATGATATAAATAACAGTAAAGGTTTGTGTAAAAATGATGAGCAGGGGATATTTCCCTTGCTTGTTGATAAAAAAACGGGGCAGTGTTATAATATTCTATGAATTAGTGGAAGAAGGAGGAACTTGCTTGAAGGGGAAAACTGATCATATCCGTAATTTTTGCATAATTGCCCATATAGATCACGGAAAATCTACCTTAGCTGATAGATTACTGGAATATACTGGAGTATTATCTGAACGGGAGATGAAAGACCAGGTACTGGACAAGATGGACCTGGAGAGGGAGAGGGGCATAACCATCAAAGCCCAGGCAGTACGTCTGGAATATAAGGGTTATGAACTAAATCTCATCGATACACCCGGACATGTTGACTTTGCCTATGAGGTCTCCCGCAGCCTGGCAGCCTGTGAAGGGGCACTTCTGGTGATAGATGCCTCCCAGGGGGTGGAAGCCCAGACTCTGGCCAATATCTACCTGGCTCTGGAACATGACCTGGAGATAATTCCGGTTATTAATAAGATCGATTTACCCAGTGCTAATCCCGATTGGGTAAAGGAACAGCTAATGGATATTGGTATTGATGTGGAAGGGGCTATCCTGGCCAGTGCCAAGGATGGAACCGGTATTGAGGATATTCTGGATGCCATTATAAAATATATCCCGGCACCGGAGAATACTATTGACAGTCCCCTCCGGGCCCTGGTTTTTGACTCTATTTATGATGCCTACCAGGGGGTTATCGCCTATGTACGTATAGTTGATGGACAGGTAAAGCCTGGGGAAGAGATCAAACTGATGTCCAATAATAAGGTTTATGAGGTGGATGAAGTAGGTGTCTTTAAACCTGATATGGTAAAGACCGGTATCCTGTCCAGTGGAGAGGTAGGCTACATCATAGCCGGTATTAAAGATGTGAAAAACTGCCGGGTGGGAGATACCATAACCAGTGCCCAGAACCCGGCCAGTGAACCTTTGCCTGGCTATAAGAAGATCAAACCCATGGTTTATAGTGGGCTATATCCGACAGATAATGCTGATTATGGCCTCTTAAATGATGCCCTGGAAAAACTCCAGCTAAATGATGCTTCCCTGACCTATGAACCGGAAACATCAGAAGCCCTGGGTTTTGGTTTCCGGGTAGGTTTTCTGGGTCTGCTCCATATGGAGATTATCCAGGAAAGGCTGGAAAGGGAATATGGGCTGGACCTGGTTGTTACCGCTCCCAGTGTTGAATACTTAATAAGCTTGAAAGATGGAGAAATCCTGGAAATAGAAAATCCGGCGGATTTCCCTGATGTCAATAATATCGAAAAGATTGAAGAACCCTATGTAAAGGCAGAGATCTTTTTACCTGATGAGTTTGTTGGCCAGGCCATGGAGCTCTGCCAGCAAAATCGTGGAGAATTTAAGGATATGCAATATATTGATGAAAACAGGGTCAGGCTGGTTTATGATATACCTTTAAGTGAATTAATCACTGACTTTTTCGATCATTTGAAGTCCAGGACCCGTGGTTATGCAACCCTGGATTATGAGTTTATCGGCTTTAAGGAGAGCAAACTGGTGAAACTGGATATCCTCATCAGCGGGGAGCCGGTAGATGCCCTATCTATTATTGTCCATGCTGATACAGCTGAAGCAAAAGGCCGTTCCCTGGTCAGCAGATTGAAAAAACTTATTCCCCAGCAGATGTTCGAGGTGCCTGTCCAGGCAGCCATTGGGAATAAGATTATTGCCCGGGTGAATATTAAGGCTTTAAGGAAGAATGTTCTGGCCAAATGTTATGGTGGAGACGTGACCCGAAAGAGAAAGCTGCTGGAAAGGCAAAAAGAGGGCAAGAAGAGGATGAAGATGGTAGGCAAGGTGGAAATCCCACAGGAAGCCTTTATGGCAGTATTACAACGTGATGAAGATGAATAAAGATACCCTTGGTCTATACCTGCATATCCCTTTTTGTCAGGGGAAATGCAGGTACTGTGATTTTTACTCAGTAAATTTTGAGCAGGCTTTACTGGAGAAATACCTGTCTTATCTCAAGAAAGAGCTTTTAAGTTATTCTATATTATTACAGGGTAAAGGCAGGAAAGTAGAACTGGAGACTATTTATTTTGGTGGTGGTACACCTGGCCTTTTGTCAGCAGAAGAGCTGGCTCAAGTACTGGACCTGATCTCTCAAGAGTTTTCCCTTTCTCCTCTTGCAGAGGTAAGTCTGGAAGTAAATCCATCTTCTTTAACAGGGGAGAAGCTTCAGGCCTATCGAAAAAGCGGTATTAACAGGCTCAGTATCGGGGTACAATCCTTTAATGACCGGGAATTAAGTTTCCTGGGCAGGAGGCATGATGCCCGGGAAGCCAGGGAGAAGATAGAATTGGCCGGCCGGTATTTTGATAATTATAGTATAGATCTTATCTATGCTATCCCTGACCAGGAGCTGGCAGATTGGGAAAGGACTCTCCAGCAGGCAATTCAGCTCTCTCCCTACCATGTATCCTTATATAGCCTGCAGATCGAAGAAGGCACTCCCCTGGCCAGCTCCCTGGCAGCCGGAGAATTTGAAGAAACAGATAATTCCCTGGATGCAGAAATGTACCTCCTGGCCCGGCAGTTTTTAAGGGCCAGTGGCTATGAACACTATGAAATCTCCAATTTTGCCCGGAATGGCTATCAGTCCAGGCACAACCGCCTTTATTGGGAGTTCAGACCATATCTGGGGGTAGGGCCTGGTAGCCATAGTTTTATGGGAGGAGAGCGGTTCTGGAACCATGCTGACCTATCTCTATATATGGAGAAATTAAACCAGGGGGAATTACCGGTCCAGGAAAGAATACAATTAAGTAGAGAAGAACAAATGGCAGAGATGGTCTTTATGGGCCTTCGTTTACTGGAAGGGGTTTCCCTGACAGAATTCTATAAGATGTTTAATGTCAGTTTAACTGAATACTATGCCAGGGAAATAGAGAAATTGCAGTCACAGGGATTAATTACCATTGGTAATGATAGAATCTCTTTAACAGAAAAGGGCCTATTATTGGGGAATTTAGTTTTTATGGAATTTTTGCCTTGATATTGACAAAGTAATTCTCTTGTGTTATCTTATTATTAACGATTAGCACTCTTTAAATGAGAGTGCTAACAAAGGGGTGAATTTTTGTGGTTAAAAAGGTTGATGAGCGCAAGAAGAGAATACTTAAGGCCATTATTCATGAACATATTTTAACTGCAGAACCTGTTGGTTCCAGAACCCTGGCCAAGACATATAAACTAGGCATCAGTTCAGCTACCATTAGAAATGAGATGTCTGATCTGGAAGAACTGGGCTTGATTGAACAACCTTATACCTCTGCCGGACGAATACCTTCTGATAAAGGGTATCGTTTTTATGTAGATAGTCTGATGAGGGGTGAAGAGGCCTTTCCCCAGGAGATCGACCTGAAGATACAGGTAGAACAAATTCTGAAGGATCTCCATTATAAGAATGGGATTCAGAATATAATGAGCCACTTAGCCCGGATGCTTTCCCGGATCACTCAACATACCTCAATTGTATCTGAACCACTGGCCCCAAATGTTCGAATAAAACACATTCAATTAACTCCGGTTGATAGTCAGAGTTATTTGTTGCTGCTTATAACAGATACTGGCCTGGTGCATAATAAGATTATTAAACTCAATGGTCCTCTAAACAACAGGCAAATAAACTACCTGAACAATTTCTTTAATGATAAGCTCTGCCATCGGGATCTGGAGAGTATTACTCCTGACTACCTGGAAAAATTAAGTGCCGAATTACTGGGCAAAGTAGATATTCCCGGTGATATCCTGGATTCAATCCATAAAGGGATTATTGTCCTTTCCAGTCCTAATGATTTTAAGATCTATCTCGGTGGTACTTCCTATATTCTGGATCAACCTGAATTCAATGATAGAGATAGCCTGAAGAAGGTAATGAAGATCCTGGAAGAGGAAGAAATCTTGAAAGATCTTTTTGTTAAAATACCTGAGCAAGACCTGGTAGTATTAATCGGCCAGGAAAATATAATCAAGGATATGCAAAAATGCAGTGTAGTTATAGCTACTTATTTTGTTGATAATAGTGCTATTGGCAGGATTGGTGTAATTGGCCCAACCAGGATGGAATATCCCCGGGTTCTGGCCTCAGTAAATACCATGTCCAGATTAATAAGTAAAATAATTTCTGAGTTAAGTGGGTGAGAAGATGGAAAATATAAATGGAAGCAAGGCTGAAGAAAAAAATCTGGAAGAAAGAACAGATAATAATGAAGAAGTGGAAGTAAATACGGAAACTGAAGAAAAAGAGACCTTAGAAGAAAATAAGGTGGAAGAAGAGGCAGGAGAGGAAAATAAAGAACCCAGTACTGAGGAGTTGCTGGAGAAAATAGCTGAAATAGAAAAAAAGCTGGCTGCAGAAGAAGAGGAAAAAGAAGCCCTCAATAACCGCCTGGTCAGGTTACAGGCTGATTTTAGCAATTATAGAAAAAGAAATGAAAAGGAAGCAGAAAGAATACAGGCTGCAATAGTAGCTGCAATAATGGAAGATTTGCTGCCAGTACTGGATAATTTTGACCGGGCCCTGGCCCAGGAGGGAAGTGGTGAAGATTTCCGCAAGGGGATTGAGATGATCCATAGACAATTGCTGGATTTTCTGGCTAAACAGGGTGTGGAAAATATCGAGGCAGTAGGTAAAGAGTTTGACCATAATTATCATAATGCTGTCCTACAGGTTGAAAGTGAGGAACATGAATCCGGTATAGTGGTGGAAGAACTCCAGAAGGGTTACATATTAAATAAGGAACTGGTAATCAGGCCATCCATGGTCAAGGTGGCTAAATAAAAGGCCTTTTCCCTGCTGCTGGAAAATAATACAATATTTGGTAAAACTATCATTTGTTTTGTGAATTCTAACTGCTGTACAGCGGTTTAAATATATTTTTAAATTATCCATCTATTTAGCAATATAACATTATATAAGGGAGGAAATTAAAATGGGTAAAATCATCGGTATTGATTTGGGAACAACCAATTCCTGTGTCGCAGTAATTGAAGGCGGTGAACCTGTTATTATACCTAACGCAGAGGGTAATAGAACCACTCCTTCTGTTGTAGCATATTCTAAAAAAGGAGAAAGACTGGTTGGAGAAACTGCCAAAAGGCAGGCTATTACCAATCCAGATCAGACTGTAAGTTCTATTAAAACTCATATGGGTTCTAATTATAAGGTAAATCTTAA
The DNA here is from genome assembly GCA_001512435.1 of Halothermothrix sp. DTU029. GTDB lineage: Bacteria > Bacillota > Halanaerobiia > Halanaerobiales > DTU029 > DTU029. Next base: position 76,141 of record LFRS01000142.1, on the reverse strand, counting down.
TGGTAAAGATCATACCCCCCAGGAGATCTCTGCCATGATCCTGCAAAAACTAAAAAGGGATGCGGAGGAATACCTGGGTGAAACAGTAACAGAAGCCGTTATTACTGTTCCTGCTTATTTTACAGATAGCCAGCGCCAGGCTACTAAAGATGCCGGCAGGATTGCTGGCCTGGATGTTAAGAGGATAATCAACGAACCTACAGCTGCTTCTCTGGCTTATGGTTTAGATGATGATAAAGAACAGACTATCCTGGTCTTTGACCTTGGTGGAGGTACCTTTGATGTCTCTATCCTTGAATTAGGTGATGGTGTATTTCAGGTTATAGCTACCAGTGGAGATAATCACCTGGGTGGAGATGATTTTGACCAGAAGCTGATCGACTACCTGGCAGATGAGTTCAAGAAAGAATATGGTGTAGATCTTAGAAATGATAATATGGCCATGCAGAGACTGAAGGATGCAGCTGAAAAGGCCAAAAAAGAGCTTTCTTCAGTGTTGACTACCAATGTAAACCTACCCTTTATTACCCAGACTGAAGATGGCCCCAAACATCTGGATATAGATATTACCAGGGCAAAATTTGAAGAGCTGACTGCTGATCTGGTAGAAAGAACCATGGGGCCAACCAGAAGGGCCCTGGAAGATGCCGGTTTAAGCCCTTCAGACATTGATGAGGTTATCCTGGTTGGGGGCTCTACCAGAATACCGGCTGTTCAGGAAGCAGTAAAGAACTTAATTGGTAAAGAACCCCATAAAGGTATTAATCCTGATGAAGTTGTGGCAATGGGTGCAGCTATTCAGGGTGGTATCCTGGCCGGTGAAGTCAGTGATATCGTCCTCCTGGATGTTACACCTCTATCCCTGGGTATTGAAACCCTTGGGGGTATATTTACCAAATTAATTGACAGGAATACCACTATTCCGACAGAAAAAAGCCAGATCTTTTCCACTGCTACTGACAATCAGACCAGTGTTGATATCCATGTTCTCCAGGGTGAAAGAAAGATGGCCAAAGATAATAAGACCCTGGGCCGTTTCCAGTTGACCAATATACCTCCTGCACCAAGGGGAATTCCCCAGATTGAAGTAACTTTCAGGATTGATACAAATGGTATTGTAAATGTGTCTGCCAAGGATCTGGGTACTGGTAATGAACAGAATATTACCATAAAGTCCTCCAGTGGCCTCACCGATGAAGAGATTGAACAAATGGTAAAAGAGGCTCAGGCTCATGAAGAAGAGGACAAAAAACGCTTAGAAGAAATCGAAACCAGGAACGAAGCTGACAGCCTGATCTATCAAACAGATAAGACCCTGAAAGATGCCGGAGATAAGGTTAGCCAGGAGGTTAAGGATAAGGTTGAAAAGGCTAAGGATGAATTAAAGAAAGCCCTGGAAGGGGATAATATTGAGGAAATCAAGCAAAAAATAGAAGGCCTGACAGATGCCTTAACAGGATTCAGCACCGAATTATACCAGAAAGCCCAGGCAGACCAACAGGCTGCTGGAGGTGCTGATGCCGGGGCCGCAAACAGTGAAGATGATGGAAAAACAGTAGATGTTGATTTTGAAGAAGTTAAGGATGATGAAGATAAGGAATAATAGGTGAGATTTTAATTAAAATGTTGTAGAATAAAAGGGGGAGTTTTTCTCCCTCTTTTCTCAGTTTTAGGAAAGGTGGTGGAAGGTTTGGCCAGTAAAAGAGATTATTATGAAGTACTGGGAGTTGGTCGGGATGCTGATGAGGCAGAGATAAAAAAGGCATATCGCAGGCTGGCCCGCAAACTACATCCTGATGTAAATAAAGATGATCCCCAGGCAGAGGAGAAGTTTAAGGAACTCTCTGAAGCTTATGAGATATTAAGTGATCCAGATAAAAGGGCCCGTTATGACCAGTATGGTCATGCTGGAATCAACGAAAATGACTTTAATTTTGAAGATTTTGCCCGGGGCGGCTTTGGTGGTTTAGATGATATATTTGATATGTTCTTCGGTGGTTTTAGCGGCTTTGGTGGTATGGGTGGCAGCAGGAGGCGGGGCCCCCAGCGGGGTAGTGACCTGCAGTACCGGCTGGAGATAAGCTTTGAAAAGGCTGCTTTTGGAGGTTCAGAGGTAATAACTATCCCCAGGACTGAGTCCTGTAATACCTGTAATGGTAGTGGAGCCAAACCGGGAACAGAAGTAAAAACCTGCCCTGATTGTCAGGGAAGTGGCCAGATCCGGATCAGCCAGCAGACTCCTTTTGGCCATTTTACCCAGACCAGGATCTGTAACCGTTGTGCTGGTGAGGGTAAGATAGTTATAACCCCCTGTACTACCTGTCATGGTAGTGGTAAAGTAAGAAAAGAGCGGAAGATAACTGTCAATATTCCGGCTGGTGTTGAAACTGGAACCAGATTAAGGATGGCAGGAGAAGGTGAAGCAGGAGATCCAGGTGCTCCCAATGGGGATTTATATATTTTATTACAGGTAAAACCCCATGAAATCTTTACCCGGCGGGGAGATGATATCTATTGTGAGGTGCCCATCAGTTTTGTTCAGGCTGCTTTAGGGGACGAGATTGAGGTACCAACCCTGGAAGGCAAGGTTAAGTTTCAAATACCGGAAGGAACCCAGCCAGGGACTTCCTTCAGGTTGAAGAATAAAGGTATTGCCCATCTGAATGGCTATGGCAGGGGGGATGAATTTGTGACGGTCAAAGTGGTTATCCCCAGGAAATTGAATGCCAAACAGAAGGAATTGCTCCTGGAGTTTGCTGAAGTAAGTGGTGATGAGATCAATCCGGAGCAGAAAAGCTGGTTAAAAAAAGTACGTGATGCTTTAGGAGTGTGAAGATGAACTGGAAGGAATTAAGTATTGAAATAGGTGCAGAGTCTTTTGAGGCAGTGGCCAATATCCTGAATGAGTTGGGCAGTAATGGTGTAGTTTTTGAGGAATGTGGAGACCGGGTTAAAATTACTGCTTATTATAATAATGATGAAAATTTTCCTGGCTTGCTGGAAACATTAAAGAAGAGAATCAATGACTTGCCAGCTTATGCCCTCAATGCCGGTGAAACTCTTATTACAGTTCAGGAGCGGAAAGATGAGGACTGGACCAGCAACTGGCATAAATTCTTTAAACCACTGGAAATTGGCGAGAAATTTATAATTGCCCCCAGCTGGGAGTCCCTTGCTGATGAAGAGAAAAAGATTATCAGGATTGATCCGGGGATGGCCTTTGGTATCGGCAGCCATGAAAGTACCCGTCTCTGTATAGAACTGATGGAAAAACATCTTGGAGCTGGCTGGGAGGAAAAAAGGATGCTGGATATTGGTACTGGTACCGGGATCCTGGCTATAGTAGCTGCTTATCTAGGAATAAAAGATATAACAGCTGTAGACATAGATCCTTTGGCTGTAGAAGCAGCCCGGGAAAATATCAGGATTAACCAGGTGGAAGGCCAGGTTGAGGTTTTACAGGGAGATATGACCAAAAACCTTAATGGCAAGTTTTCTATTATTACAGCCAATCTTATCCATGATCTGATTATAAAACTCCTGCCCACCCTTGCACCTTTTCTGGAAGAGGATCCTATCATTATCTTATCTGGTATTATCATGAAAAAACGGGATCTGGTTTTAGAAAAGGCCTATGAGTTGGGTTATAAACTTATCGATGAGCAGGTCTTAAATGACTGGGTTGCCCTGGTTATTGGGAAGTAGGTGTTAAGGATGCACAGGTTTTTTGTTCAGCCTGAAGATATTTCTGAGGGGATAATCAGGATTAGTGGTAGTGATTATAATCATATTTACCGGTCCCTTCGCCTGGGGATTGGGGAGGAAATCATTGTTTCCAGTGGTGATGGCCTGGATCACCGGGTGGAAATACGGGATTTTCAGGATGATGCGGTCATAACAGTTATTAAGGAAAGTTACCGGAATGAGAATGAACCTGTCCTGGAGGTCACTCTGGCTCAGGCTATCCCCAAGAAAAGCAATATGGAATTAATCATTCAGAAGTGTACAGAACTGGGGATAGAGAGGATTATACCCCTGAATACAGAAAGGACTATTGTTAAGCTGGAGGGTAAAAAGCAGGACCAGAGGCGGGAAAGGTGGCAGAAAATAGCGGAAGAAGCTGCCAAACAGTCCCGGCGGGGCCGGATACCCCTCATCGATCAATTCTATAATCTCCGCCAGCTGGATAGTATTTTTCCCGAATTTGATCTGGTCTTAATCCCCTGGGAAGAAGAAAAAGGGCGGGGCTTAAAGAGTGTCCTGGAAAAAGTCAATTTACAGGAAAAGAAAAGAATCTTGATTATAATCGGCCCTGAGGGGGGTTTTTCTCAAGGAGAGGTAGACTTTGTCCAGAAAGCCGGCGGAATAGCAGTAAGCCTTGGTCCCCGTATCTTGAGAACAGAAACAGCAGGCTTTGTAACATTGACTGCTCTTTTATATCAGGCAGGAGAATTAGGAGGCTAAAGAATGGCAAAAGTTGCATTCCATACTCTGGGTTGTAAGGTAAATCATTATGAGTCAGAGGCAATGATGGATTTATTTAAGAAAAAAGGTTATGATATTGTTGATTTTAATGAAGAGGCAGATGTCTATGTGGTTAATTCCTGTACAGTAACCAATGAAGCAGCCCGCAAATCCAGACAGCTGGCCCGGAAGGCCAGGAGGATCAACCCAGAGGCCATTGTAGCCCTGGTGGGTTGTTATACCCAGGTGGCTCCAGATGAAGTCAAGGGGATTGAAGGTGTAGACCTCTTCCTGGGGACCAGTAACCGCAGCCATATTGTAGAATATGTAGAGGAATTTCAAAAACTGGGATCAGCCAATATAGAAATCCTGAAGAGGCAGGATTTAAGTGTTTTTGAGGATTTGAGGGTGGAAAGCCTGCAGGAGACCACCAGGGCCTATGTGAAGATAGAAGAAGGTTGTAATCAGTTCTGCAGTTATTGTATTATTCCCTATGCCCGGGGACCAGTGCGGAGCAGGGAGCCTGAATCCGTAAGGGAAGAAATCAAGGAATTGGTGGACAAGGGTGTCAAAGAGATTATTCTCACTGGAACCCATCTGGGTGCCTATGGTACTGACTGGGGTAAAGAGGATAGCCTGGAGCAATTATTGCAGGAATTGGTTAAAATAGATGGCCTGGAACATATCCGTTTAAGTTCTATTGAAGTAACCGAAATAACAGAAGGCTTAATAGATATCCTGGCTACTGAACAGAAAGTCTGTCCCCACCTCCACTTACCCTTACAGAGTGGTAGTGATAAAATACTGAAATTGATGAGAAGGCCCTATAGTACAGCTGAATTTAGAGCCATGGTAGAAAAACTTAGAGAAAGAATAAAGGATATAGCCATAACTACTGATGTGATTGTTGGTTTCCCAGGAGAAGATGAAGAGGCTTTTCAGGAAAATTATAATTTTGTCAAAGAAATGGCCTTTAGTCGCCTCCATGTCTTTCCCTTTTCCAAAAGAGAGGGAACACCGGCAGCCCGGATGGGGGAACAGGTTTCTGCCGAACAGAAAAAGATTTACAGCAATAAAATGCTGGCCTTAAATGAGGAATTAATGCTGGAATATCAAAGCAGGTTTCTTGGTACAGTAAGGCCAGTAATTGTAGAGGAAAAGAGGGATCAGGAAACAAAGCTCTTAACAGGGATGACCGATAATTATCTAAGGGTATTGGTGGATGCAGATGAGACCTATATGGGCCAATTGGTCAAGGTGAAATTGCTGAAAAGCCATAGCCACGAAACTGTTATCGGTGAAATAGTGTAAAAAGAGGAATTTCATTTCTAAAAGCGAATATATAATCATAAAAGGAGGGGGAAAAAGATGTCAGATTGTATATTCTGTAAAATTGCCAATGGTGAAATGGAAACTGAGCTTTTGTACAAGGATGAGCAGGTGGTGGCTTTTAAAGATATCAATCCACAGGCAGCTATTCATTTCTTAATCATTCCTGTCAAACATATCCCTACAATTTATGACCTGGAGGAAGAGGACAATCAATTGGTTGGCCATATGTATCAGGTAGCCAAAAAGCTGGCAGAGGAATATAATATAGCTGAAAGGGGTTACCGGATGGTGGCTAACTGCAAGGATGATGGCGGACAGGTGGTATATCATGTTCACTTCCATCTCTTAGGTGGTGAAAAGTTAGGGGATCTCTGTTAGGGGGTGAAAAAGATCTCGTCGCTAAAGGAACAGCTGCTGGAAGATATGAAATTAGCCATGAAAAATAAAGAAAAGGAAAAATTATCTGTAATTAAAACAGCAAGGGCAGCAATAAAAAATCTGGAAATTGAAAAGAGAAAAGATCTGGAAGATGATGAAGTTCTTGAAGTTCTTCAGAGAGAGATAGAAGAACGCCGTGAGGCAATTAAAGAATATGAAAATACCGGTGAAAAGAATATGCTGAAGAAATTAAATCAGGAGATTGAAATTCTGGCAGCCTACTTACCGGAAAAATAGAATAGCTAAACTATATATACCAGGGCCTCAATGACCCTGGCTTTATATTTTCCAGTTCAAGCAGGACTTTTGCTTTTTTTTGAGAATTATAATATTAATTGAAAGCTGTAAAGGTTTTAACTGAACTGGTAAAATAATATTAAAGAATATATGGGAGGTTTTTACTAAATTATCTAGAAATGGTGGTGAAAAATGAAGAAAAGAGCTTATTTAAAATTATTCCTTTTTAGTGCTATCTTCTTTTTGTTTTTTTGCTCTTTTAATTATGTAGCTGCAGAACGGGCTGATCTGGTTTACCAGGTACCGATTACAGGCAATATTGACAATGGTTTATTTAAATTAACAGAGCGGGCCCTGGCAGAGGCCCATATAAAGGGAGCAAATCTGGTAATATTTGAGATTGATACATATGGTGGATACCTGGATCCGGCTATTAAGATCAGAGACCTGATCCTGAAAAGCAATATTTATACAGTGACCTATGTCAGGGGCAGAGCCTGGTCTGCCGGAGCTTTGATTGCCCTGGCGGGAGAAAAACTGGTTATGGCTGAGGGAAGTAGTATTGGGGCTGCAGAGACCAGGCCGGAGGAAGAAAAGTATATCTCTGCTGTCCGCAAGGAGTTTAAGGCTACAGCAGAGGCCAGAGGCAGAAATACAGAACTGGCAGCAGCTATGGTTGATAAGGATATAGAGATTGAGGGGATTTCTCCTAAGGGGAAACTACTTACTTTGACTGTTGATGAAGCTATAGAACATCAAATAGCAGACTATAAGGTAGCCAATCACTTCAGGTTATATGAAGAACTGGGCTATAGTCCCGGGCAAATTGTAGAAGTAGAACAGAGCATGGCAGAAAAGGCTGCCCGGATTATCACCAGGCCTTATGTAACAATTATCCTGCTTACTATCGGCCTTTTGGGCTTAATTGCAGAGATATTCCTGCCAGGCTTTGGCCTGCCTGGAACTGTGGGCTTATTATCTCTGGCCATAGTATTCAGTAGCCATATCTATTATGGTTTAGCTGGCTGGGGCCTTGCGGTCCTATTTCTGGCTGGCTTAATTTTGCTGGCAGTAGAGATTTTTGTAACACCAGGTTTTGGTCTTACTGGAATCAGTGGTTTAATACTTATTCTGGCCAGTATTTACTTCCTTTTCCCCAATTTTGATGCTGCTATGATAGGTATAGCAACAGTCCTGGTTTTAAGTATTGCTGGCTTTATTATCATGTTAAAGTTCTTTGGCAGTAGTGCCCTTTCCAGGAGGATTGCTTTAGGTGAAAGCCAGACCGTAGAAGCTGGTTATCGGGCACAGAGTGACCGGAAAGAGTTATTAAATAAAAAGGGGAAAACAGTAACTCCTTTAAGACCAGCTGGTATTGTAGAGATAGATGGGGAAAGAATAGATGTAGTCAGTGAAGGCCGTTTTATAGAAAAAGGTGTAGAGGTTATGGTTACAAAAATAGCGGGTAACCGCATTGTAGTAAAAAAAATAGAGGGAGATGAATAGTATGAGTATAATTGCCCTGTTTATCATTATTCTGATAGTAATAGTTGTACCGTTTTTCTTTTACTTTATTCCTGTCGGTCTCTGGATTTCTTCCTGGGCTGCTGGAGTAAAGGTCAGTATTATTACGCTAATTGGGATGCGTTTAAGAAGGGTTCCGCCTTCTGCTATTGTTCAGCCCATGATCAAGTCTCACAAAGCTGGAATAACCGTTACCAGTGATCAGCTGGAAGCCCATTACCTGGCTGGTGGTAATGTAGACCGGGTTATTGATGCCTTAATTGCTGCCCAGAGGGCAGAGATTGACCTTAGCTTTGAAAGGGCTGCAGCCATTGACCTGGCAGGCCGGGATGTCCTGGAAGCTGTCCAGATGAGTGTTAATCCCAAGGTTATCCAGACCCCTGTAGTTTCTGCTGTAGCCAAGGATGGTATCCAGGTTATGGCCCATGCCAGGGTTACAGTCAGGGCTAATATCGAACGCCTGGTAGGGGGTGCTGGAGAGGAGACCATACTGGCCAGGGTTGGTGAAGGTATTGTAACTACTGTTGGTTCCTCATCTACTCATAAAATGGTACTGGAAAATCCTGATTCTATTTCCCAGACTGTATTGGAAAAAGGACTGGATTCCGGTACTGCCTTTGAAATATTGTCAATTGATATTGCAGACGTAGATGTAGGAAAAAATATCGGGGCCCAATTACAGATCGATCAGGCCGAAGCTGACAAGGAAATTGCCCAGGCCAAAGCGGAAGAAAGAAGGGCCATGGCTGTTGCCCAGGAACAGGAAATGAAGGCCAGGGTAGCAGAAATGAGGGCCAAGGTGGTTGAGGCTGAAGCAGAAGTACCCAAGGCCATGGCAGAGGCTTTAAGAAGCGGCAAGCTGGGGGTAATGGATTACTGGAATCTTAAAAACTTACAGGCTGATACTGATATGCGCAAAAATATATCAGATATAGGTAAAGATAATAGATCAAAGTCTGATAAGGAATAGAAGGAGTAGAATATGGAAGATATTATATCTCTCCTGGTGGCTATAAGTATTATATTTTCTGGAATAAGCAAGTTGATGGAAAAAATCAATAAACAGGGGGCAGAAGAATTAATACAGGAAAAAAAACCTGTAGGGGAGACCAGGGAGGCCAAACCACAAACTTCTGTACCTGTCTATGAAACTACCAGTAGCCGGACAGTGGTGGAGGACCTCCCTGTGCCGGACCTGAATCCTTATTTTGCAGAGGATCCAGGTATAGAGAGGAACCAGGCTAAAAAAACCGGCTCCAGAGTAAAGCAAAGAAGCAAGAGAAAAGAGCAAAAGGGTCTTTTTTCTGAAGGTATTACTGAAGAAGATTTAATCAAGGGAATTATCTTTCAGGAAATACTGGGGGAACCCCGTTGTAGAAGATAAAAAAACAGGGGGACGGTTCTCCTGTGTCCTTGAGCCAATTTTTTATGGAGGAACACAGGCAGACCGTCCTCTTCTGTCCTCTGCCTTCAGGAAGGCGGAAGAGTCAGGTAGAGGCTTGTTCCGGGAAAGACCCTGTTATTGACTCTACCTGGGAAGAAAAAGAGGAATTGTTCCCTCTTTACCATGTAGTTTTTGAAATTGTGGTATAATATAAGAAGCATTATTAAACTCCTCTTCGCATAAATTTTATATGCAGGGAGGAGGATTTTCTGATGGATAAGCTTAAAAGACAGTTTATTCGCCTTTTTGATTTACCGGCAGATATAATCATGGATTTACCCTTGTTACTGCTGGTCTTTGATAATAAATTATACCTGGAAAATCATAAAGGAATCAGTTATTTCCAGAGTGAAGAAATTAAGGTTAAGATAAAAAATGGCTTTATAATCTTACAGGGCAAGGATTTATCTATCTGTGAAATTAACAGGGAAACCCTGACTATCTCCGGCAAAATTTTTTCTATAAGTTATGAGCTGCGAAAAGGGGGAGACAGGGTTGAATAAAAAAATACTTCACTACTGGAAGGGTTATTTGAAAATAGATATCAGGGGTAATGCCCTGGGCAGGTTTATAAGCCAGATCAGTGAAGAGGGCATTCTCCTCTGGGACATAGAATATCTAAGCTATGACCATTACCGGGCTTATCTATATAAGGATGATTATAATAGATTAAGGCCCTTATTGCGCAGGCGGAAGTGTCAGGTCAGGATAATTGAAAAAAGAGGTTTTCCTTTTTTATTTTTGCAAATACGGAGGAGAGTTTTTCTCCTCCTGGGTATCTTAATGATTTTATTTATCTTTAAGCTTGGAACTTCCTTTTTGTGGTCCTATGAGTTCAAGGGGCTGGAAAATATAGAGGAAGAAACAATCCTGGAGGTATTGGAAGAAGCCGGGATAAGAAAGGGAATCTTAAAAAAAGACCTGGATTTAATGGAAATTGAAAACTACCTCTTACAAAGGATTCCGGCCATATCCTGGGCAGACCTGTCCTGGCAAGGTACCCGTTTAACTGTAGACCTGGTGGAAAAAAAACTGGTTAAGCCTGTTGAGAAAGGTGCCCTGGTTGCCAGCAAGGATGGTATTATCAGTAAACTAATTGTCCTGAAGGGCCAGGCCCTAGTAAAGGAAGGGGATACAGTTACAGAAGGCCAGGTCCTGGTTCTGCCGGGGAGCGACGGGGAAGCCCGGGCTATAATAAAGGCTGAAATTTGGTATGAAGCAAGGGCTGAATCTCCCTTAAAGGAACAGTTAATAATAAATACCGGAAAGAAGAGGACTAAATGGGGGGTTAAGCTTGCTGACCGGCTGATCCGTTTTTCCACAACTATCCCTCCCTATGATCAATACCGGCTGAAAAGAAGCTCTAAAAAGATTTTTGCATGGAGGAATATTTCTCTTCCTATCGAATTATTTAAGGAAGAGTATCAGGAGATAAAAATATTAGAAATGAATAATAGTGCTGAACTGGCCTTGTTTAAAGCCAAAGAAAAGGCCCTGGCAGGGATACTTTTACATATAGAGGAGGGTTCTCTAATAGAATCAGTTTACTTAGAAGTAGTGGAAAATGAAGATAATAATAATGAGAAAATAAAGCTGAGATTGATGATAAAAACTGAAGAAAATATTGCATGTTTGAAGGAGGATTTTAGTGGCCGGAATTGAAAAAGAGCTAATTGTAGAAAATTATCAAGCTGTAAGAAATTTTCTGGGACATAAAGATGAAAATATCAAGATAATTGAAGAGGAAATGGGGATCGATCTCCTGGTAAGGGGCAATATTATCAAGATAAAAGGTGAAAAAGAAGCAGTAAAGGAAACAGAAAACATAATCAGCAAATTACTGGGGATCAGTTTAGAAGAAAAGAGCCTTGGCAAACAGGAGGTCAAATATATTGTAGGCTTATTGAAGAAAAACCCCTTAATGAATCTCCATGACCTTTATAATGAAATATTACAGGTAAATTACCGGGGTAAAAAAATCAGGCCTAAAACCCTGGGCCAAAAAGTTTACATAGATGCCATCAAAAGGTCTTCTATTGTATTTGCCATCGGCCCGGCCGGTACAGGGAAAACCTATCTGGCCATGGTAATGGCAGTCAAGGCTTTATTAAATAAGGATGTTACGCGAATAATATTAACAAGGCCAGCCATAGAAGCAGGGGAAAAACTGGGTTTTCTGCCAGGTGATCTCCAGGAAAAGGTTGACCCCTATTTACGGCCTTTATATGATGCCTTATATGATATTCTAGGCCCGGAGAAAGTTAGCACTTACCTGAGCAAGGATATTATTGAAGTTGCTCCCCTGGCCTATATGCGTGGCCGAACCCTGGATAATTCCTTTGTTATCCTTGATGAAGCCCAGAATACTACTCCGGAACAAATGAAGATGTTTCTGACCAGAATGGGCTTAAATTCCCAGGTGGTGATTACTGGGGATATTACCCAGATTGATCTGCCGGATAATAAAATTTCAGGCTTAAATTTGGTACAGGCTATCCTGAAAGATATAGAAGGAATTGAATTTATATATCTAAGTAAAGAGGATGTTGTAAGACATAAATTGGTTAAAGATATAATCAAAGCCTATGAAAGGTATGAAGGTAGGAATTAGTTATGTTAAAATCATTTGAAAAAATAAAGAAATGGTGGCGGAAGGTTTTCCCCCAGGAAATAAATCTCAACCCCAAATATATCAGGATTTTCTGGGGTGTAATCTTTGTTGTTGCTATTTCCTTAATTCTGACCATTGACTTTATCCCTAATCCCATTGAGCTGGAAGAGGGCCAGGTTAGCAGGATGGATATTACGGCTCCGCGTACAATCACCTTTGTTGATGAAGAAAAGACCAATGAGCTCAGGGAAAGGGCGGCCCAATCGGTTGGCCGGGTTTATGAAGAGGATGTTAATATCAATAAAAATGTAAAGAGGGATTTCAGTGATTATTTCACAGTAATCAGGGATGCCAAAAGAGAACTGGCCTTATTGGAAAGTTCTGCAGAGGGGCTTCAGGATAGGGAAGAAGGCCTGCTGGAAAATGAAGAGGGTCTCCGGGAAGATATAGAAGATCTACAGGAAAATGGAGTAGGCAGGCAGCTTCTTGAGGAAGAGAAGATAATAGCAAGAATTATCGAAAAAAACCCGGCGGTAAGTGATGAAACCATTGCTAATTTACTGATTTCTTCTGAAGAAGAATTGCAGGTCCTGGAAATAGAGGCATACAGATTAGTTGATAATATTTATCAGCAGAAATTTACCCCAGAGGATTTACCTAAAATCAAAGAAGGGGTCACCCAGGAACTAATGGCTCTGGATATTTCCAGGGAACACCGGCTGGCTTTAGCTGATCTACTGGAAGTATTTATCAGGCCTAATATGATCTTTGATGAAGTGGCAACAAATGAGAAGAGAGAGGAAGCTAGAAAGAAGGTTACTCCTGTAACCTATACTGTCAGACAGGATGAGATGATTGTCAGGAGTGGTGATGTTGTAACAGGAGATGATATAAAGGTACTGGAAGCCCTGGGCCTCCTGAAACCAGAGGTCAATTTTCTTTCCATTACAGGGGTTATTTTTATAGTACTCTCTCTGGTGGCCATTGCCAGCATTTATTTACAAAAATATAAAAAGGAAATCTGGGATGATCCAGGAAAACTGGCTTTTCTGGAAGTGATGGTTTTAATTATTCTCGTCTTAGCAAAAATAATAGATCTCATCCCAGCAGTAAATTATTTTTATCTGCCTTATTTGTTGCCGGTAGCCATGGTTTCTATACTGGTTACAATACTAATCAGTACTGAAACAGCCATGTTTATTACTGTCTTTATTAGTTTGATGGTGGCCTTGCTTTTTAATAGTGATTACAGTGTAGCCTTACTGGGTTTTGTCAGTGGCTTAGTGGGTATATTCAGTGTCTCCAGGTTAAGCCAGAGAAATGACCTGGTCAGGGCTGGCTTTAATGTCAGTGGAGTCCTGTCTTTGTTGGTTATAGGATTAGGCTTTATCAATCATCTGGATAACTGGTGGCATATTGTTGGGGATTTAATTATGGCCGTTGCCAATGGTATTATTGTTGCTATCTTTGCCAATGGTTTATTGCCCTATCTGGAGAACTTTTTTGGTTTAACCTCATCAGTAAAATTACTGGAATTATCCAACCCCAGCCACCCGCTCTTGAGCAAGATGGTCTTTGATGCACCGGGCACCTATAACCATAGTCTCATAGTGGCTAACCTGGCTGAAACAGCGGCCAATAATATTGGTGCCAATTCTCTTCTGGCCAGGGTTGGTTCTTATTACCATGATATTGGTAAGATAAAAAGGCCCTACTTTTTTACAGAAAATCATATGGGCAGGGAGAACCCCCATGATAAGCTATCACCTAATCTAAGTGCCTTAATAATTAAGTCTCATGTCAAAGACGGGGTAGAACTGGCCAGGGAGTATAAATTACCAGAACAGATAATAGATATTATAAAACAACATCATGGTACAAACCTGATCGGCTATTTTTATCAACAGGCCCTGGAAGAGAATAAACATGATTTAGTGGAAGAAAGTGATTTCCGCTATGATGGGCCAAAGCCAAAATCCAAGGAAGCCGCCATTATCATGTTAGCAGATATATCTGAGGCAGCAGTGCGTTCGAAAAATTTCAGCAAAACCAATCAAAACAGGATAGAAGGCCTGGTTAGAGAATTAATTAGAGGCAAATTAATCGAGGGACAGCTGGATGAATCAGATCTAACCTTCAGGGAACTGGATATTATTATAGATAGTTTTGTTAAGGTCCTGACTGGTATATACCACCAGCGGATCGATTATCCAGAAAATGTTTTAAAAGAAATGAAGAAGGCTGATAAAAATGATAAAGATAGCAATAAATAATATGCAGGATGTCCTTGACTTTAATGAGGACCTGGAAAAGCTCCTCCAGGATATAGCAGATATAACAGCTGTAATGGAAGGCTATAAAGAGGGAGAAATCAGTTTTGCCCTGGTGGATAATGAGCAAATCCAGGAATTAAACAAAGAATATAGGGGTATAGATGAGCCGACTGATGTCCTCTCTTTTCCAATGGATGAGGAGATCTGGGGGGATATTATCATTTCCACTGAAAAGGTCCTCAGCCAGGCAGAGGAATATGGCCATTCCCTGGAAAGGGAATTAGGCTTTCTGGCTGTACATGGTATTTTGCATTTGCTGGGTTATGATCACCAGTCAGCAGAAGAAGAGGCCGTGATGCGCCTCAAGGAAGAAAAAGTCTTAAATAAATTAAAGCTAAGCAGGGAAAGATAATGGGGGAAAAAAGTTGAATATAGTACAGCTGATGGAGAGTTTTAAAAATGCTTTTGCAGGTTTAAAGCATACACTGAAGACCCAGAGGAATATGAGAATCCATTTTATTATTGCAATTCTGGCCCTCCTGCTGAGTGTCTTTCTCAAGATAAGCAGGACAGAGTTGTTAATGGTCTTTTTCTCTATCTTTCTTGTAATATCAATGGAATTATTCAATACAGCTGTTGAAATAATAATAGATATGATTTCCAGTGAGTATAATATCAGGGCCAAAATTGTTAAAAATGTTTCTGCAGCAGCAGTATTGGTGGCGGCTTTTAATGCAGTTATAGTAGCTTATCTGGTTTTTCTGGATAAACTGATACAAATTCTAAAAGAGATAGCCCTGGCCTGGTATTTAATTCCACTCTTTCTTTTTATAGTGCTGGCTTGTTTTATATTATACCGGGCTAGAAGGGTAAGATAAATTTAGCCCCAGTATTTACAGGAGGGGAGACAGTGAAAAATCAAATAGGAACCATTTTATTTCGTATAATTTTAATATTAGCCCTTATTACTAATATCATTATATTGGCACGGGTCCTGGGTATGATCTATTTGCCAGGAGAAATTACTCCCCTGGATAAGGCCAAACAGGGTGCTCAATCTGTGATAAAATATAGTGAAGATCTGGCTGCCAGCTATGAATTGGCCAACAATAAAGAGGTAAGGGATATCCTGGCCAAATTTAAATATGAAATAGAAAAAGCCGAAAACGAAGAGGCTGTAGCCAGTTTAATGCTGGATTATGGCAGGCAAACCCAGGATGTTATTTTCCGCTTATTACAGGAAAAAGAGATTAATCTCATCTTTAGTATCATAAATAGCCAGAGCCTGCCCCAGGAAGGGAAGATTTCCATAGCCAAGTTTGAGAATGAAATGCAGATCCTGGATCCAGATAATATCCTCACAGAAGAAAGTAAAAAAAGGATAGAGGATCTTTCCTTTAATCTAACCCTGGAAATAGAAATTATAGATGGCAGGGCCAGACTGGTACCTACTGGAGATATCTTTAATCAGGTTAATTTTCTTCAGACCAAGGTGGCTTCCCTGGAAAGACAGTTAAAGGCCCTGGAACAAAAGGCCGGTTATGATGCCCTGACTGGCAAGGGTATAACTGTAATGGTTTATGATAATATGGGTAATAACGAGAATACAGGGATAGTCCATGATCAGGATATCAGGAATATTGTCAATGAACTTAAAATTGCCGGTGCAACGGGTATAGAGGTAGGCGGCCAACGCCTCAATGTGACTTCTGCCATCCGCTGTGTAGGGCCTACTATCCTGGTCAATAATAAACCAATTCCGGTCAATCCCATTACAATTAAAGCCATAGGCAACCCAGAGGTATTAGCCAGCAGCCTTGATATAATTAAAAACCAATTAAGGAATTTTGGGATCAGAATGGATATTACTATTGAGGAAGAAGTTCGCTTAAGCGGTCAAAGTAATTATGAAAGGTGATTTTGATGAAAAAAATCTCTTATGCTGGTATTTTACTATTATTAATACTTATCCTTGTGGCCTGTTCCGGTGCAGAAGACAGCAGCCGGGATGAGCAGGCCTTATCCCAGGATACTTATCTGACAGAAGAACCAGTTACCGAACTGGATCAGGAAACAGGTGAATTGGGGGAGGAAGGTGAAAAAGAGGATATTCCTGATTTCTCCCTTGTAGATCTAGAGGGTCTTCCAGAAGGGCAACTTATTGCTGAAGAAGCAGGAGGGGAAGCTTCCCTCTCTGGCAAAATCTATTATTCCCCATTTACCGGAGAGCCTGTAGATGATTATTATCTAAGGAAGGCTTTAATGGTTATTATAGAAAACTCACCCTATTCCCGGCCCCAATCAGGCCTGGAGGAAGCCTCTATTGTTTACGAGTTCCTGGTTGAGGGAGGTATTACCAGATTTCTGGCTTTATATTGGGATAAGATCCCCGAAAAGATAGGCCCGGTACGTAGTGCCAGACCATATTTTATAGAAATAGCCAGGGAATATGATGCCTTATTATTACATGCCGGGGCCAGCCCGGAGGGTTTTGCCATCCTGGCTGAGGGCCAGGTAGCCCACCTGGATCAAATCTACAATGGACAGTATTATTGGCGGAGCAGTGATCGGAGGGCCCCCCATAACCTGTATACAGGAAGTAAAAGGATAGAAAGGTATTTAGACCAAATGATCGGGCAGGAGTATAGTGAAAGATTTGATTTCCAGCCGGTCAGTTTTATCAAGCCTACTGATGAAAAAGCAGACTTTATCAGGATCCCTTACTGGGGTGGTACCTATATCATTTACAGGTATAATAAAGAAGAAAATCTATATTACCGTTATTATGGCTTCATGGAAACCCCTCATTTATTGGATAATAATAAACAGATTACAGCAAACAATATAATAATACAATATACCAATACCAGGGCTGTCGATGCTGAAGGCCGGCTGGAGATAGAATTAGAGGGTAGTGGTGCAGCCTTGATGTTTAAAGATGGAGTAGTAATAGAGGGTTTCTGGATCAAGGATACTGATTCTTTTACCCGTTTTTATAATATGCAGAGTGAGAAGCTGACCTTTAATCCTGGCCAGACCTGGATCCAGGTAGTTCCAGATACCATAAAGGTAGAATACCAGGATAGCAGCAAGCTGGTGGAAAGTGAAGAAAAGACAGGAGAGCTCGAAGAAGAAAAGCAGGAGGAAATTACAGGAGAAAACACTGAAGATAACACAGAAGAGAACATAGAAAATATTGAAGCAGAAACAAGAGCGGAAATTAGAGAGGAAAATACAGGAGAAAAAATAGATGAAGCTGATTCTGCCCTGTCAGAAAATGAGACAGGCCTGGATTAAATCTAAGGAGTGTGAAAATAAGGAGAGTGAAAATTTGTGGATAAAAAAATTGCCCATTTGCTTGAAATTGCAATAAAAGCAAGGGAAAACTCCTATTCACCCTATTCTAATTTTGCCGTTGGAGCAGCCCTTTTATGTAAAAATGGGGAAATATATACCGGAGCCAATATAGAAAATGTTTCTTATGGTTTAACTAACTGTGCTGAAAGAACAGCTATCTTTAAGGCTGTTTCTGAAGGTAATAGGGATTTTGATACAATACTTGTTGTTGCTGATACTGAACGGCCAGTTCCTCCCTGTGGAGCCTGCCGCCAGGTTATCCTGGAATATGGGGAGGATATCCAGATTGTCCTGGCCAACCTCCAGGGAGAGTATCAGCAATATCTAATTAAAGAATTATTACCAGGAGCTTTTAGCAGAAAGGATATGGAAAATGACTTTTAAATCAGGTTTTATTTCAGTTATTGGCCGGCCTAATGTAGGGAAATCAACCCTTGTAAATAGGATAATTGGGGAAAAGATTGCCATTACCTCACCTAAACCCCAGACAACCAGAAATAGAATTCAGGCTGTTTATACCGAGGAAAGGGGACAGATTATCTTTGTTGATACCCCGGGAGTCCTGAAAGGCAAGAATCAACTGGATAAATTCATGCTGGATCAGGTATATAAAAGCCTTGATGGTGTGGACCTGGCCCTCTTTTTGCTTGATGGCAGCAGTTTTTTTGGCAAGGGGGATGAATTTGTCTTCCAGGAACTAAAAGCCCATAAAAAACCCATTCTGGTAGTATTAAATAAAATTGATCAATTAAAAGGGGATGAACTGGCAGAGAAAGTAAAGGAGATAGAAGAAAAGACAGGGAAAAGTGTTATCCCTATTTCTGCCCTTGATGGTGATAATATTGATTATCTCATTGATATTATCTTTCAGCATTTACCGGAAGGACCCCAGTATTATCCTGAGGACATGATTACTGACCAGATTGAACAGTTTATTATTGCGGAGATGATCAGGGAAAAGATCTTTTACTTAACCAGGGAAGAGATCCCTTATGGAATTGCTGTCCTTATTGAGGAAATGGCTGAAAGGGAAAATGGCTTATTTTATATCAGGGCAGATATCTTTGTAGAGAAAAAATCCCATAAGGGTATTATTATCGGTAAAGATGGCAGAATGTTAAAGGAAATAGGGAGACAGGCCCGGGCAGATATTGAGAATCTCTTACAAACTGATGTTTATCTGGATCTCTGGGTAAAAGTATTAAAAGACTGGCGGGAAAAAGAAGAGTTAGTCAGGAGAATGGGTTACAGGGAATAGGAGAAAAAGAGAAAGATGAAGGAATAATCCCAAAGGTGAAGAATATAGCTTGTGAAGAACACAATATCGTTCAGGGAGTGAATTTTTATGGCGATTAAACCTCGTGATATGTCTAAAATGATTGACCATACATTATTAAAACCTACAGCCAGGGTGGAGGATATTAGGGACTTATGTCAGGAAGCCTATGATTATGAATTTGCTTCAGTCTGTGTAAACCCTATCTTTGTACCTATGGCTGCAAAATTACTGGCAAATACTTCTGTAAAAGTAACAACAGTGATTGGCTTCCCCCTGGGAGCCAATACTACCGAGGTCAAAGCCTTTGAAACCCGTAATGCCGTAAAAAATGGTGCCCAGGAAATAGATATGGTCATGAATATAGGGGCCTTTAAATCAGGAGCCTATGAGCTGGTAGCAAATGATATCAAGGCTGTAGTTGATGCCACCAAAACCACCGGTATTTCTTCTGATATCATTGTCAAAGTCATTCTGGAGACCTGTTATCTCAATGAAGAAGAGATTGTACAGGCCTGCCTCCTGGCCAAAAATGCTGGAGCTGATTTTGTAAAAACCTCTACTGGATTTGGTCCTGCCGGGGCTACTATAGAAGATGTCAGCCTGATGCGAAAAACAGTTGGCAGGGACATTGGTGTTAAGGCTTCTGGTGGCATTAGAAATTATCAGGATGCTCTGGATATGCTGAATGCCGGTGCTAACAGGATTGGAACAAGTTCTGGAGTAGCCATAGTCAACGGAGAAGGCATATCCGAAGAAGAAGGTTAAAATGGCTATTTTGAGGACAGAAGCCATAGTGCTGAAACAATTTGATCTGGGAGAGGCTGATAAGATAATTACCTTTTTTACGAAAGATTACGGGAAGATCAGGGCTGTGGCTAAAGGTGTACGCAAAAGTAAAAGTTCCATTTCCGGCATTGTTTTGCCCTTTAACTATAATCTGATAACAATCTATCGGGGGAAATCCATTGACAGGATTAATCAAATAAGAAATATCTTTACTTTTAATAAAGTGCGGGAAGACTTAATCAAAATGGCCTATGCCTCCTTTGTCGCTGAAGCTGTGGAAAAAGTAAGCCAGGAGAACCAGGCCAATGAAGCCCTTTTTGCACTTCTTCTATCTACCCTACATAAAATAATGGTAGAAGAAGAGAAATTACCTTATATAGAATTGGTTTTCAAGATAAGCCTGTTGGTTGTCCTGGGCTTAAAACCCCAGTTGGATTATTGTGTCAGCTGCAATAAAAAGCTGGCCTATGCTGAAAAAAATTATTTCCATGTCCAGCAGGGGGGCTTAATTTGTCCGGAATGTTACCAGGATAATCAAGAGGATTTCCGTTTTCAGGGCTATATCTTATCTGTGCAGATGGTAGAAAGCTTAAAAAAAATCATTAATAATGGCTTTAAAGGACTAAGAGACTGGGAAGGCACAGAAAGGGAATACCGGCAGTTGGACCAACTAAGTGATGCTTTTATCAAATATCACCTGGAATTAAAGATAAAATCCTATGATTTTTTGCATATGATAAAAAAATTAGGAGAAACTTAAACTGAGGTGATAAGATGGATCTTTTAGAAAAAATAGATCAAATCAGAAAGCGGTTAGGAGTTTCTTATGAAGCAGCCTATCAAGCCTTAGAAGATTGTAATGGAGATTTGATTGCTGCCATAATAAAATTGGAAAAAGAAAAGCAAAAGGCAGGGAAACATGTTGATGTAATCCAGGTTAAGGCCCAGGAGTTAATCAATAAAATCAAAGAAATAATCAAGGAAGGCAATGTCAATAAGATTGTAGTAAAAAATGAAGAACAAACCTTAATGGAAATACCAGTTACAGCAGGAGTAATCAGTCTGGTTTTGTTTCCTTATCTAACCCTCCTGGCTGGAGCTGCAGCCTTATATAAAGATTATACCCTGGAGATTGACCGTAATACAGTTATAGTAGAATAAGAGGCTTAAGTTGTAGAACTTTAAAAAATAAAGGCAGATTACTGGCATAATCTAATATATTGGATTCTTCTATAAAAATACTCTTTGGGGGAGGACAAAGAATTGTTAAAAAGGATTGATATAGAAGAAAGAGAAGCCAGCACCTTATCAGCTTACGCCTGTTTGAGTAAAAACAGTAAAGGAAGGGCAAAAGAAGAGGAGAAATGTGATATTAGAACAATCTTTCAACATGATCGGGACCGGATAATCCACTCCAAGGCTTTCAGGCGGTTAAAGCATAAAACCCAGGTTTTTTTAATTCCAGAAGGGGATCATTATCGGACCAGGTTAACCCATACCCTGGAGGTAGCCCAGATTGCCCGGACTATCGCCAGGGCTTTGGCTTTAAATGAAGACCTGACTGAAGCAATAGCTTTAGGCCATGATTTAGGCCATACTCCTTTTGGACATGCTGGTGAATATGCTCTGGAAGATGTATGTAAAAATGGTTTTAAACATAATGAACAAAGCCTGCGGGTCGTGGATATAATAGAAGACCTGAACCTATCCCATGAAGTACGGGATGGGATTCTAAACCATACCGGCCAGACAGAACCGGAGACCCTGGAAGGCCAGATTGTCAAGTTTGCCGATCGGATTGCCTATATAAATCATGATATTGATGATGCTATCCGGGCAGGAATAATCAAGCTGGAAGATATACCGGCTCATATTTTAGATGTCCTGGGCTATACCCATTCTGCCAGGGTAGACCGGATGATCAGGGATATAATCAGCCATAGTTGGGGGGAAAAGAAGATCAGGCGGTCCCCGGCAGTGGAAAAGGCCAGTGAAGAATTAAGGGCCTTTCTCTATGAGAATGTTTATATTGATTCTCTGGCCAAAAAGGAAGAAGACAAGGCCATCAATTTAGTCAAAAGTTTATTTGCCTATTATATGAATAATCCTACGGAGGTTATCCCTGAAAACAAGTCCATAAAAAGTGAAAAGGAACAGTTGGTTGTTGATTATATTGCTGGGATGACTGATACCTATGCCATAAAAAAATGGCAGGAATTATTTGTTCCCTTACCCTGGAAAGAAAACCTTTAAGTGCTTTTGGTCAATTATAAAAAAAGAAAAATAGATGCAGGAATTTTTTAATGCATGCAGAATTTTTAATTAAGGGTGAAAAAAATTGTCGGGGAACTTCGAGGAGTTTGTAGAAAAAATCAAAAACACCGTAGATATTGTAGATTTTATATCTGACTATGTCCCATTAAAAAGGTCTGGTAATAATTACAAGGGACTTTGTCCATTTCATCAGGAGAAAACCCCTTCCTTCAATGTGAATCAGGAAAATCAGTTTTATTACTGTTTTGGCTGTGGAGCAGGAGGAGACCTTTTTAAATTCCTGATGGAGATAGAGAATATCACCTTTAAGGAGGCCCTGGAAGTATTGGCCAGCCGGGCTGGCCTAAGTATCCCTACTTATAATAGTCCTTATCAAGAGCAGGAGATTTTGGAAAGAGAACGAATCTTTAATTTACACAGTTTAACAGCAAGGTTCTATCATTATATCTTATTAAAAACTACAGCAGGAAAAAAAGCTCTGGAATATTTGAGTAGAAGAGGATTTACTGAAGAGGACTTTAGGAATTATTATCTTGGTTATGCTCCCCAAACATGGGACAGCCTGCTGAAATTCCTTCTGAAAAAAGGCTTTACTACAGAAGAGATCTTAAAGGCAGGGCTTGTTACCCGGGGTAAAAGTGGTCATTATTATGATCGTTTCAGGGATCGGGTTATTTTCCCGATTTTTAATATCAGGGGAGAAGTGATTGCCTTTGGCGGCCGGATACTGGAGGAAAGCAATTCTGCACCAAAATATCTTAATTCCCCGGAAACAGTGATTTTTAAGAAAAGTGAAAACCTCTATGGTCTAAATTGGGCCCGGAACAGTATCAGGGAAAGTGCCAGTGCAATAGTTATGGAAGGATATACTGATGTAATGACAGCCCATAAATATGGGCTCAATAATACTATAGCTTCCTTAGGGACTGCTTTTACTGCAGAACATGCCAGACTATTAAAACGATATGCCCAAAATATTTACATTGCCTATGATGCTGATACAGCAGGAGCTGCGGCTACCTTAAGAGGAATGGAACTACTGGAAAGGGAAGGCTTAAATGTAAAAGTGATTCAGCTACCAGCCAGTATGGATCCTGATGACTTTATCAAAAAAGAAGGAAAAGAAGGCTTTAGTAGTTTAGTAGAGTCCGCAGTAAGCCTGATTGATTATAAGGTACAGCAGTTGGAAAAAGAACATGATCCAGCAACAATAGAAGGCAAGATCAGTTTTACTAAAGAATTAGCCCGCTTATTTGCCAGAATAGATGACCAGGTTAAAAGAGATATTTATGTTCAGGCTCTTGCTGAAAAATATAATATAGAAATAGAAACTATTAATAAAGCTATCAGGCTGTACCGGAGTAAAGATAGTAAAAATAAGGATAAAAATTATAATTACAGATATACTAAAATAGATAATAAGACAAGAGATAAGGTAAATATAAATAATATTGAAGGCAATTTTTTAAAATTATACCTGGAGAAAATTGCAGAGAGAGAAAAATTCTTGCAATATTTAGAGCCTGTTAATTTTACAGGTCCTTATAAGAAGTTGGTAAAAGTATTATTGGCAGAGGCTACTGATAACCTGGATGAATTAATAGCCAGGGTAGATGAGGAGAGCAGAAAGCTTATTATGGCCCTCTTGGTCAGGGATAATCACCAGCATCCCCGGGAAATTATCAGTAGTTTTAGCAAAAAAATTAAGAGGGATATTTATAGAGAATTAAATGCCAATAAAGATTATAGTTTAGGAGAAATTAATCAGTTATTATTGAGATTTATCAGGATAACTGCTTAATATTTACCTGTATTTGTTGAAAGGAGGGAATTTTATGGCTAAATACAAAGAAAAAGACCCAGTAAAGCTTGGAGAAGTACAGAACCTGATTGATAAAGGGAAAAAAGATGGTTTTTTAACCTATGAAGAGATTATGGATGCCCTGGAAGAAATTGAGCTGGATTCAGATGATATAGAAAAAATATATGAACTCTTTAATGAGATGGACATAGATATTAAAGATGAGAATGAAAGTGGAAAAATAGATGTTCTGGATGAAGAAATAGAGGAAGAAGACCTGGATATTTCTGTTCCTGATGGAATAGGTATTGATGATCCAGTACGGATGTATCTGAAAGAAATTGGGAAGGTTCCTCTCTTAAGTGCAGAAGAAGAGATAGAGCTGGCACAAAGAATGGAGCAGGGGGATGAAGAAGCCAAGAGGAAACTCATAGAAGCCAACCTGCGCCTTGTTGTCAGTATAGCCAAAAAATATGTTGGTAGAGGCATGCTCTTTCTTGACCTGATTCAGGAAGGTAATCTGGGACTTATCAAGGCAGTGGAGAAGTTTGATTACCGGAAAGGTTTCAAATTCAGCACCTATGCCACCTGGTGGATACGCCAGGCCATAACCCGCTCCATTGCTGACCAGGCCAGAACAATACGTATTCCGGTCCATATGGTGGAAACAATTAATAAGTTAGTCAGGGTTTCCAGGCAATTGTTACAGGAAATGGGAAGGGAGCCTACCCTGGAAGAGATAGGAAGAGAAATGGGCATTTCCCCGGAAAAGGTGAGGGAAATAAGGAAAATAGCCCAGGAACCTGTTTCCCTGGAAACACCTATTGGGGAAGAAGAGGATAGCCACCTGGGTGATTTTATCGAGGACGAAGATGCTCCAGCTCCAGCTTCAGCTGCTTCTTTTATCCTTTTGAAAGAACAGCTTGATGATGTCCTGGATACTTTAACCGAAAGGGAAAAAAGGGTTCTGGAATTGCGCTTCGGCATAGAAGATGGCCGTCCCCGCACCCTGGAAGAGGTTGGTAAGGAGTTTGGTGTTACCAGGGAGCGAATCAGACAGATTGAGGCGAAAGCCTTGCGGAAATTAAGGCATCCCAGCCGGAGCAAGAAATTAAAGGACTATCTGGAGTGATTTGCAAGAATTTATTATAAGGCCTTGTTCTTAATCAGGACAGGGTTTTTTGTTTTCTATGAACATAATGCTTTACTTATGAATAAAATAAAGGGGTAGATTTTATGTATAAAGTTAAAGACATAATAGCCATGGCCAATAAATTAGCACCTCAAAACCTGGCCTATGCCTGGGATAATACCGGCATACAGATTGGTGAACTTGAACAGGAGGTTACTGGCCTTTTGTTATCCCTGGATATAAATGAAGCCGTTGTCGATGAAGCTATAGCAAAAAATTGCCAAATGATAATTACCCACCATCCACTTATCTTTAGGCCTCTTAAAAAAATCAAAAAAGAGGATCAGCAGGGCAGAATGATTTACAAAATTATTGCCAACAAAATAAATGTTTTTACCATGCATACTAACCTGGATAAGGCAGAAGGCGGGATTAATGATTACCTGGCCAATATCTTTGGTTTGACTGCAGTAAGGGACTTAAGGGCTGAAGATGATTTAATGACAGAACCTGGACCAGGCAGGATTGGTTCTTTAGATACAGAAATTTCTTTAGGAGGATTCCTAGAAATGGTCAAGGAGAAATTAAAGATAGAACAATTACGCTATGTTGGTGATCTCAATACAGGTGTTAAGACTATTGCTATCTGTAGTGGGAGTGGGGCAGATTTTATTTCCCTGGCTGCAGCAGAAGGAGCAGATCTATTACTTACCGGGGATATAAAATACCACCAGGCTCAAGAGGCTGAAGTATTGGGCCTTGGACTTGTAGATGCTGGCCATTATCAGACTGAGGTTATTGTAAAATCTTTACTATATGATTATTTTAATCAGAATTTACCTGGGCTTAAGCTATACAAATCAGAGCTTAATACAGAACCCTGGAATTATTTAACTTAAGTATTTTTTCAGGAAAGGGAGATCTTATGTTGTTTTTTTACCATACCTGTCTCTATTGTGGAAAGGGGATTAATCCTGAAAGACTCCAGGCCTTGCCTGAAACCAAAATATGTAAAGACTGCGCGGAAGTCAGTGGCAGTGACTTAATATTGCCCCGCAAAGAAGTGGGAATGGACCCAGAAACCTATAAGGACCTGCTTGGTGCTATCAGGAGTTAAATCCTTTAGAACACTTGACATTAGAAAATTGTCTATGTTATACTAGCATTGTAATTTAGAGGGAGAAAACAGTATAAGTTGACCGGGTGATCGCGGCCATGAATAATGGCTGAGGAAAGTCCGAGCTCCATAGGGCAGGGTGCTGGATAACATCCAGTGGAGGTGACTCCCAGGAAAGTGCCACAGAGATATACCGCCTATTATTTTTTTAATAGGTAAGGGTGAAAAGGTGAGGTAAGAGCTCACCAGGGTCCAGGTGACTGGGCTGCTAGGTAAACCCCATCTGGAGAAAGTCTAAATAGGGAGAAGGATAAGGTGGCCCGCCTTTTCTCCGGGTAAAGACGCTAAAGATATTCAGGTAACTGATATCTAAGACAGATGATCATCCACGACAGAACTCGGCTTACAGGTCAACTTATACTTTTTCCATGTACATAATCTTGTTTAAATCCTGGCAATAAATCAAACTTTTGTTTCTCCTCGTATGTAATTATAGGAGCAATTGAGCAAATTTTTAATCAAATTGTTCCCTGAAAGATTCCATAATAACTCATTTATAGGAGATACGGGGGAAAAATTATGTCTTTAGGCTCTTTTGAAAAACAGTTTTTGCATTTTTTTCTATCATTAGGTACTGCTGCACCTGGCAATATATTAAAGGAAATTTATAATTTTGTCAGCAGGTACTTTTCTTTTTTATTATCTGGGGTCTATCTTTTTGAAGGTGGCAGC
Source organism: Halothermothrix sp. DTU029 (assembly GCA_001512435.1). Taxonomy (GTDB): domain Bacteria; phylum Bacillota; class Halanaerobiia; order Halanaerobiales; family DTU029; genus DTU029. The sequence continues at coordinate 49,340 of LFRS01000142.1, read as the reverse complement.
TTAAGGGCTATAACTTATCCCGAAATTAAGCAGCTTACCTTACAGGAAAATATTATTAACTTGTTACAAAGGGAAAAGAAACCAGTGATTAAAAAAAGCAAAGATGTATTTATAACTATTCCCTTTATCCTGAAAGAAACTGATGATGTCTTACTTTTACCCTTAGAGGAAGATAATGATTTTCTGGGGATTTTATATTTTTGCTATCAAAACACACTGGAGCTTAACCAGGATTATGAGAATATTTTCCGCTTTATTGCCAAATATATTTTTCTTTTGATCAAAAACAATTATTATTATGTCAAAATGGAACAGAGATTGGGAGAACTGATTACCCTACAGATAGTCAGTGATTTTGTTAACTCTACCCTGGATTTTGAGGTATTATTGGACAAAACACTGGATGCTATTGTTGGGCTAATTGGCTTACGGACATGCTCTATTACAGTTTTTAAGAACAAATTATGTGAAGAAGTCTATACCCGTAAACAAAAAGTCCTGATCAAGACTATTCAATCCAGCCAGGAGATAGAACTAAATTTCACCAAAGATATCTATGAATGTTTGGCAAAAGAAAAAAAATTATCCTCTGGAGTTACCAGGGTTGGTGATAGGATATTAGAGTTGTTACCTTCCCTGAATATCAAAAAAGGCGAAGAAGTACAATTTGTTATTATACCTATTAGCAGAGGTGACGATTTATTTGGTTCAATAAACATCTTTGATCCTACATTAACCCATCTCAATAATATTGATAACAACTTTTTGCAATCTTTTGCTAATCAGGTCAGTATAGCCTTACAGAATGCACAGTTATATAGGCAACAGGAAGAAATGGCCCAAAAGGATGGACTGACCTCCTTATATAACCATGCCTATTTTCAAAACAAGCTGGATTTTTTAATCAAAGAGAAAAAGCTGTGGCCACTTTCTTTAATAATTCTGGATATTGATGATTTTAAAAAGGTCAATGATGTATACGGTCATTTAACCGGGGACAAAGTATTAAAGAAACTTTCCGACATATTATTAAGTAATAGTAGAGAAGGAGATTTAGTAGCCAGATATGGAGGAGAAGAATTTGCCATTCTCTTGCCTGGCACAGATATCAAGGCTGCTTATAGTTTTGCAGAAAGATTAAACAAGGTAGTTGCCAATACAAAGATTGATATTGAAGACCAAAAACCCCTTAATATCACAGTAAGTATAGGAGTAGCAGAGTATGAAGAAGGATGGACCAAAGAAGAATTTGTAGATAAGGTGGACCAATTATTGTACAAGGCCAAAAATACTGGAAAAAATAGGGCAGTAGCAGAGCTATAGATATTTTACATATTTTGAATTTTTTTTAAGCAAAGATATTATAATATTAATAAATCTAACAAAATGGGGTGTTGAAATGGGAAAAGTAAATGTTTTAGATGCCATAGACCGTCTTACATCTACGATAAATAAAGTTGAAGACTTTGATCTTTCGAGTATTGACCTGAGTGAAAGGGTTCTTGACAATAGAATAATTACCCTTGAAGGATATATAAGATTTATAGAAAATGAGGCTATACCCAAATTAACTACAATCCGTAATAATATTGAAAAACAGGTAGGTGGTAGTGGTGACTGATCAGATTTACTACAAAATACAGTATCCTTTAAAGAAAGCCATTAATATGATTCAAAATATTGACACAGAGGATCCCTTTGTAGGAGATGGCAATATAGAGACCATGAAAAAAGGTCTGGAAGAGATTGATGAGTTTTTAGAACGGTGGGAAAAGGAAGGTAAAGAAAGCTTGCAGACTATTATCAGGCAATTAAGACAAACCCAATAAGCATAGTTTAAAGAAAAGATATGTCAAGGAAGGTATCAGTCCTTGACATTTATTTTATTGAAATAATCGACGCTTTATGTTAAAATTGAAGGGTGAATGGGAAGGGAGGAATTGCATATGGCTGGTCATTCTAAGTGGGCCAATATAAAACATAAAAAAGGTAGAGAAGATGCCCGTCGTGGTAAGCTGTTTTCCAAGCTTAGCAGGATGATTACCGTAGCTGCCAGAGAGGGTGGCGGAGATCCTGATACAAATTCAGAACTGCGATTAGTGATACAAAAGGCAAAAGATCAAAATATGCCTAATGACAATATCGAACGGGCGATTAAAAGAGGCACTGGTGAAATCAGTGGTGTAAATTATGAGAGATTTGTTTATGAAGGATATGGTCCAGGTGGTGTTGCCCTATACATGGAAATGATGAGTGATAACCGTAACCGGACTGCTTCAGAAATAAGACATCTCTTATCAAAATATGGAGGTAATCTAGGTGAAACCGGTTGCGTTGCCTGGATGTTTCAGCGTAGGGGACAACTGGTAGTGGATCTGGACAATACAGGTTTAGATGAAGATACCTTAATGCTAATGGCTATAGAAGCTGGAGCTGATGATATAGTTACAGAGGGTAATCTAGTAAATATATATACAGAAGCAGCTAATATGGAAGAGGTTAGGAAAAACCTGGAAGGGGAAGGGATCGAGTTTGTTTCTGCTGATATTGCCATGATTCCAGAAAACACTATTGAACTGGATGCTGATACAGCAAGAAAAACCCTGAAATTGATGGATGTACTGGAAGATCATGATGATGTACAGGAAGTTTATTCAAACTTCGATATCCCGGATGAAATTATGCAGGAAATTGCCGAAGAAGTATAGAAAAGCCTGGACACTGAATTAATCAGTGTCCTTTGTATATTTTTTGCTTTATAGGGAATAATAAGGCAAAGAATATACAGGAGCTGATTTTCTATGAAGAGACTTGTGACAGTTCTGGTCTTGATCTTTATTATCCTGCTTCTCTGGAATGAAGTGGGAGATAATGGCCTGCCTAATTCTGAAAGGCCTCCGGCTACAGGAATTACCAACAATACTTCCTATCCTGGAATCGAAAATAATGCTGGCAGTTTCTATTTGGTTAATGATGAAGGTCCTGACAGTTTCCAGGCTGGCCAGGAAAAAGATATTAGCAGTTTTCCTCTTGACTATGAAGAAAAGACTAAGGGGGCTTATCTTGGTATAGTGGAAGGTAGGCTGGCTATATTTTCCGGCAATGAAGAAAAGAAAAGCTTAAAGGCAATAACAGATATAGAGATAGAACAATTAGCACCTGAAGAACAGCAGCTTTTAGAAAAAGGTCTCAGGATTGCCAGTGAAGAAGAGCTCCTGGCTCTTCTTGATGGTTATATTAGCAGGATTAATGATGATTAAAGAATCTAAATCAAGACTAGGGGTGGTTTTTTGCTTATTTTAGGTATCGACCCTGGACTGGCTATTGTCGGTTATTCCCTTATCGAAAAAAAGGGTAATAAATATAGGGTTTGTGATTATGGAGTTATCAAGACCTCTGCTGGAGAAACAAATAGCCAGAGGCTTTTGAATATATATCAGGAATTGACGGACTTAATTAATACATATCAACCTGAGGAGATGGCTGTAGAGGAGTTGTTTTTTAATAAAAATGCCAAAACAGCTATTGAGGTAGGACAGGCCAGGGGTGTAATTCTTTTGGCAGGAGCCCAGGCAGGTATCAAGGTGGCTGAATATACCCCATTACAGGTGAAACAGTCTGTGGTGGGCTATGGCCGGGCTACTAAAGATCAGGTCCAACAGATGGTCAAGGCTTTATTGAATTTATCCAGCTTGCCAAAACCTGATGATGCTGCTGATGCCCTGGCTGTTGCTATTTGTCATGGAAATAGCAGAACTATCATCAGTAAGGTAAAATGGGAGGATTATCTGTGATTGCTTATTTAAAGGGTCAGATTATCTGGGAAAAAGAAAACAAAATTATTCTTAAGGTCGGTGATATAGGCTACCTGGTAGAGCTGGTAAATCCAGAAATCAGTATTAACAAAGACAGGGAACTGGACTTATATATTTATACCCATGTCAGGGAAGATGCCTTACAGCTTTATGGGTTCAAAAGCCTGAGTGACCGGGAGCTTTTCATTACTTTAATAGGTATATCCGGTATTGGGCCTAAAGTGGCCTTGAAGATAATGTCTACTATATCTGCAGACAGGTTTGTAGATGCCATCCTGACAGAGAATGTAGCTGTTTTAAAACAGATTCCCGGAGTAGGTATGAAAACAGCCCAGAGACTAATACTGGAATTGAAAAATAAAATGGAGAAAATGGCTGATAAGTATGAAATAGATCTGGCAGAAAGTTATTTTGATGAAGACCTCTATAATGCCCTGATGGGCTTAGGTTATAGCAGTGCCGAGATTGACAGGGCTCTGGCAGAGTTAAAGCTGGATGGGGGAACCAGTATTGAGGAAAGATTGAAGGCAGTTCTATCTTATTTAGGTAAGGGGATTTAGTGATGTTGGATAAACGGATTATTTCAGGAAACAAAAGAGAAGAAGACCGGCTTATTGATAGAACATTACGGCCCCAGAGGTTGCAGTACTATATCGGCCAGGCCAATGTCAAGGAAAAACTGCGTATTTTCATTGAAGCCACCAGAGAGAGGGGAGAAGCCCTTGATCATGTCCTCTTATACGGGCCCCCTGGTTTAGGGAAAACCACTCTGGCCAATATTATAGCCAATGAGTTAAATGTCAATATCCATGTTACATCTGGCCCGGCCATTGAGAGGCCTGGTGATCTGGCTGCCATCTTGACTAATCTCCAGGAAAATGATGTGCTTTTTATTGATGAGATCCATCGGTTAAACAAGGTGGTGGAAGAGGTCTTATATCCTGCCATGGAAGACTTTTCTCTTGATATCATTATAGGCAAGGGTCCCAGTGCCCGTTCCTTACGGCTGGATCTGGCCCCCTTTACCCTGGTAGGGGCTACTACCAGAATAGGCTTATTGAGTGCCCCTCTAAGGGATAGGTTTGGAATTATTAATAGACTGGAGCTTTATAATAATCAGGAATTAAGTGAGATTATCAGGCGTTCTGCCCGGATCCTGGATATAGAAATAGAAGAAGAAAGTGCCCTGGAGATTGCCAGGCGTTCCAGGGGGACTCCCCGGATCAGCAATAGATTGTTAAAAAGGGTCCGGGATTACGCCCAGGTCCAGGCAGGGGGAGAGATTACAAAAGAGGTAGTAGATGCTGCTTTAAATCTCCTGGAAATTGATAAACTTGGCCTGGATAGCCTTGATCATAAATTATTACAGACCATTATCTGTAAATTCGGCGGAGGGCCGGTAGGACTGAATACCCTTTCTGCTGCTGTTAATGAAGAGAGTGAAACCATCGAAGAGGTCTATGAACCCTATTTATTGCAGATTGGTTTCCTGGAAAGGACTCCCCGGGGCAGGGTGGCTACTGCTCTAGCCTATAAACATCTGGGCCTGGATTATCAAGGGCCAGAAAGAAGCCTCTTTGATTGAATCTATATCATATATTTTTAAAAACTGGCAAATAATATTGATAATAATCCTGGAGGTATATTAATGTGAAAGTAGATGATTTTACCTATCACTTACCAGAAGAGTTAATTGCACAAAACCCGGCAAAGGTTAGAGATGAATCCCGCTTAATGATTCTCCGGCGAGAAAGTGGCAAGATAGAGGAAAGGAAATTTAAAGACATAATAGATTATCTGGCTCCAGGAGACCTCCTGGTCTTGAATAACAGCAAAGTAATCCCGGCCAGGTTGATGGGAAAAAAGCTTTCAAGCGGGATAGAGATAGAGGTCTTGCTCCTTAATGAAAAGGAGAAGGATATCTGGGAAGTATTGGTTAAGCCTGGCAGAAGGGTCAAGCAGGGTGTTGAAATCTCCTTTGGAGAAGGGAAACTGGTGGGCAAGGCCCTGGATTATACGGAATATGGAGGCCGGCTGATGGAGTTCTCCTATGAGGGCAATTTTGATGAAATCATTGATGAATTAGGGGAATTACCCCTGCCACCATATATACACCAAAAGCCGGCTGATCCAGGCCGTTACCAGACTGTCTACGCCAGGGAACGGGGTTCTGTTGCTGCCCCGACAGCTGGCCTCCATTTTACTCCTGAATTATTGGAGAAACTGGAGGAGAAAGGTATTGAAAGAAGCTATTTGACCCTCCATGTGGGCCTGGGGACTTTCAGGCCAGTGAAAGTTGACAATATTGAAGAACACCAAATGCATGCCGAATACTATGAACTCAGTCAGGAGACAGCAGGCCTGATCAATCAAAAAAAGGCAGAGGGGAAAAGGGTTATTGCTGTGGGTACTACAGTTACCAGAACCCTGGAAGCAATTGCAAGTGAGCAGGGTCAATTGACAGCCAGTAAGGGCTGGACAGATATCTTTATCTATCCTGGTTATGAGTTTAAGGTAGTCGATGCCCTGGTAACCAATTTTCATCTGCCCCGGTCAACCCTTTTAATGCTGGTAAGTGCCTTTGCCGGCCGGGACCAGGTTCTGAAGGCCTATGAGCAGGCCGTGGCCAATAGATACCGTTTCTTCAGTTTCGGTGATGCCATGTTTATTATTTAGGCCTTTGTCTTTCAGGACCATATTTATCAACCAGGATCTTTTATTTATTTTGTAGGAAGGAATGAGGAATTTGGCAATAGACTTTCAGCTTTTACATAAAGAAAAGGATACAGGAGCCAGGGCAGGCACACTCCATACTCCCCATGGTGAAATAAAGACTCCTGTCTTTATGCCTGTGGGAACCCAGGCCACAGTAAAATCTATGACTCCAGAGGAATTAAAAGAGATAGGTGCCCAGATTATCCTCTCCAATACCTATCACCTCTACCTGCGGCCTGGTTCTAAGCTGATTGCAGAAGCAGGAGGCTTACATAAATTTATGAATTGGGATAGGCCCATTCTGACTGATAGTGGAGGTTTTCAGGTCTTCAGCCTATCTGCCCTGAATGAGATTACTGAAGAGGGAGTATATTTCCGGTCTCATATTGATGGGTCAAAAAAGTTCATCTCTCCGGAGATTTCCATGGAGGTACAGATGGACCTGGGTTCTGATATAGTAATGGCCTTTGATGAATGTCCTCCCTATCCTGCTGATTATGATTACCTGGCCCGTTCTCTGGAAAGAACCATTAGATGGGCCAGAAGATGCAAGGCAGCTATGACCAATGAAAAACAGGCCTTATTTGGGATTATTCAGGGTGGTATTCATGAAGACCTGCGGCTGGTAAGTGTAGAGGCAATGTTGGAGATTGGTTTTCCCGGTTATGCCATTGGTGGCTTAAGTGTAGGGGAACCAAATGAGGAAATGTATGAGGTCCTGGAATTCACTGTTCCACTGCTGCCAGCAGATAAACCCCGTTACCTGATGGGGGTAGGAACACCGGAGGATTTACTGGAAGGAGTCATGAGGGGTATTGACATGTTTGACTGTGTGATGCCAACCAGGATTGCCAGACACGGTGCAGTCTATACTTCCCAGGGCAGGCTGACAATCCGAAATGGAGAATATACCAGGGATTTTACGGCCCTGGACTCGGATTGTGATTGTTATGTCTGCCAAAATTATAGCAGAGCCTATATCAGGCACCTTTTCAATCGAAAAGAGATCCTTGGGGTCAGGCTGGCTACCTATCATAATCTCTATTTCTTCCAAAAACTAATGGAAAAGGCCCGGGAGGCTATCATGGAAGACAGGTTTCTGGAATTCCGGGAGAGCTTTTATGCCAAATATGAAGAATAATTATTTTTTTGCAGGATTTCTATATGGATTGTTGAATAAAATACTGTATAGAAAAATATAATTAGAGGAGGTTTTATTAATGGAAGCAACACCAATGAACAGTATCTTAAGCATGGTAATATACTTTGCAGTTATCTTAGGTTTTTTCTGGCTGATAATCATCAGGCCACAGAGAAAGCAGGAAAAGGCCCATCGGGAGATGTTGTCCAACCTGCAACCAGGAGATCAGGTAGTTACTATTGGCGGAATTAAAGGGAAAATTATAAAGATTAAAGAAGACAATATTAGACTACGTGTATCATCCAATGTAGATATTGATTTCGTACGCAATAGTATTTCCAGAGTAGAGAAAAAGGCTGAAGTAAAAGACAATAAGAGTGAGGAGCTAATAGAGTCTGAAGAATAATTGATGGTGGAGGATTTTTATGCTTGATAGGGGAGATATTAAGGAATTTTTTCAATCACTGCTAATAGCTGGTATCCTGGCAATATTTATAATAACCTTTGTAGCTCAATCCTTTATTGTTGACGGAAAATCCATGTATCCTACTCTTAATCATGGGGAGAGGTTATTTGTCAATAAGTTTATTTATCGTTTTCGTCCACCAGAACGTTTTGAAATTATAATTTTCACACCAAATGGTCAGCCGGACAGTAAGTTTATTAAGAGAGTAATAGGCCTTCCCGGTGAAACTGTTTTTATTAAAGATGGCATTACTTACATAGACGGGCAACCCCTGAAAGAAGAATATTTATATGAAAAGATGTTGGGTGATTATGGCCCCTATCTGGTAGGGGAAGACGAGGTTTTTGTCATGGGGGATAACCGGAATGATAGTGCTGATAGCCGTATACGGTCCTATGTTGGTAATGTGAAGTACAGGTCAATTTCCGGGAAAGCCTTTTGGGTTTACTGGCCATTAAATAGGATGAGATTAATTGATCATAATTAAGGCCAGGTTTTAAACAAGGAGGGGCTTATATAAGCACCTGCCAGAATTGCTTCTCAAACCGGGGGTGGTATTGGGGTGAACAAAAAGATTCTCTTGATTTTATTGTTTGCTTTATTTATTGCTGTTTTTTCTATTCAGAATGCCAGTCCTGTCTTAATCCGTTTATTTGTCTGGGATTTTAATATATCCCTGGTTCTAATAGTCCTGGGAGCAATAGTTTTTGGTGCCATCTTAATGACCCTGGTTACTTCCTTAAGCAGCCTGAGATTAAATAAAGAAATCAAAATGGAAAAAAGGGAGAAAGAAGAGCTCCTGGCTGAACTGGAAGAAATGAAAAGAAACTATCAGGATTTACTGGCTAAATCCGGGGACTATGATTCTGATTCTACTGCTGGTAATAATGAAACCAGTGATAATACTGAAGACAGGGATGCCAGTACTGAAGAGGAATAATCCTATTCTTGACAAAGATAGATTATTCCGATATAATAAAAAAAATTCTATAGAGAAAGGTGAGAAGAGATGAGTAGAGAGAGTTATGTCATTAAGACAAGAGATTTAGCGGAGACAGCTTTGTTGGTGGGGATTGGGTTTTTATTACATGCCTTTTTTCCTGCAATTGTCCTGGGAATGAAGCCTGATTTTTCCCTGGCTATGCTCTTCATTGTTTTGATTGTTAAGAGGGATTTTAAGCTGGGATTTCTGGCTGCATTGGCAACAGGTATTTTTACAGCCCTGACCACAACTTTTCCCGGGGGACAGTATGCCAATCTAATTGACAAACTGGTTACATTTTTACTGGTCAGCCTGATAATCAAGGCAATAGGAGACAGGCTTGATCAGCGTCTTGCTGTCGGAATTATAACCGCACTGGGTACTATCATCAGTGGTTCTGTATTCCTGGGTTCAGCTGCTTTAATATCCGGTTTGCCCGGTTCTTTTCAGGTTCTCTTTTATACAGTAGTATTACCTGCAGCAGCTGTTAATACAGTAACTGCAATTATTATCTTTCTGGCTTTTTCCTATAGCCGCAAGTCGATTAAGTTTACCAGTGAGGAAGCCTAGGAGAGAACAGGAGTATTATTAAGAAAAAGCCCCCTTTCGAGGGGTTTTTCTTTTTCCTGGAACTTTTATTCAGAAAACAGCTTGAGATTATGGAATAGTTACAAGGAAGAAAAATAAACAGGTGGAGAACATTTATAATGAAGAAAAAATGGTGTATCAAGAGAGAAGGAACAATTAAAGAAATTGGTGCTTTATCCCCTCTGCTTATGCAATTACTGGCTAATAGGGGCCTAAGAGAGGAAACAGCTATTAATGGATTTTTATATGGGGGCCTGGAGGATCTGGAGGATCCCTTTTTATTGCAAGATATGGAGGAGGCGGTAGAAAGGATAGAAAAGGCTATAAAGAAGAAAGAAAGGGTCCTGGTCTATGGGGATTATGATGTTGATGGTATTACTTCCATTGCCTTACTATACCATTATTTTAAAAGGGCCTATAATTTTCAGCTGGACTACTATATTCCCCGGCGTAAGACAGAGGGATATGGTTTAAATCAGGCTGCAGTAGAAGAATTTATCCAGGCAGGTTATGACTTATTAATTACGGTGGATTGTGGAATATCTGCCCATGAAGAAGTTAAATACAGTAATAGCCAGGGCCTTGATCTAATTATAACTGACCATCATCAGCCTGGCAGGGAAATCCCTCCTGCCCTGGCAGTTATTGATCCCCACAGGGAAGATGATCCCTATCCCTATAAGACTCTGGCTGGAGTAGGGGTAGCCTTTAAGCTCTGCCAGGCCCTGGAATACAGGAGAAGTAACAGGTACCTTTCTCCTGATTTGACCAATCTCCTTGACCTGGTTGCTTTAGGAACCATAGCAGATATTGTTCCCCTGACCGGGGAAAACCGGATTATAGTCAGGGAAGGGTTAAAGTTAATTGAAAACACCGGAAATATAGGCCTGGAGAAATTAATCCAGGCAATTGGCCTGGCTGGCCGGAATATCAATACTGGTAATGTTGCCTATATCCTGGCCCCCCATCTAAATTCTGCCGGTAGAATGGATAGTGCAGAAAAATGTGTGGAATTATTAATTACAGAGGATGAACTGGTAGCTGAAGAGATTGCCCTGGAACTACGGGCAGAAAATAGAGAAAGGCAGGCAGTAGAGGAAAGGATTTTTCAGGAAGCAAAAGAAAAGATAGAGGGAGAGGTCGATTTAAACAAAGAGAAAGGGATTGTCCTGGCAGGGGAAGGCTGGCACCAGGGTGTTATTGGCATTGTTGCTTCCAGATTAGTTGAATTGTATTACCGGCCTGTTATTCTTATTGCTATCAATGAAGATGGAATAGGCAGGGGGTCTTGCCGCAGTATCAGGAATCTGAATATCTTTCAGGCCCTCCAGGACTCTTCTGCCTATTTGGAGGCCTTTGGTGGTCATGAAATGGCGGCAGGCCTGACAATAGCTCAGGATAAAATAGGGTTTTTTAAGGAGCATTTTAATAGGATTTTAGATGAAAAGCTGGTAAAGGAAGATTTAATCCCTGAAATAGACCTGGACCTGGTCCTGGAAGCAGGGGATATTAATGAGGATTTTTTTGCAGAATTATCTTTGTTAGAGCCCCATGGTGTAGGGAATCCCAGGCCTAACCTGCTCCTGAGTGAGGCTAAAATAGACAGGGCCTATAAGGTAGGTAAAGAGGGGGAACACCTGAAATTTACTCTGGATAATGGCCTTAATGGTATTGCCTTTGCTTTTGAAGGTGAACTGAAGGACTTTATGAACAAGCCGGTGGACCTGCTTTTTACCCTGGAATTAAACCAGTGGAATGGTAAAAAGGAATTACAGTTGAATCTGAAGGATTGGAAAAAGAGAGAGGATGCAGGAGATTTCCCTATCTATTACAGGGGCCAGGACTTTATCCTGGCTGATAAGAGAGGGTGTCCTGATTTTAATGCCTATTTTAAGGAATTACTGGCTTATAGGGATAAATTCCTGGTTTATGTCAATAACCTTAATTATTACCGGCAAAGCCTTAAGGAACTGGGAAAAGGCCTGGTCTTTCTTGCAGAAAATAAAAGGGAATATGAGCAATATCAGGAGGCCAGGGAAGGCATACTATTTTTTACTCACCGGATGTTACAGGATCTGGCCAGTTGGCAGGAGGATACCTTTGAATGGGATTTGGTTTTTCTTTCCCTACCTTTTTCCCTGGAGGAAATGCAAAGGGTCCTGGCCCTCGTGAAGCCGGCGGCTATAAAAGTACATCTCCTTTATTCTGCCAGGGAACTAATGCTGAATAAAAAGATACTGGCAGCCAGATTGCCTCTTGCTAATGATCTTACAGAATTATATAACTTTTTAAAAAAGCAGGCCAGGCCTGAATTATTCCTTGCAGAAATTATGGCAGAAATTAGCTGCACCTCTGAAGAAAAGGTAGAGAATTCCTTGACTATATTTGAAGAATTAAATATTATTAACAGGGTGGGGGAGAGGATTTTTCTCCTGGCTGAAGCTGGCAAAAAGCTGGACTTATCTAACTCCATCAGTTATAATAATAATATTAATATAGTCAAGAACTTTGACGCTTTTGTCAAATTAGCATTGGGCAGGGATTTATTTGTATTAATAGATCAACTTAAATCATAAAAGGAGGATATGGAATGGATTTACAAAAATTTATCAGGGATATTCCAGATTTCCCTAAAGAGGGAATTATATTTAAGGACATAACTCCCTTATTAAAAGATGCTGCAGCCTTTGATGAAGCAATAAATAGAATGATTGATTACTACCAGAACTTTGATTTTGACTATATTGTTGGTATAGAGGCCCGTGGATTTTTGTTCGGAGCCCCTATGGCCATAAGGATGGGAAAAGGATTTATTCCTATCAGAAAGCCAGGCAAATTACCTGGAGAAATCTTATCAAAAAGCTATGACCTGGAATATGGCAGTAATGAGATCGAGATTCACCGGGATGCTATAGCCCCAGGCGATAAGGTTCTTATTATTGATGATTTACTGGCTACAGGAGGAACCATAGTCGCTGCAGTTCAATTAATCGAGGAATTGGGTGGAGAGGTTGCCGGTATCGGCTTTTTATACGAATTATCTAGCCTCAAGGGAAGAGAGTTATTGGCCGCTTATGATGTTTTTTCATTAATGAAGGAGTGAGAAGGACTTAAATGTTGCTGGAAGATCTTTTAGCTCAGATAAAAAAATATATGCAGGACCCTGATCTTTCTATTATAGAAAAGGCTTATGCTTATGCAGAGGAAGCCCATAGGGGGCAGTTTAGGTATTCCGGCGAACCTTTTATAGAACATCCCCTGGGGGTAGCCTTTATCCTTGCGGAATTGGAGCTGGATATTATCTCTATCGCTGCTGCCCTCCTTCATGATGTAGTGGAGGATACAGAAGTAAGCAGTGAAGCTATCAGAAAGGAATTTGGTGAAGAGATTGCCATACTGGTAGATGGGGTAACCAAATTAAGCAGGTTAAAGTTTCAGACCAGGGAAGAGCTCCAGGCGGAAAATTTACGCAAAATGTTTATTGCCATGGCAGAAGATATCAGGGTTATTTTGATTAAGCTGGCCGACCGCCTGCATAATATGCGGACCTTGAAATACCTTAATAAGGAAAAGAGGATTATCAAAGCACAGGAAACCCTGGAGATTTATGCCCCTCTGGCCCATCGACTGGGTATTTCAAGGCTGAAATGGGAGCTGGAAGATCTTGCTTTTCTTTTTCTGGAACCAGAGAAATATTATGAAGTTGCCAGAAAGGTAGCTGCCAATAGGGCTCAGCGGGAAAAGGATATCCAACAGGCCCTGGATATTTTGCAGGCTAGATTTAATGAAACCAAACTGAAAGCTGAGACTTATGGCAGGCCCAAACACCTCTATAGTATCTATCAAAAGATGCAGAAAAAAGAGGTGGAATTTGAAGAAATCTATGACCTGACTGCTGTAAGAATTATTGTGGATTCTGTCCGGGGTTGTTATGAGGTACTGGGCATAGTCCATGAACTCTGGAAACCTATACCAGGCAGGTTTAAAGATTATATAGCCATGCCAAAATCAAATATGTATCAATCCCTGCATACAACTGTGATTGGCCCTAAGGGAGATCCACTGGAAATCCAGATCAGGACACAGGAAATGCATCGGACAGCAGAATATGGTATTGCTGCCCACTGGCGGTATAAAGAAGGTAAAACCGGGGACCAGGCTTTTGAGGAGAAATTATCCTGGTTGAGGCAATTGCTGGAATGGCAAAAGGAATTACAGGAGCCCCAGGAATTTATGGAGGCTCTCAAGATCGATCTCTTTGAAGATGAGGTCTTTGTCTTTACACCAAAGGGTGATGTTATTTCTTTACCAAGGGATTCTACACCGGTAGACTTTGCCTTCTCCATTCATACCGAGATAGGTTATAGCTGTATTGGGGCTAAGGTAAATGGCCAGATAAAACCTCTGGATTACCAGTTGCAGAATGGTGATATTGTAGAAATCCAGACCACCAAGGTTAGTACAGGCCCCAGCCGGGATTGGTTGAACTTTGTCAAGACATCCAAGGCCCGCAGTAAAATAAAATATTGGTTTAAGATGCAGGCCCGGGATGAGATTCTCCAGCGAGGTAAAGAGCTGGTTGAAAAAGAACTCCGTAGACGCCAGATAGAATTAAAAGATAGCGAGAGGCAGAAGGAATTTGAGCGGCTGGCCAAAAAAATGGGCAAGAACACTGCTGAAGAAATACTGGAGATGATTGGTTATAACCAGGTCACTGCCCAACAGATAGTAAACCGCCTGAAGGTTGTCCAGGAAAATACGGAACTATCTGATGTATTAGCCCTGAAAGAGAAACGCAAATCTCCACACCGTAGTTCTACAGATAAAGGGGTCAGGGTTAAAGGGGTAGAGAATTTGCTGGTCAGGCTGGCCAAATGTTGTAACCCTGTACCTGGAGATAAAATCAATGGTTTTATCACCAGAGGCCGGGGTGTTTCCATACACAGGGCTGATTGTCCCAATATGCAGATTTTGGTGGATACAGAAAAAGAAAGAATTATCCCTGTAGAATGGGATAATAGGGAAAATGAATTTTACCAGGTGAACCTGGCTATAGAAGCCTACAATAAAAAGGCCTTATTAAATGACATTACTTCCTTAATGAAGGAAGAACAGATAGAACTCTCTTCAGTAGTGGCCAGGACAGACAGGTATAATAGAGCCCATATCCAGTTATCTCTGGAATTAAATAACCTGCAACATATGCAGGAAATAATGCAGAAACTGGACCAGATACCAGGAATACTCTCTGTTCATAGGGCCTGATGCCAGTTCTTTCTTTTTGTGAAATTTTGTTCAGGGGTGAAAGAGAATTATGCGTGCTGTAGTACAAAGGGTTAAAGAAGCCACTGTTTCTGTAGATAACAAAATTATTGGTGCAATCCAGGCCGGTCTCCTGGTTTTTTTGGGAATTGCAGCCGATGATAGCCGGAAAGATTTAGAATACCTGGTGGATAAGATAGTGAATTTAAGAATTTTTGCTGATGCAGAGGGTAAAATGAATCTCTCAGCCCTGGAACTGGGAAAAGAGATCCTCCTAATTTCTCAATTTACCCTCCTGGGAGATTGTCGTAAAGGGCGGCGGCCCAATTATACTGCTGCTGCAGCTCCTGAAAAAGCCAAAGAGCTATATCTTGCTTTTTTGGAGGCTCTAGAAGAAACAGGATTAAAAATTGCCAGTGGAGAATTTCAGGCTATGATGGAGATTGAATCAATTAATGATGGCCCGGTGACTATCCTCCTGGATAGTAAAAAAGAATTTTAGGGGAGGAAAATAATAGAACTGGGGGATTTGCAAATGAAGTTACATAGAATGGAACTTGGCTTCAATGGTACCAATTCTTATCTTGTGTCAGATCAGGATAGTACTTTTATTATTGATCCAGGTGCAGATGGGGAGAAAATACTGGCCTTTATTCAGGAAAAAAACCTGGAAGTGGATAAGATTATCCTTACCCATGGGCACTTTGATCATATTGGAGCGGTGGCTTATATACAGGAAAAAACCGGGGCAAAGCTGTTTATACATTCAGAAGATAAAGAATATTTAATGGATGGTCAAAAAAACCTCTCCTATTTTACTGGAGACCTGATCGAAACCGTTAGTCCTGACAGTTTATTGGAAGAAGGGGATCTTATAGGAAATTTCAGGGTTATTCATAGCCCAGGCCATACCCCTGGAAGTATTTGCCTGTATAATGAAGAGGAAGGGATTTTGTTTAGTGGTGATACCATTTTTAAAAATGGCTATGGTAGGACTGATTTTCCCGGTGGAGACCAGCAAACCTTATTTAATTCTATCAGAAAATTACTGCAATTACCTGATGAGACAATAGTTTTGCCTGGCCATGGACCAAGCACTACCATAGCAGAGTTCAAGAGATATATAAGTTGACATTTTTAAGCTAATAGGATAAAATTAAACAGTATTATAGAAAGGAGTGGACGTTTTGTTTAATAAACTAAAGAAATATAGTACAGTAATTATAATAGTTGTAGCAGTTGCCATGGTTGTAACCGGCTTATTATATGGTGTTGGCTCTTCCGGTGGCTCTAACAGAGTTACAGTAGCCACTGTTAATGGTGCGGATATTACAGGAGAACAATTTTACTATGCCCTTTATAATCAACTTGGTTCTAATTATATTAGCCGGGACCAGGAGTTTCCTTTCAAGTACGAGGTATTAGATAATATTATTAACACAGAATTACTTTTTCAGGAGGCTGACAGGCTCAAAATCAAATCTCAGATTACAGAGGAAGATATTGATGAGTATTATGCCATGATACTGGAAAGTAATCAGATGACTGAAGAGGAATTGGAAGCAGAGCTGAAAAATAATCAAAGTAGTATAAAGGAATTAAGACAGCAAATCAAGAATGCCCTGGATAACAATGACCGTCTGGCACAGGTTATTGAACGTTCTTATGAAGATGTGGTAGTGGAAGAAGAAGATATTGTTCGTGAATATGAAGAAGTAGAATTTGAATTAATCAGAAAAGAAAAGGAAATGGAAAATGCCAGGGATATAATAGAAGATGCTTTAAAGAGGATTGAAAATGGTGAGGATTTTGCCACAATAGCAGAGGAAGTTTCTGATTTCCACCTGGTAAATATAGGTAGGGTTAATAGAAATGCCTACTATTTGCCAACTGAAATTATAGAAAATGCTTTTACTCTGGAGATAGGTGAAATTAGTGAGATAATGGAAGCAGATGATGCCTATTATCTGGTTAAATTGGTAGACAAAAAACTGGCTGTCGGGGAAGAATACGAAGAAGCCAGGGAAGGAATTAAAAATGAATTACTGGCCCGGAAACAGGATTCAGCCTTCGTCAATTGGTTTAATGAGCTCAAGGCCAAGAGCAAAATTTCCATCAAAGATCCATCCTTAAATGGTTATAGGGCCCTGGTCCATGGAGAATTTGAACTGGCCAGCAAAGAACTCAAGAAGGCCCTGGAACAGTACCAGGCACCAATGCTTTATGTTTATCTGGCAGAAGCCTACCTGGCTTTAGATGAAAATGATAAAGTTATTGAAACAATGAATAAGGCTGTAGACCTTTATCCTGAGGATTGGGATTTATATTACTACTATGCCATGTTACAGGCCAGAGAAGATAATCAAGAGGATACTAAAATCCTCCTGGACAAGGCTTCTGAACTGGCTGGAGACGACTTTACAGCCCGTTACCAGCTCTATATTGCCTTTAGCCAGTTAGGGGATGAGGAAAGAGCTCAAAGAGAACTGGATAAGATCAATGAAATTCAGCAAATGTTTATGGAAGCTCAGGAAGCCCTGGAAGCAAGTGTAGCTGAAACAGAAGAAGTTGTGGAAGATAATACTGAAGAATAAGGCAAAAAACTCGGTTTAATTATGGAAGACAGATAATGGGGTGAGCAGATGAAGATGAATGCACCGCGGGGGACAAATGATATTTTGCCCCCCCTTTCTTTAAAATGGCAGTATATCGAAGAAGTGGCCAGGGAATTAATGGCCAGTTATAATTATCAGGAGATCAGGACTCCTATCTTCGAATATACAGAGTTGTTTCAGAGAAGTATTGGAGAAACCACTGATGTAGTGGAAAAGGAAATGTACACTTTTACTGACAAAAGTGGGCGGAGTATAACCCTGCGTCCGGAAGGTACAGCAGGTATTGTCCGTTCTTACCTGGAAAACAAACTATATGGGCAGGCCCAGCCGGTAAAACTTTATTATATAGGCCCTATGTTCAGATATGAACGACCACAGGCTGGTCGTTTTCGTCAATTCCACCAATTTGGGGTAGAGGTTTTTGGTTCTAATGATCCAGCCCTTGATGCAGAGGTTATTATCCTGGGGGTAGATTATTTAAAGAAACTGGGTCTGGAAAAACTGGATGTATATATTAATAGTATAGGTTGTCCTGCCTGCCGGGGGGAATATTTTAAAGAATTAAAGGCTTATCTTAATCAGTACCGGGAGGAGCTCTGCCAGGATTGTCAGTCCAGAATTGATCGTAATCCAATGCGGGTCCTGGATTGTAAAGAAAAGGGCTGTAAGGAGATCAGCCTTGATGCTCCCAGTATCCTGGATTATCTTTGTCCTGATTGCCGGGAACATTTTGACCAGGTACAGGAGTATCTCTCCTTCCTGAATATTGATTATACAATTGATGCCAGGATGGTCAGGGGCCTGGATTATTATACAAATACAGTTTTTGAAATAAAATATAGAGGCCTGGGTGCTCAGGATACAGTCCTGGCCGGAGGCCGTTACAATGGTTTGACGGAAGAAATTGGGGGCAGATCTATACCAGGAATAGGTTTTGCTGCTGGTATGGAAAGATTATTGCTAACCCTGGAAAAAGAGCAGGTTAAGTTGCCGGAAAGCCCTGAACTGGACCTCTTTATAGTTACTATAGGTGATCAGGCCAGGAAGGAAGCCTTAAAATATTTATATCTATTAAGGCATAAAGGCTATAAGGCAGAAATCGATTATCTGGCCCGTAATATGAAAAGCCAGTTGAAGACAGCAGATCGCCTGCAGGCTAAATATGCAATTATCCTTGGGGAAGATGAACTTGCCCAGGGAAAGGCAATAGTCAGGGATATGGAAACAGGAGACCAGCAGGAGATGGTCCTGGAAAATATACTCCAGGAGAATTTTAGAAAGGAGTAGAAAGGAGTAATTCAAAATGGAACAGGAACTAGGAGAATTAAAAAGGTCACATTTATGTGGAGAATTAAATAAAGCATATGTTGGTGAAACAGTTGTTTTAATGGGCTGGGTACATAAAAGAAGGGATTTTGGTGGCCTGATATTTATTGATTTACGGGATCGTTCCGGTCTTGTCCAGGTGGTCTTTAATCCAGAGATAAACATGGATTCCTTTCAGACTGCCAATAAATTGCGCTCAGAGTATGTAGTAGCTATAAAAGGGCGGGTTGAGGCAAGGCCGGTAGAAAATATAAATCCGGAGATTTCCACCGGTGAGATTGAAGTAAATGGCCTGGAAATAAAGATCTTAAATAGTGCTAAAACCACTCCTTTTCAAATCCAGGATAAGACCGGGGTCAGTGAAGAGATAAGACTAAAATACCGTTATCTTGATTTGAGAAGGCCGAAGATGCAGGAGATTATGGGCTTGCGTCATAAAGTAAGCAAAATCACCAGGGATTATCTGGATGAAAAAGGTTTCTGGGAGATTGAAACTCCGATACTGACCAGGAGTACTCCAGAAGGAGCCCGGGATTATCTGGTACCCAGCAGGGTTAATCCAGGTTCCTTTTATGCCTTACCACAATCACCACAGATCTATAAACAATTATTAATGGTTGCGGGTATAGAGAGATATTTTCAGATTGCCAGATGTTTCAGAGATGAAGACTTGCGGGCAAACCGGCAACCAGAATTTACCCAGATTGATATTGAGATGTCCTTTATAAGCAGAGAGGATATTTTTGAATTAGTTGATGGTTTAATGAGACGGCTATTTGCCCTCAGGGATGTGGAATTACCGGCTCAAATACCAGTTATGACTTATCAGGAAGCCATGGATAGGTTTGGCTCAGATAAGCCTGATCTCCGTTTTGGTATGGAACTGAAGGATATTTCTCCTGCGGTCAAGGACAGTGAATTTAAGGTTTTCAGTGCTACTGTCTCCAATGGTGGCCAGGTAAAGGGCATTAATTTTAAAGGTGGTGCTGATACACCAAGACGGACTATTGATGGCTATGTAGATTATGTCAAAGAGTTTAATGCCAAGGGCCTGGCCTGGATGGCCTTAAAAGAAGGAGAAATAAAATCACCTATTACCAAGTTCCTGACTGAAGAAGAAATAGCCAGGATTATTGAAATAATGGAAGGAGAAGAAGGTGATTTACTCCTCTTTGTAGCTGATAACAGGAAGGTTGTTGCAGATGCCCTGGGTAATCTCCGCCTGAAGATTGCCCGGGAGGCTGACTTGATTCCAGAAGATATTTATGAATTTCTCTGGGTGATAGATTTCCCCATGTTTGAATACAGTGAAGAGGAAAAACGCTATGTTTCAGTACACCATCCCTTTACAGCTCCACTGGATGAAGACTTAGACCTTCTTGAGACAGAGCCGGAAAAGGTACGTTCAAAAGCCTATGACCTGGTTCTCAATGGAGAAGAATTAGGTGGGGGAAGTATTCGTATCAATCAGAGGGATTTACAGGAGAGAGTATTTAAAGCCCTCAATATTGGAGAAGAAGAGGCCAGGGATAAGTTTTCCTATTTGCTGGAGGCCTTTGAATATGG
>LFRS01000142.1:16131-28706 GCA_001512435.1 Halothermothrix sp. DTU029 | reverse complement strand
CCGTTTTTTTCTTCTCCTCCTTTTACAAAAGGAAAGGCTGCTTTAATGGCATTGGTGACCACTTCCACTATAATAGCCAAAAGGAGAATGGTTGATAAGGATTCAGCCACCATTAGGGACCACCCACCTATGCTATTTATCTCTTAATAAGCTTAGAGACTTCTATACTATTAAACTATGTTTATATAATCACTTATATTACTTAGTTAAGATTATCTGTAAATTCATTAATATACAGGAATTATTGTATAAATATATATATAAATGAGAATCAAGACCATAAAGAAGAATTCAAATTATGAAGATTAATCTTTAATGAAAGGGTTTACTAGAGAAAAAAGGGTTGACATCTTTAAAAAGGATATGTATAATTATAAATAGTACTGAATAAATATAAACATGTTCGGATATTTATAAACTAAAAACAGGGTGGTGAAGAAGGTGGAGATCGATCTTAAGGGAAGGAGTTTATTGACCCTCCTGGATTATTCCACAGAGGAGATTGAGTATTTATTGGAATTAGCCGCTAAATTAAAGGAAAAGAAGGCTAAGGGTATTCAGGGTTCTGCTTTAAAGGGTAAGAATATTGCCCTCATATTTGAAAAAACCTCTACCAGGACCAGGGCAGCCTTTGTGGTTGCAGCCCGGGATGAGGGAGGAATGCCGGAATTTATGGGGAAAAATGATCTTCAATTAGGGGAAAAAGAAAGTGTTAAAGATACAGCCCGGGTACTGGGCAGGCTCTTTGATGGTATTGCCTACCGGGGTTTTGCCCAGGAAAATATCCAATTATTAGCCGGGTATTCTGGTGTGCCAGTCTGGAATGCCTTGACAGATCAATACCATCCTACCCAGGTCCTGGCAGACTTACTGACTATTAAAGAAGAATTTGGTTATTTAAAGGGTATTAAACTGGTCTATATTGGGGATGGCCGGAATAATATGGCCAACTCCTTACTTATAGGAGCAGGAAAGATGGGACTGGATTTTACCATAATCTCTCCCGAGGAACTCTGGCCAGAGAAGTCACTTATTCAAGAGGCGGAAAAACTGGCCCTAAATAGTGGTGCTAAAATCAAGCTTAGTGCAGATCCGGCAGCTGTTTATCAGGCTGATGCCATTTATACTGATGTCTGGGTATCCATGGGAGAAGAGGCACAATTTGCTGAAAGGATTAAATTATTATCCCCCTATCAGGTAAATGCTGATTTAATTCAGCAGGCAGAAAATGAGCAATTAATCTTCCTTCATTGTTTACCTGCCTTTCATAACCGGGAAACCAGTATTGGTGAAGAAATTTACCAGAAATATGGCCTAAAGGAGATGGAGGTTACAGAAGAGGTTTTTGAAAGTAAGTATTCCAGGGTTTTTGAACAGTCGGAAAACAGGATGCATACTATCAAAGCTGTTATGGTGGCAACTGCAGGGGATATCAGTTCTATAGACGAGTAAGGAAAATAAATTTTAATAAACACCTTCATTAAATGTCATAATATTAATGGAGGTGTTTTTTATTGAAAGCTCTTAAATTACTCAAAATGAAAAGAAGGATGACAGATCCAGCCACCACTGGCTGGGCAATCAGTGGACTTGGATTATTGGTAACAGCCATAGGTGCAAAAATGGTAGATAAACGATTAGGGGCAGGTATACTGGGCTTTGGTCTAGCCCATATAGTATTAGGGCAACTTGATCGTTGCCGACCAACTATAAAAAAGAATAGCTGGTGTTGAATAAAGAAACACCTCTGGCAAGGGGATGAGGGATAATGGATAAAGGCATGTATTATCCTTTATCCTTTCTTTTTTTCAGTAAAGTTTTTAGGGCCAGTAGCTTATTACTATTATTGGTATTTATGTAAACCGGGAAGTATTTTGACATTTCTAGCTTGGTGTGTTAATATAATTGTAACGCAGAAATATACTAATGTATTAGAATAATTTGGCTAGAAGGGGATTACAAAAAACAAACAGGAGGTGAAGTCTTTACTGTATCGGGAAAAGAATGGATGACTATTTTTTATTTCTTTTACTAAAAAATACAGGAGGATAATTAATATGCTAAAAAGAAGAATTGGATTTTTAATTATTTCATTATTAATTCTATCATTATCAATTACTGTTTTTGCCCAGGATAAGGTTCAATTAAGAGTATCCTGGTGGGGTTCTGAAACAAGACATCAGGCTACACTTGATGCTATTGCCCTTTATGAAGAATTAAATCCTCATGTGGAGATTATTCCTGAATATTCAGGTTTTGAAGGCTTCAGGAACAAATTGTTCTCACAGGTAATGGCCGGTAATGCACCAGATATCTTTACAACTGTTATGGAATGGTATCCAGACTTACGTGATGCTGATGCCATGGTTGATATTACTGGAATGGTTGATGTAAGTGGCCATAACCCTATGTATGTAGAAGCCAGCTCCCTTGATGGCAAAATGTATGGAGTAAACTTATCTGTTAATGGTATGGTATTAATCCAGAACAACACCTTATTGGAAAAATTAGGTATAGAGCCTCTGGAAGCACCTTTCACCTGGGAGGAAATGGTAACCAAGTTCCAGGAGGTATATGAGAAGTCCAATGGTACTGTCTATGGAGCTCCTGACTTTACAGCAAACCCGGAAGGTATGGGCTTTGATATCTTCAAATACTATGGATATTCAGTCTTAGGCTATGAAGATGCCTTCCCCTTTGATAACGAGGGATTCACCATTAATCAGGAAGATATCCAGAGCTTCTTACAATTCTTTGCTGATCTGAGAGAAAGCAATGCCATTGCACCAGTTGGTGTTTCATCAATGAATGACTTTTCTGCTAACTCACTATTGATACAGAATATGGTTGCTTATGAAATTAACTATGCTGGTACTTTTGGCAGATATCAGGACCAGACTACAGATGATTTGCAACCCTTACCAATGCCTGTTGGACCTAATGGAGAAAGTGGCGACCTGGCCAGACCTGGTTTGATCTTCTCAGTATCAAAGAACTCCAAACATGTAGAAGAAGCTGCTAAATTTATTGATTGGTTTACCAATAGCCCGGAGGCTGCAAAGATCCTGAAGACCAGCCGTGGTATCCTGCCAACAGAAGTACAGAGAGCAGCTATGCTGGAAGCTGGTTCCGAGATCAGTGAAGTAGACAAAAAAGTTATGCAGGTTATGGACGAGATCCTGAAAAGAGAATTTAAGTTAGCCTATGTAGGTCCTGCCGGACACTCAGAAATCTCCTCAATTATTCTGCCTGAAATAAGCCAGATGATTGGTTTTGGCTTAATGACACCCGAAGAAGGGGCAGAAGAAATTATGAGAGAAATCAAGTAAAGATTAGTATGGAGCAAGAATGAATAATTTGCTTTTGCTAAGATAAAAAATATGAACTTGCATGAAAATGCAAGTTCATATTTACTTTAAAGTTTCTTAATTTTACAGAAATAAATTGAAAAAATTTTAAGAGGGTTATTGTGTTATTAGTGGACCCTGGGAAAACCTTGTAAGGGAATTTAAAATTATTTAAGGGTATGTAAAAATTATTTAATAAAAATAATAGCTAAAAAAGTAAAAATAAGAGCTGAAAAATAATATAGGGATTCTTCCTTTATATTAATATAAATCAACCTGGTTTTTAATCTCTCGAACTAAAAGTATTGTATATTTTAACTTCAAAATAAAGGGTGGGTGAAATGAAAGCTATTACAAATAAAAGAGGCTCTCTGTTTAATAATCAAAAGAAGCATTTAACAGCCTATTTATTCCTTGCACCATGGTTAATAGGAATCTTTGTTTTTACCCTCTGGCCGTTTATTACTTCCTTTATTATGTCTTTACAGGAAACCAATCTGTTTTCTACCAAATTTGTTGGCCTTGATAATTACAGGGCTTTATTGTCCGACCGGAGATTTATAAAATCTTTAAAGGTAACAATAAAGTTTGTGGCTATCTCTGTTCCCCTAAAATTATCCTTTGCTCTTTTTATTGCCATGTTATTGAAAGACAAAATAAAAGGGGTTAATTTTTTCAGAAGTGCCTTGTATCTGCCTTCATTAATTGGTACCAGTGTTGCAGTAGCAGCTATGTGGACTCAATTATTTGGCCCCAGGGGTCTGATCAATGATTTTTTAGCTATATTCGGAATCCAGGGAAAGAGCTGGATAGCTAACCCCAAAACTGCCCTCTATGTTCTGGTGGTACTGGTAGTCTGGCAGTTTGGTTCTTCAATGGTTATTTTTCTCTCTGGTCTGAAAAACATTCCTGTCTCTCTTTATGAAGCAGCGGAAATAGATGGGGCTAATAAGATTCAAAGTTTCTTATATGTAACCTTACCGATGCTTTCCCCGATTATACTATTTAATTTAATCTTACAGACCATTGGTTCTTTCCAGACCTTTACTCAGGCTTATATTATCACTAAGGGAGGACCAATCAACGAAACTCTATTTATGGTTCTTTATATCTACAATAAAGCCTTTACTGCCTCGGAAATGGGTTATGCCAGTGCACTATCCTGGGTGTTATTATTTGTAATCCTGATCGTAACTGGTTTAATTTACTGGACTTCCAGGTACTGGGTTTATTATGAGAGTTAAAGAGGAAGGGGATAAAAATGAAAACCAAGCAGAAGAGAATATTTAAATATGTTTTTCTTATTATCTTTACACTGCTAATGCTCTATCCCGTATTCTGGTTATTTCTTGGCAGTGTAAAAGCAAATCATGAGATTTTTGCTCCTGGTAAGATTCTGCCTTCACAATGGATGTGGAGCAATTATAGCAAGGGTTGGAATGCCTTGCCTGGTTATAGCTTTGGCAATTTCTTTATTAATTCCTTCAAAATATCATTCCTGATTGTCATAGGTTCTGTTTTCAGTACAAGCCTGGCTGCCTATGCCTTTGCCAGACTGGAATTTCCATTAAAGAATTTTCTCTTTACTGTGCTAATGGCTACATTGATGTTGCCACAACAGGTATTGCTAGTACCGAGATATGTTCTTTATTCCAAATTAGGCTGGGTTAATTCTTACAAAGCCTTGACTGTACCAGCCTTTGCTGCTCAGTTTTCCGGTGCTTTTTTCATTTACCTCCTGGTACAATTTATCAGAGGGATACCCCGGGAACTGGATGAAGCAGCTGTAGTGGATGGCTGTAGCCAATTCAGGATCTTCTGGAATATTATTATGCCAAACTGTAAACCGGCTATTTTCAGTGTTGCCTTATTTGCCTTTATGTGGTCCTGGGATGATTTCCTGAATCAACTCCTCTATATCAATGATGTAGGCAAATATACCATCTCTCTGGGTTTAAGGCTTTTCCTGGATAATGCAGCAGCTGTTAGCTGGGGTTCCTTATTTGCCATGTCTATACTAAGCCTGATCCCAATAGTAACAATATTCTTCCTGGCCCAGCGTTTCTTTGTAGAAGGCATTGCTACTACGGGTGTAAAGGGATAAGAAATATAGTTTATTGGTACAATAATATAGAATTCATTAAGGGGCCTGCCAGGAGGCTCCTTAAAACAATATTATTTGACCAAAGTTGATTTTAATATTATAATTATTATGGCTATGATTAGCAAAAATGTGAGGGGGTAAAAAAGATGAAAATGGTCTTTCGCTGGTTTGGCAGCAATGATGATAGTGTTAGCCTGAAACAAATTCGCCAGATACCAGGAATGACAGGAGTAGTAAGTGCCTTACAGGATATTCCTGTTGGAGAGGTCTGGCCTCTAGATAGAATATTAGAATTGAAAAAAGAAGTAAATGATGCTGGCCTGGAATTAGAAGTAATTGAAAGTGTTAATGTCCATGAAGATATAAAATTAGGTTTACCATCAAGGGATGGTTACATAGAAAATTACAAGGAAACCATAAAAAACTTAAGTAAAGCAGGTGTTAAGGTTATCTGCTATAATTTTATGCCGGTATTTGACTGGCTCCGGTCTGACCTGGCTTATGAACTGGAAGATGGTTCTAATGCCTTATATTATAATGAAGAATTGATAAAGGGAACTGATCCAGTTTCCCTGGTGGAAGAGTACCAAAGTGGTTCAAAAGGCTTTACCTTACCTGGTTGGGAACCGGAAAGGTTGGCAGAATTAAAAGAGGTTATGGAACTTTATAAAGATGTTGATGAAGAGAAGCTCTTTGAAAATCTAAAGTATTTTCTGGAAAAAATTATTCCAGTCTGTGAAGAGTATGATGTCAAGATGGCCATCCATCCTGATGATCCACCCTGGACCATATTTGGTTTGCCCAGGATTATTAGCAATAAGGAAAATCTGGAACGGATGGTTAAATTGGTTGATAGCCCCTATAATGGTTTAACCCTCTGTAGTGGTTCCCTGGGGGTAAATCCGGAAAATGATGTGCCGGAATTGATCAGGTACTTTGGTGGCATGGGCCGGATACATTTTGGCCATATCCGCAATATAAAGATTTTGTCTCCTGGCCAATTCCATGAGGTTTCTCACCTGTCCAGGGATGGTTCACTGGATGTTTTTGAGATTATGAAAGCCTATTATGATGTAGGTTTTGAAGGCTATATCCGGCCTGACCATGGAAGAATGATCTGGGATGAGGAAGCCCGGCCAGGCTATGGCCTCTATGACCGGGCATTGGGAGTTGCCTATTTAAATGGCCTATGGGAGGCTATTGATAAATTGTCGAAGTAGAATTAAATATAAGAATTAAATTATAAGATTTAAATATAGAAGAATATAACGATACGTTCAAAAAGAAATGAATACTGGAAGCAGAAAATAAAATAATACTGGAGGGTGAAGAGATGATAGAAAGAAGTCCTGGCAATGCATACAAATGTTGGCTGACTTATAGGCGGCTGGAAGATGAGGCTTTACTGCAAGAATATCAGGGAAAATTCAAGAAGATACTTGTAGCAGGCAAGAGCCCTGTAATGATTTCAATCCGGGAAGAGCTGCAAGCCGGCTTAGAGGGAATTCTCGGTATAGAAGCAGTAATCGGGACAGAAGCCCCTGCAGAAGCTACTGTTTATATCATGAAAACAGATCAGGAACCTGTCAATAAAGTGGTCAGTGCTGAAGAAATAAATAAGCTTACAGAAGAAGGGTTTTTACTCAAGACAGCAGTATTACAGGATAAAGAGGTCCTCATTGTAACAGGAAGAAGTGAACGGGGATTATTATATGGCACATTTCACCTCTTACGGCAATTACAGATGGGGAAAGAATTCTCCAGCCTTGATTATCTAAGCAATCCAGGCAGTCCTTTAAGAATGATTAATCATTGGGACAACCTGGATGGTAGTATTGAAAGGGGTTATGCTGGTAATTCCATTTTCTATGAAGGGAATGAGTTGACAGCTAATCTGGAGAGAGTGAAGGACTATGCCAGACTGGTGGCTTCCCTTGGTTTAAACAGTGTAGTAATCAATAATGTAAATGTCCATCAGGAAGAAACTAAATTAATTACTGATAGATTGCCAATGGTAAAAACTATTGCTGATATTTTCCGTAACTATGGTATTGTTACTTTTTTAAGTATAAATTTTGCCAGCCCTGTTGAATTGGGAGATCTGGACACTGCAGATCCCCTTGCTGAAGATGTGAAAAGATGGTGGAAAGACAAAGCAGCTGAGATATATGCAGAGATACCTGACTTTGGTGGTTTTCTCGTTAAGGCAGACTCTGAATACAGGCCTGGGCCCTTTACCTACAATAGGGACCATGCTGATGGTGCCAATATGCTGGCAGAGGCCCTGGAGCCCTTTGGTGGTATTCTTATCTGGCGAGCTTTTGTCTACAATTGCCGCCAGGATTGGCGGGATCTGGAAACAGACCGGGCCAAGGCTGCCTATGATACTTTCATGCCCCTTGATGGTAAATTCAAGGATAATGTTATTATACAGATTAAAAATGGCCCCATGGACTTCCAGGTACGGGAACCAGTATCACCCCTCTTTGGCGGCCTGAAAAAAACCAATCAGATTCTGGAATTGCAGATTACTCAGGAGTACACAGGCCAGCAGAGACACCTCTGTTATCTGGTCCCCCAGTGGAAGGAAATTCTGGAATTTGACACCTATGCCGAAGGCAAAGGCTCAACTATCAGCAAGATAGTAACTGGGGCTGTGATTCCACAGAAACATTATGGTTTTGCTGCTGTTTCCAATATAGGGAATGATGAAAACTGGACCGGCCATACCCTGGCCCAGGCTAATTTCTATGGCTATGGGCGTCTGGCCTGGGATCCGGAACTCCCGGCAGAAGAGATTACAGAGGAATGGATCCGCCTGACCTTTGGTAATGATCCGGACTTACTCAAGACCATAGGTAAGATCTTGTTGAATTCCTGGGAAACCTATGAAAACTATACTTCTCCCCTGGGAATTGGCTGGATGGTAAAACCCAATCATCATTATGGGCCAGATGTAGATGGTTATGAATACTCTCTCTGGGGTACCTATCATCGGGCAGATCATTTCGGTATTGGTGTAGACAGGACCGTTAAATATGGTACCGGCTATGTTGGCCAATATTATCCCGAGAATGCAGAGAAATATGAATCTATGGAAAAGTGCCCGGAAGAGTTATTGCTCTTCTTCCACCGGGTTCCTTATACCTATCGCCTGAAATCAGGAAAAACCTTGATCCAACATATCTATGATACCCATTTTGAGGGGGTTGAACAGGTAGAAGAGATGATTAAAGACTGGCAGGGTATAAAGGATAAAATAGATGATGAGACCTACCGTCATGTTGAAGAAAGATTCAATATTCAGTTGGAACATGCCAAAGAATGGCGGGATGTCATTAATTCCTATTTCTATAGAAAATCAGGCATCCCTGATGAATTAAATAGAAAGATTTACTAAAATAAACTTATTAATAATAAGCAAGTATTTATTAATAAAAAGCAAAGATTTACAAAAAGAATAACTTAGGGAGGGGTTTAAGTGAGTAAAACAAATGAAATACCAGCTTACAAAAATCCAGAACTGACCATTGATGAGAGAGTTGATGATCTGGTCAGCAGGATGACACTGGAAGAAAAGATCAGCCAGATGCTTTACAGCTCTTCTGCTATTGGCAGGCTGGATGTGCATGAGTATAATTGGTGGAATGAGTGCCTCCATGGTGTAGCCAGGGCAGGGACAGCAACAGTCTTTCCCCAGGCTATTGGGATGGCAGCCACCTTTAGTCCAGAGAGATTATTTAAAGTTGCTGCAGCAATTGCAGATGAAGCCAGGGCCAAATACAATGCTGCCCGGAGACATGAAGACCGGGGTATTTATAAGGGCCTGACTTTCTGGACTCCCAATATAAATATCTTCAGGGATCCCCGCTGGGGCAGGGGCCAGGAAACCTATGGAGAAGACCCTTATTTGACAAGCCGTTTGGGGGTTAGTTTTATTAAAGGTCTCCAGGGAGATGACCCCCAATACATGAAAGCTGCTGCCTGTGCCAAGCATTTTGCTGTACATAGTGGACCTGAATCAGAAAGACATGAGTTTGATGCCATAGCCTCACCAAAGGATATGCGGGAGACCTATCTGCCTGCTTTCCGTGATGCAGTTAAAGAGGCAAAAGTTGAGGCAGTCATGGGTGCCTATAATAGAACCAATGGTGAACCCTGCTGTGCCAGCAAAACCCTGATGCAGGACATTTTAAGAGATGAGTGGGGTTTTGAAGGCCATTATGTATCAGACTGTGGAGCTATTCTGGATTTTCATGAACACCACAAAATTACCAGTGGTCCCGTAGAATCAGCAGCCCTTGCTGTTAATATGGGCTGTGATCTCAACTGTGGCTGGATTTATGAGCACCTGGCGGAAGCAGTAAAACAGGGCCTGGTTAGTGAAGAAACCATAGATGTATCTGTGAAGAGATTATTCAGGACAAGGTTTAAATTAGGTATGTTTGATCCTGAAGACAGGGTACCCTTTAATAAGATCCCATATGAAGTAAATGATTCTGATGAACACCGTCAACTGGCCCTGGAAACAGCAAGGGAATCAATTGTTTTATTGAAAAACAAGGATTCTTTCTTACCCCTGAACAAGGATGAAATTAAGACAATTGCTGTTATCGGCCCCAATGCTGACCGGAAAGATGTTCTTTTGGGCAATTACTTTGGACTGCCATCAAAATATGTAACTGTACTGGAAGGTATCCAGCAGGCAGTAAACGAAGATACCAGAGTATTTTATGCTGAAGGCTGTGCTCTGGGAGAAACACCAGAATCTTTCTGGGGCAATCCACCTACCACAGGATTTGCAGAAGCATTGACTGTTGCAGAAAAATCTGATGTAGTAATCATGTGCCTGGGCCTTTCACCTGATTTTGAAGGAGAAGAAGGTGCAGTTGCTGAATCTGATGGTGGAGGAGATAAGGTAGACCTGAAATTGCCTGGTTTACAGCTGGAACTATTACAGGCTATTAGCCAGTTAGGCAAACCAATTGTCCTGGTCCTTTTAAATGGTAGTCCTGTTGAATTAAACTGGCCTCATGACAATGTAGAGGCTATTGTAGAGGCCTGGTATCCAGGTGAAGAAGGTGGAACAGCAGTTGCTGATGTTATCTTTGGTAAATATAATCCTGCCGGAAGGTTGCCAATAACCTTTGTTAAGTCCATAGACCAGTTACCCCCCTTCCGGGATTATAGCATGGAAAATAGAACCTATCGTTATATGGAAAGTGCTCCCCTTTATCCCTTTGGATATGGCTTAAGTTATACCAGCTTTGAATACTCTAATTTAAAGGTAAGCCGGGAGGAACTTTCCACAGAGGATAATGATGATCTTCTTGTATCTGTAGAAGTAGAAAATACCGGAAAACTTGCCGGTGACGAAGTTGTACAACTTTATATAAAAGATCTGGAAGCTTCAGTCCGGGTTCCCCACTGGCAGTTAAATGGTGTCCAGCGGATTCATTTACAGCCTGGTGAAAAAGCAAGGGTAGAATTTACCCTTACAAAGAGACAATTTGCCCTGATTGATGAAGAAGGCAAATGCCTCCTGGAACCAGGAGTATTTAGAATCTATGTTGGCGGACAACAGCCTGATGAGAGAAGCAAGGAATTAACAGGCCAGGAAGTCTTATCTACAGAAATCAAGTATACCGGTACAAGTGTAGAAATGGAATATTAAAAATATTTAAGTGAAAAGGGGTATATAAGTTAATAAAGGGCTTTATACCCCTTTTACTCTCATTTTATTCACTATTCTTTTCCTGGATTTTATAATCAATACATTGACAAGTAAGCCAAGCTAGGATATAATTACAAGTATATAAAATATACATACACTTTTTTCTAATTCAATATATTAATAATATAGTAAAATATCTAATAGATTATATAGTGAAAAGTCGTAAAATAAATCAGAAAATTATTTTTCTATAGTCTTTTTAAAATAAATTAAAAACTCTTGCTTATAAAAAAGTTTTTATCTAACCCGTTAGAAACCTGTAGGAGGTTTCCATATCATAAAGATCCTTTTGCAAAGGGGTGATATTATAAATTTATTTTAAATTATAAAAAAATTATTTTTATACAAAACTTTAAAGGAGGAAGGAAATGAGAAAATTCAGTAAAGTCTTATTGTTGGTTCTGTTGTTGGCTTTAGTTGCTACACCAGTTTTGGCTTATAGATCTGATCGTTATGATTTTGGCCATGTAGATTTTGGTGGAGCTACAGTTACAGTTGTAGGTTGGTGGGATCCTCTTGAGCAATTCTATGAAGGTGGAAATTATGCAGGCCGTATAGAAGAAGCCAAGAAATTATTTAATATTGGCGATATTCAATTCCTGCAGGTACCATGGGGTCCTGAAGGCCAGGATATTTACATGAGCCGTTTCCTGGCTGGTGACTCTAAATATGACCTCTGGATGTTACCTCATGTTACTTACTTCCCAATGTGGGCTGCTAGAGCCATCTATCCTGTAAGTAATGTTATTACTGATGATTATTATGCCAATCTGCCATATCAGCATCAAAAAATGGCTGAAATTCTTGGTGTAGATGGCAAGAAATATACCTTCAGTGTATTTAATGGTATTAATAACAACACTGTTTTCTTAGCCTTTAACAAAACCTTATTAGAGCGTGACGGATTACCCGATCCATATGAATTATACGAAAACAATCAGTGGAACTGGGATACCATGACAGAAATAGCTATTAGGGCTACCAGAGATACTGATGGTGACGGCCAAATTGACCAGTGGGGTATGACTGTACCTAATGGTGATGACTGGATCCATGCCAATGGTGGCGCCCTGGTAAGAAGTGTTGATGGTAAAGCAACATTTACTGGTGACGATCCAGCTGTTGTAAATGCTTTAAGACAAATGAGAATGTGGGAGTACGAATTAAATGTTATGGGCGGTACCTGGGAAAAACGTGAATTCTTTAATGGTCAAATTGCTTTTGCTAACCTGCCAACCTGGCGAATTGGTCAGTTGAAAGAGGGCATGGAAGACGCATATGGTGTTGTACCATTACCAATAGGACCTGATGCAAAAGACTATCACTATCCATCTGACAACGTAGACAGCCTTTATATCCCGGCTAACGCAGCTGATCCAAAAGCTTTAAT
>LFRS01000142.1:0-16115 GCA_001512435.1 Halothermothrix sp. DTU029 | reverse complement strand
GAAATTAAGCCAACAGCACAGGCTATGCTTAATGATGCATTAGGCTATTAATTGTAAATATTGTAATTACTGTATAGCATAAGCTTAATGTATGTAACAGGGGTTCAGAAACAAAGGATATATTTACTTCTTTTCTCTGAACCCCTTAATACTTGATAGGGCTGGCACTTTTTTTATGTCTACAGTATATAATTTAGATAATCTATTGTACTTATTTATTTTATAAGTTTTATTAGTTTAAATAGTGTTTTCTTATTTTCTGGACATACAGATCTAAGCTGGATTTTATAGTAAGGAGGTAATGAATCTTGCATAAAGTTAAAATGGGGCCAAGATTAATTTTTTTTATTTCTTTGCTCATAATCTTATTTACTTTGCCACTTTTTGCAGAGATTGACACAACAAACTTTAAAGTTCCCTATAAGAGTTATACCTTTGATTTCTGGGATGAACCAATGCCTGCCCCACAACCTTATTTGCCAGATAAAATAATTCAATTTTCCGCATTGGGGATAGATGGATTCAGCAGTCCCAGAGATCTTTATGTCAGCAAAGACAATAGAATTTATGTGGTTGATGGTAGTAGTGGGAAAATCGTTGCTTTTGACCAGGAGTGGAATCTCCTGAATGTAATAGAATCCTTTGAAAATGAGGGAGAAGTAGACAAACTATCTTCACCAAACGGTATTTTTGTTGATCATGAGGGTAATATCTATGTAGCTGATACCGGAAATAAGAGGGTTGTACATTTAAGGCCGGATGGAGAACTGATTAAAATAATTGGTTATCCAGAACCGGAAGTAGAGGGAATTCTACCTGAAAATTTTGATTATAAACCTGTTAAAGTAGCGGCTGATATATCTGGCCGGCTTTATGTTTTGTCTGAAGATACTTATGAAGGTATTTTACAATTTGATAGAGTAGGCCAATTTCAAGGCTTTATTGGTGCTCCAATGGTTAAGCCCAGTTTATGGGATCGTTTCTGGAAATGGTTTGCTACAGAAGAACAAAAGTCCAGACGTGCTTATTTCTTGCCTACAGAATACAGCAATATTGATATAGACGAACGGGGCTTTATTTATGCCACCATTCCCAGTGGTGACCGGGTGGAAGATGATGCAGTAAGAAAACTGAATCCCAGTGGTGGAGACGTATTGAGAAGAAATGGTTTCCATAGGCCGGTAGGAGATATTGATTATCCTACTATTTGGGAAGATGCCAATATAACCGGTCCATCTACTTTTGTGGATATTGCTGTTCAGGATTATGATATTTATAATGTTCTGGATCGTAATCGGGGCAGGGTATTTACATATGATAACAATGGTTATTTGCTCTATACCTTTGGTTATAGATTAGAAAAATATGGTGCCATGGTAAGCCCTGTAGCTTTAGATACTCTTGGTGACCATATTCTTATACTGGACAATAGACATAATATTATTGTTGTTTACAGGCCTACAGATTATGCCCATAGTATTTTAGCAGCCTTTGAATATCACTATAAGGGTGATTATGACAAATCCACAGAGATGTGGGAAAAGGTACTACGGTACAATACAAACAACGATCTGGCCTATACTGGCCTGGGCAGGGCGGCTATGAGACTTGATGATTTTGCTACTGCCATGGAATATTTCAAGTTGGGTAATAACCGGGATGATTATTCTGATGCTTTAAGCTATTACAGGAAAGAAGTAATCGGTGATAACTTTAATAAGATCGTAAGTATTATTGTATTAATAGTTATCCTGATAATGGTCCTGAAGAGACTAAGGAAAAAAGGAGTCTTTGCCAGGATTATTGAAAGAACCAGGTGGCAGGAAAAACCCATACTGGTTAAAATCAAATCTGTATATGATAGTATTAAATACTCCAGACACCTTATTTTCCATCCTTTTGATGGATTCTGGGATTTAAAACATGAAAATAGAGGCAGCCTGCCAGGTGCCATAGTAATACTTATCCTGGTTTGCTTAACCTATGTTTTCACCCGCCAATATACTGGCTTTATTTTCAATGCTAATGATTTAACTGAGTTAAATATTGTTGCAGAATTCTTGAGTGTTCTGGTACCATTCCTCCTCTGGTGCCTGGTAAACTGGTCACTGACTACCCTGGTAGAAGGAAAAGGTACCTTTAAGGATATCTTTATTGCAACTGCCTATGCTTTGACTCCGATTATTATTTTATATATACCCCTGACTATTGTCAGTAATTTCATGATTGCTGAAGAAGGTGCTTTCTTTTATTTCTTCTTATCTTTAGCAGCAATATGGGCAGCCTTTCTGGTCTATTTTGGCATCATGGTTACCCACCGTTTTGAAGGAGGCAAGAACTTCCTGACAATTGTACTGACTATAGCAGGAATGCTTTTTGTTGTCTTTATAGGTATCTTGTTCTTTAATCTGGCAGAACAGTTCTATACCTTTGTTAATGAGATATATCTGGAAATTGTTTATCGTCTATAAGCATATATACTTAACTAAAGAAAGGATGGTGTCCACATTGCTCTCCAGCAGATTTTCCAGAAATATATTAGTCCTCTTAATTGTTATTTTCTGCAGCTGGGCAGCCCTGGCTCAAATCAGTGGATTTGACAAAATAGCTGAAAATGAATATTTAATCTTATATATAAATAACAAAACAACAGAAATAGCAGTAGAAGAGAAAGCCTCAGGCGAAATATGGTATTCAAATCCTCCTGATCGGGATAAGATGGAGACAAGAGCCAGAGGTGCAGCAAGAGATGTGATGGTTTCCCAGCTGAAAATTGTTTTCTTTGACATGGGCGATAAAATGTATGAAATGAATTCATATAGAGATGCAGTCTTAAATGAGCAATATAAGATTACAGCTCTGGAAAATGGGGTCCGTGTAGATTATGTTTTCGGAAAAGAGTGGAATGATGATGACTTTGTTCCACGGATAATTGCAAAGGAAAAGTTTGAAGAGGAAGTACTGGCCAATCTCTCTCCCTTTGATCGGGATTTTATACTTGACCAATACCATTTAATTAATATGGTTGAGTTAGAAGAAGGAGAGGAATTATTAAGCATATATGGTATAAATACTGAGGAGGTTTTCCGGAATTACAAGATAGAATTCCTCAGTAGGAAATTATCAGAACGGGATCAGCGGATTACAATCCAGAATATTTTAAAAGAGATAGTTGAGGGAAGAGGTTATTACAGTATTAATGGTATAAAACATGAAGACCTTGTTCCTCTTATCCATAGTCCTGTTTATGTACAGAAACATGATATAATTCCATGGGATAAAGAAGATATTAATAAAGCTTTTAAAGAGGCTGGTTATCACCCCTTAAAGGTGCAGGAAGACCATGCCAGGTTTAATTATCCCCTTCCTTATGAAAATGTGAGGAATTTTGAACTTGCTATCGAATACTACCTTGATGGTGAAGATTTACTGGTCAGGGTACCAGGTGATAGCATTGTGTATCCAGTTAATGTAATAGACCATACTACTGGAAATACAGTTACTTTGCCTTTAACAACAGTTGAAGTTTTACCCTATTTTGAGGCAGCTAATGTAGAAAAAGAAGGATATATCTTTGTGCCTGATGGCAGTGGTGCCCTTATCAACCTAAACAATAACAAGACCAATCTGGTTCCTTACAAAAAGCAGATCTATGGTATTGATTTTTCAACCCAGCCAATCAGGGAATTACAACCCTTTTTGAATGAAAAGATTTACCTTCCAGTTTATGGCCTGAAAAAGGATGACAAGGGTTTTCTGGCTATAGTGGAAGAGGGAGAATCAATTGGCAATATAAATGCTGAAGTTGCCGGTATGAGAGATTCCTACAACAAAGTTTATACAAGTTATGAAATTATACCCAGAGCCATGGTAGATCTGGCTGCAACAGAGAACCTGCGGGATACTACTACACTGCACAGGTTGGCTATCAACATGTACCAAAGCAGGAATTACCAGGGTGATATCAAGGTCCGCTTCAAATTGTTGAAGGGAGAAGAAACAGATTACTCTGGTATGGCCCGGATTTATCAGGAATACCTGGTAAATAAATATAATTTATCAAAGATTGAAGATACAGGTAATCCACCTTTCCTGGTGGAGTTAATTGGTGCTATTGATAAAGATTTGCCAGTAATGGGGGTACCCCGTAATGTAACTGTACCTTTAACTACCTATGAAGAAGCCAATATCATTATTGAAGAATTGCTAAATGAAGGCTTGGATAATTTAGTTATCAAATATACCGGCTGGTCTAAAGGTGGAATCAGGCACAATTATCCTGATAATGTAAAACTGGAGAAGAAACTGGGTAATAGGAAAGATTTTAATAGCTTGCTTAAAACGGTAGAAGAAAATGATCTGAAACTATTTCCTGATATAGCCTTCCTCAATGTCTATAGAGATAAAGTATTTGATGGTTTTATAGGCTATCGGGATAATTCCAGGTTTCTAAGCCGCAGAAGGGCTTTTATCTATGAAGAATTTAATCCTTCCAGCCATCAGCCTGGAGATAGGAGGAAAAATATCTTATCTGCCGGTAGTTTAGACAAGCTAGTAAGTAATTTCCTGTCCGATTACAACAAGCTGGATACAGGAGGGCTTTCACTACGCTATATGGCAAATCAGGTTAATGCAGATTTCCGTGTAGGTGTAGATGAGGTAATTGATAGAGAACAGGCCAAGAACCATATTGTGACTCAATTAGAGAGATTATCAGCTGATTATGAATTATTGGTAAATGGAGGCAATGCTTATTCCTTACCATATGTCAGCTATATTACCAACATGCCTCTCTATAGTGATGGGAATATCTTATTGGATAGAGGAGTACCTTTCTTCCAGATGGTTTTACATGGCTACATTCACTATACAGGAGAACCAATTAACCTGGCTGATATGTCAGAATTACAATACCTGAAATTAATTGAAACTGGTGCTATCCCTTATTATCGCTGGAGCTATGGTCCTTCCTCAACAGTTAAGAAGAGTGAATTTGATGACCTATATTCCCTCCATTATAAAGATACTCTGGATGAGGCTCTGGAATTCTACCAGAGATATAGTTCAATAATGAGCAGCCTGCAATCCCAGAGAATAATTGAGCATAATCAATTGGCTTTCAGAGTCTATGAGACTGTTTACGAAAATGGAGACAGAATTATAGTTAATTATAATCGGGATCAGGTTGAGATTGATGGTCATATAATCCCTGGGGAAGATTATAGATTAATTGAAGGGGAGAGATGAGATGAAATTGAGTAATAAATTCAGAATAACTGTAGAGAACAGAAAAAAAATAGGCGGCTATCTTTTTACCCTTCCCTTTGTTCTGGGCTTTGTCTTTCTATTTGTCTATCCTTTTATGCAATCAGTGGTATTCAGTTTCAACAGATTAGTCCTGGATTCAAATGGATATACATTGGAATTTGTCGGGCTGAGTAACTATATTTATGCCCTGATGGAGAATACAGACTTTGTTGAAACTTTGACTGAAACCCTTCTCAATATGCTTGCAGAATTGCCGGTTATATTAGGCTTTAGTTTATTTGCTGCAGTTATCTTAAATCAGAAATTCAAGGGCAGAACACTGGCTAGGGTTATCTTTTTCCTGCCTGTTATCTACGGAGCCGGTGTTGTGCTTAAAATGGAGCAAAATGACTATGTAACCCAGTTAATGAGACATAGTGACAATCTCTTTATGTTCAGTGGGGATGCCTTGCGCAGTCTTTTGTCCAGTGTCAGGGTTGTCCCGGATTGGATGGTAAACTATGTTATGGATGCTGTTGAAAATATACCGACTGTAATCCGTTCATCAGGAATTCAGATCCTGGTTTTCCTGGCTGGTTTGCAGTCTATTTCACCGGAAGTATATGAGGCAGCCAAGGTGGAAGGTGCAACAGGTTGGGAATCATTCTGGCTGGTGACCTTCCCCATGATCAGTCCACTGATCATAACCAATACAGTTTATACAATAGTGGATTCCCTGACTTCAGCCACTAATCCACTGGTTGACATGATCAAGAATGCAACTATTTCCAGCAGGGGATATGGGGCAAGTACAGCGATGTCTACTATATATTTTCTTGTAATAGCAATAATACTGGGCATAGTATTTAAGTTGATTTCCAAATATATCGTTTATACTGATTAAGCAGATAAAAAGCTATGTGGTGAATGTCTATATGAAGGAGGTTTAAAATGGAAATTGCTGCCAAGAAGGAGAATAGCAAGTTTGTAGATTTTTGGAAAAAAATCTTCAATAGAAGCACTGTATACAGTATATTTAGGGCAATACTTCTTTTAGGTATATCCTATATAATCCTATTGCCTTTACTATCGAAAATTTCCGGATCCTTTATGTCTGTTAGGGATCTCTATGATCAGACTGTGAAGTGGATACCCAGAAACTTTACCCTGGAACATTATGATATGGTCTGGAGAAACATGAAGTATCCAGTAACTTTTAAAAATACATTTTTACTTACATTAACAGTCAGTGTCTTACAACTGGCTTCCTGTACAGTTATTGGTTATGGCCTGGCCAGGTTTAATTTTAAAGGGAAAAATATTATTTTCGCTTTAATAATCCTGACCCTGGTAGTACCACCACAGATGATCCTGACTCCCATGTATTTGAATTTTCGCTTTTTTGACCTGTTTGGTCTTTTACCAAATGGAGGTTTGAATCTGATTGGTACTTACTGGCCCTTTATTTTAACTTCCATAACCGGTAATGGCTTAAAAAATGGTCTCTTTATCTATATTATGAGACAGTTTTTTAGAGGAATGCCTTTAGAGTTGGAAGAAGCAGCCTATATTGATGGTGCTGGTTTATTACGTACTTTCCTATATGTAATGTTACCTGGAGCAGTTCCAGCACTGGTTATCGTCTTTCTATTTGCTTTCGTCTGGCAATGGAATGACTATATTTTCATTACCCTCTTTATGGGTGGTAGTGGAATGTTTTTACCACAGGTCCTGGAATTGCTGGCCAACAATGTAATTCAAGAGATTGTTGGTAGAACAGATACTGCTGCAACCAAACTAGAGGGAGACCAATTTACCTCTCTGATTAACAATACAGGAATGCTACTGGTCATAGCACCATTGTTAATACTCTATACCTTCATGCAGAAATACTTTATTGAAAGTGTTTCCAGAAGTGGTATTGTAGGTTAATTGATCTGCTTCATTCTAAAAAATAAAAAGGCAAGGAGTTGAAATGATGGATGAATAAGATTAATGTAAACAGGATTAGCTGGAATAAAGCAATCTATCTGCTCATTTTTATATTCTTTCTCTGCTTAAATATCCAGGTCTATGCAGCCCTTGATGATATCAGCTCCCTGGAATATGAAATGTATGTTGACTATCAAACATACCTGGATCAATATAAAGATTTTACACGTCCAGCCAGGGAAATAGTTATTCCAGCTGTTAATTATAGTAGGACAGATGCAGAAATAGAGATTCTTGATGGTTTTGCTACTTATGATGGAAAGGTTCTTATAACTCCTAATACCGGTCTGGTTGAGTGGGAGTTTTATGTAGAAGAAGCCGGTCTTTATAATGTTGCCCTGGAGTATTATCCACTGGAAGGCATGGGTTCCAAAATAAACCGGAGCATTTATATTAATGGGGAAATCCCCTTTGGTGATGCCAGGTATATTGAATTTCACCGTATCTGGAAGGATGCCGGAGAGATTAGAAAAGATAATAGAGGCAATGAGATTGCCCCACACCAGATAGAAGCTCCTCAATGGGTAGAGGCTAGTCTGGCAGATAGCTTAGGCTATTATAATGAACCCTATCTTTTCTTCTTTGAAGAAGGAATGAATACCATTGCCTTTGAAGCCCAGAAAGAACCTATGGCAATTGGTAAAATAAAAATACATCAGGTAAAAGAAAGCCCCCTTTATGCCGAAAAATTACGTGAATATGAAGAAAAGGGTTACAGAAAAACTGAGGGAATAATGGTTAAGGTCCAGGCTGAAGATTTAAAACTTAAATCCAGCTCTACCATTTATCCTGTTTATGACTTATCAGATCCCTTGCTGGAGCCCTACCACCATGCCGAGATCAGGTTAAATGTAATTGGCGGAGTCCGCTGGCAGGAACCTGGAGATTGGGCCGAATGGGAAATAGAAGTGCCGGAAGATGGCCTATATGTATTTGGTTTTAAGGCCAAGCAAAACCTGGTAAGAGGTATTTACAGTAGCAGGCGCCTATATGTTGACGGAGAAGTACCTTTCCGGGAAGCTGAAACCATAGAATTTAAATTCAGTAATGATTATGAGATGGTTGTACCTGCTAATGAAAATGGTGAACCATATTACTTCTATTTGAGTAAAGGCAAACATACCATCCGTATGGAAGTAGTTATGGGCAGGATGGCTGATATTATCAGAAGAACCGAAGATAATCTCTACCAGCTCAATAATATCTTTAGACAGGTTATAATGATTACTTCAGCTACTCCCGATAAACTCAGGGACTACCGTCTACAGGAAAGAATACCACATGTAATTGAAGAATTAGGTATCCGGGCCCTGGAATTGAAGGGAATTGCTGATGAATTGGCCCTCAATACA
Source organism: Halothermothrix sp. DTU029 (assembly GCA_001512435.1). GTDB lineage: Bacteria > Bacillota > Halanaerobiia > Halanaerobiales > DTU029 > DTU029. The sequence goes on along the minus strand of LFRS01000142.1, from coordinate 7,524 downwards.
GGGGAATTAGGTGGACAGGTAGCCCAGATGAATGCTATTTCCAGACAGTTACTGGATATGGCAGAACACCCCAGGACTATCCACAAGAGAATCCAACAATTCAGGGATTATCTGGGTAATCTGGGTAACTGGCTGATGGATGTTAAGAAACAGCCCCTAACCCTGGACTACCTGGTAGTGGCTTCACCAGATATGGAAATGCCACGGGTTAAGCCGAATTTCTTTGAAACTGCCAAACATGAAATAAAGAAATTTATTGCTTCCTATTTTGTTAATTATGACATGATTGGCGATGTATATGATGATACAGAACATGAGCCTTTAAAGGTCTGGATTGCACAAGGTTTTGACCAGGCTCAGCTTTTAAAGAGAATGATTGAGGATGATTTTACTCCCAAGACAGGCATTTATGTCAACCTGGAACTGGTTCAATTGGGTAACCTTTTACCAGCTACTCTGGCTGGAATAGGCCCTGATGTTGCCCTGGGTATGCAGTCATTTGATCCCATAAACTTTGCAATCCGTAATGCTGTAGTTGACCTGGCACAGTTCCCTGATTTTGAGGAAGTCAAAGAGCGCTTCCATGAAAGTGCCTTAATTCCCTTTACTTTCCGGGATCAGGTCTTTGCCTTACCGCAACAACAGGTTTTTGCCATGATGTTCTACCGGAAAGACATCCTACATGATCTGGGACTGGGTATACCAGATACCTGGGACGAGGTTTTTGAACTTATACCTGAGTTGCAGAAAAACAACATGAACTTAGGTTTACCGGTAAATGACTTAAATGCCAGAAGAGCAGTTGCTCCTGGAATTGGTATGTCCACACCACAGGGTAGCTTATCAGCCTTCCCCGGAGTTATGCCCTTCCTGACCTTTATTTATCAGCGGGGTGGAAGCCTCTATCTGCCAGATGGAGTAAAGACAGCTCTGGATTCTGAGCTGGCTGTGGAAGCCTTTAGACAGTGGACAGACCTTTATGAATTATATAAGATACCATTACAATATAATCCCCAGAACCGTTTCCGGACTGGTGAAACACCAATTGTTATTGATAATTACCCCTTCTATAACCTCTTACAGGTATTTGCTCCAGAAATCAGGGGCAAATGGGGCTTTACCCTGGTTCCGGGAACTCGAAGAGAAGATGGTACAATTGACCGCACTATTCCTGCAGGAGCCATGGCCCAAGGGGTTGGATCTGCTGATATGATTATGGCTGCTTCCAACAAGAAAGAAGAGGCCTGGGAGTTTCTCAAGTGGTGGACCAGTGCAGAAATACAGAGCAGATATGGCCGGGAACTTGAAAGCGCCATGGGAGAAGCTGCCCGTCATCCAACTGCTAACATGGAGGCCAATAAACTCCTGCCCTGGACAGTTGATGAGATCAATGCTATTCAGGAACAATGGAAATATGTTAAAGGCATACCTGAAGTCCCTGGTGGATACATGACCGGCCGTCACCTGGATAATGCTTTCAGAAAGGTATACAATGAACAGGAAGATGCCCGGGAAACCTTACTTGATTATGTCAGAAAGATTGATGAAGAGTTAGAAATAAAACGGGACGAGTTCGGTCTGGAAATAGATGTAGATGTGATATTGGAAAAGGCAAAAGAGAATCCGGAACTATATATCTGGTGGGAATAAAAAGGGAATGGAGGGATAATTATGGACACACAATTAAGTATTGAAAACCAGGGGATAAAGTATAGCCTGAAAAATAGATTAGTGAACCTGGGAAGAGATATAGCCAAGCACAAGACTTCCTACCTATTTCTGGCACCCTATGCGTTAATATTTATAACCTTTACTGTTTTACCGGTTCTGATCTCAATGTTCTTGAGCTTTACCCATTATAATATGCTGGAAAGCCCAAGCTGGATCGGTTGGCAGAACTATCTGAAGCTTTTCCTGGCAGATGATGTCTTTCTAATTGCAGTAAAAAACACCTTTGTTTTTGCAGCAATAACCGGTCCTGTAGGTTATCTGGCCTGTCTGTTTTTTGCCTGGATGGTGAATGAATTTAAACCAAAGATCAGGGCCTTCTTTACCCTGCTCTTTTATGCACCATCTATCTCTGGTAATGCCTTCCTGGTCTGGCAGATTATCTTTGACGCAGACCAGTATGGATATCTAAATGGTTTATTGATGAGCTTAGGTATTATTGATGACCCTGTTCTCTGGTTACTGGATCCCAGGTTTATTTTACCAATCTGTATCCTGGTAACCTTATGGATGAGTCTGGGAACCAGTTTCCTGGTGTTTATTGCTGGTTTGCAGAATATCGATCCTAAATTATATGAAGCAGGAGCCATTGATGGTGTACGGAACAGGTGGCAGGAGTTATGGTATATTACACTGCCAAGCATGAAACCCCAATTAATGTTTGGTGCCATAATGTCAATTACCTCATCTTTTGCCGCCAGTGCCCAGATAATTCCTCTGGCTGGTTTCCCCAGTGTAGATTATGCAGCCAGAACTGTTGTTAGTCACCTTTTGGACTATGGTAGCATTCGTTTTGAAATGGGTTATGCCTGTGCTATTGCTACAGTATTATTCCTGGCAATGATTATAATGCAAAAAGTAGTACAAAGGCTTCTTAGCAAGGTGGGTGAATAATGATGAAGATTGATTTTAGTATCAGAAGAATGAAAATTAGCCGTTCAGCCGGTGGAGACGCCTTTTTACTATTCATCTTGATAGTAACTGGTCTTTTCATGGCCATTCCATTGGTCTATACAGTAACCGGTGCCTTTAAGCCCATGAATGAGATCTTTCTCTACCCGCCCAGGATCTTTGTACGGAACCCGACCCTGGATAACTTCAAAGATTTATTTATCCTGATGGGCGAGACCTGGATTCCCATCACCAGGTATTTTATGAACTCAATTCTGATTGTTATATTGGGAACCGGAGGTCATGTGATTATTTCTTCCATGGGAGCCTATGTTGTTTCCAAACATACCTTCCCTGGTAAGAGGTTTTTTTCAGAGATGGTAATCTTATCCCTGATGTTTGCTGCTGAAGTTACTGCTATACCTAATTTCCTCATCATGAGCAAGTTAGGTTGGATTAATACCCTGACTTCCATGATAGTACCGGCCTGGGGATACAGCTTAGGTTTCTACCTGATGAGTAGGTTTATGACCCAGATACCGGATACCTTACTGGAAGCAGCCAAAATTGACGGAGCCAGTGAGTTTCGTATCTTCTGGACTATAGTAATGCCCAGTGTAAAACCAGCCTGGTTAACACTGATGATCCTCTCTTTCCAGCAACTCTGGAGGGACCAGGGAGGACGCTTTATCTATAAGGAAGTATTAAAACCACTGCCCTATGCCCTGTCACAGATGGCAGCCGGCGGCCTTGCCAGACAGGGGGTTGCAGCAGTAGTAGCCTTAATCATGATGCTGGTACCGATTATTCTCTTTGTTTTCAACCAGTCCCAGATAGTAGAAACCATGAGTACATCAGGTATAGATTAATAGATAGTATGTTCCTAAAGGGGAAAACATAAGCAGGCAAAATAGGACTAACCAAGTAAAGATGTTTTCCCCTCTTTTATAAGTCTCTCCATTAGGCAAGAAAGGCAGCTTAAGGTGGAAGGCAAATATATCATAAATAGAGGAGGAAAAGATAATGAAAGAAGTAATATCACTGGCAGAAAAGTATCAGGATTATTTCAAGATTGGTGTAGCAATAAATCCTCATGTTTTAAATACCAGCAGAGACCTGATTAAAAAGCATTTTAACAGTATTACTGCAGAAAATGAAATGAAACCAATCTCCTTAAACAGGGAAAAGGGTAAATTCAATTTTGAACTGGCAGATGGATTAGTTAATTTTGCTAAAGAAAACAATATGGTAATGAGGGGCCATACCCTTGTCTGGCATAATCAAACTCCCGATCATCTTTTTCTTAATGAAGATGGTTCTTTTGTAGACAAAGAGGTCCTGGAAGAACGTTTAAGGGAATATATAAGGACAGTCTTTGACCACTTTAATGCTGATTTATGTTGCTGGGATGTAGTTAATGAAGCAGTAGAAGATAAGGGTGACTGGTTATTACGGAAGAGCAGATGGCTGGACATTATGGGAGAAAACTTCCTGGATGTGGCCTTCCGGATAGCCAGGGAACTGGACCCAGATATTAAACTCTTTTACAATGATTATGATGCTGTACTTCCCCATAAGAGGGACAAAATCTATACACTTGTCAAGGGGATGTTAGACAGGGGTGTACCTATTGATGGAATAGGTATACAGGGGCACTGGAATATCCATGATTTTAAACTGGATGATATCAAGGCTGCCCTTGACAAATATGCTTCCCTGGGCTTGGAAATCCATGTTACAGAATTAGATGTTTCTATATACGGTAGAGAAGACCGGGAAACGATTTTAGAGGCACCTACAGCTGAATTACTGGAAAAACAGGCAGAATTCTATGGTGATATCTTTGCTATTTTCAGGGAATATAAAGAAGTGGTTAAAAGTGTAACCTTCTGGGGAGTTGCTGATGATTATTCCTGGTTAGACTTTTTCCGGGTTAGAAGAAAGAACTGGCCAATGTTATTTGATGAAAATCATCAGCCTAAAGAAGCCTACTGGAGAGTTATAGACTTCTAGCAATAGTAGCTGGTAAAATCATAAAAACATAAAACAATAGAGGTAAAAAGAGCAAGGGATATATATTTGTAGCAGACAGATGATGCAGAGAGATGGTTGGAAAATATAAGGTTTATAATTATATTTTCCAACCATTATATAAATATATATCCTACTTTTTTACTATTATTTTTTTTGAAAAGGAAGGACTTTATTTAAATCCGGCGAATATTATTCATGGAATATTATGACTATAATAAAATTAGAGAAAACTTTAAAAATTAACACTGCTTATTGCCAGCAGAAGAACGGGTGTAAGAACTTGTCCTGGAAAAGAATTAAGTATTTTTTATTGTTTGTGTTTTTACTGCTTTCATTGTCTGCCTGTGACTTTATTCAGAAACCTGATTATGAAACTATTGAAGCTATTCCATCATTATGGAAAGAATATAAGGAGCATTTCCCCATCGGTGTAGCAGTAAATGCAACAACTATAAATACTCATAGTGATTTGATAGAAAAGCATTTTCTTAGCATTACTGCTGAAAATGAGATGAAGCCACAAACAATCTTGCCTGGATATTATACCAGTGATTATTTGGATAGGCTTAATTTTACTCAAGGTGACAGGATGATTAAATATGCCAGGGAAAATGATAAAATAGTGAGGGGCCATGTTCTGGTCTGGCATGAACAGACACCTGAATGGTTTTTTAAAGATGAGAAGGGGGAGGAACTCAGCCCTGAAGCTTTATTGGAAAGAATGGAAGAATACATAAAAGCTGTTGTAGGCCGTTACAAAGGACAGATTTATGCCTGGGATGTGGTTAATGAGGTAATCTCTGATGATTCAGATGAGGAAACTTATAGAACAAATAGCCGCTGGAATCAGATATTTAAAGGACGGGAAATAGATTATATTGAAGCTGCTTTCAGAGCTGCCAAAGAAGCAGACCCAGAGGCAAAATTATTTTATAATGACTATGGTGCTGTTTCTCCGAAAAAAAGGGCTAAAATCATAAGCATGTTAGAGGAGCTTATTGCAAGAGGGGTTCCAATTGATGGTATGGGTATTCAGGGCCACTGGGCTTTTGATGGCTGGCCATCAAAAAAGGATATAGAAGACTCCATTATTGACTATAGTAATCTTGGTCTAGATGTACAGATTACAGAACTGGATATTAGAAAGCATACTGGAGAAATGTTTAAAGATGTAACTCTGTCAAAAGCTGATAAGAAAAAACAGGCAGAAAAGTATAAAGAGGTTTTTGAAATCTTTATAAAGCACAGAGATAAGATAAGTGGGGTAACTTTCTGGGGTGTAACAGATGATAATTCCTGGATTCCTCAAGAACCCTTGATTTTTGACCGGAATAAAAACCCCAAACATGCTTTCTGGGCTATTCTTGAAGCACTGGGAGAATAAAGGGCTTATTATTGAAACTTAGATTAAGATATTAGTGTATCTATATACCAGTAAATGTAATAATTAAAAATAATATAATATAGGAGGGGTTAAGTAATGAGGAAGAGAAAATTTTTATGGATAGGACTGTTATTGTCTTTATTGTTGGTCTTTAATCTGGGTATTTTCGCCGAGGAGATACCCTCACTATATGAGGTTTATAGTGACTACTTTCCCATTGGGACTGCCATTAATGGCAGGACCATGAATACACATAGGGATCTTATTGTAAAGCATTTTAATAGTATAACTGCAGAAAATGAGATGAAGTTTGATGCTTTACAACCCAATCAAGGTATCTTTAATTTTTACATGGCAGACCAGATGGTAAACTTCGCCATGGAAAATAATATGAAAATTAGGGGCCATGTCCTGGTCTGGCATTCCCAAACTCCTGGATGGGTATTCAGGATGGCCGGAGAACCAGTGTCCAAGGAACTCTTGCTAGAAAGAATGAGGAACCATATTGAAAAGGTAGTAGGCCGTTATAAAGGCAAAATTTATGCCTGGGATGTGGTTAATGAGGCCATTTCTGATGGGGCAGGTATTCATAGGGAAGACAGCCCCTGGTTTGAGATTATTGGTAAAGAGTATATAGCAGAAGCCTTTAGAGCGGCACATGCTGCTGACCCGGATGCCAAGTTGTTTTATAATGACTACAATGCCACAGAGCCAGCCAAGATGTACAAGATTTATAATCTCTTAAAAGAACTCCTTGAGGAAGGTGTACCCATTCATGGAGTGGGCATACAGGGCCACTGGAGCATAGAACATCCTGATATGTTACAGATCATGCGGGCAATAGAAAAATATGCTTCTTTAGGACTGGAGATTCATATTACCGAACTGGATTTATCAGTCTTTGCCTGGGATGATCACCGGAAGTTATCAGAACCTACACCAGAGATGTTAGAAAAACAGGCTACCCGTTACAAAAATCTCTTTAATCTCTTCAAGAGATATCAAGGCCAGATAACCTCTGTTACCTTGTGGGGTGTAGCTGATGATAGTACCTGGAAAGACAATCATCCTGTTCAGGGAAGAAAAGACTGGCCCTTACTTTTTGATGTAAATCATCAACCTAAAGAGGCCTTCTGGGCAGTTATTGAAGCCAGCAAGCAATAATCAAAAGGTTTAATATAACGAATACATTAAGGAGGAGATGAAGTAAGCAAAAAAAGTTATATTAAACCTGAGAGTCTATATATAAAAAACTAGGTGGGTATTTTTTAAAATGAAAAAGCATTCTTTAAGTCTACTTATCAGCATTTTGTTATTGGTACTAATGGCATTGCCTGTTATGGCTACAGTACCAATAAGCATTGGAGGCTCTCTTTTTACTGAAGTCAGATATACTCCAGAAAACCTCTGGCAAGGTGGAACTGGCATAAGCTTCTGGTCAGTTCTGGAGACAGATCAAGCCAAGGTCAATCTGGAAATTACCTGGA
>LFRS01000109.1:2631-5706 GCA_001512435.1 Halothermothrix sp. DTU029 | reverse complement strand
CCTTATCTTCCCTATCTCCTTCTTCCCCTTCTTCCTTATCTTCCCTATCTCCTTCTTCCCCTGCTGCCTTTTCCTCTGGTTCGCTATTATTCTCTAGACTGGTCTCCGCCTCCAGGGCCTGTAAGCTATCACCCTGGCCTTGATAAATGTAAAAGAAGTAATAAAAAACACCCAGGATTATTAATATAGCAAGTACTACTATGGCAATTATCTGTGATTTCTTCATCTCTGATCACCACCAAGGAAAAGATCCTTATGTATGATAAAGGTACCGTTAATATTCAGGGAATCATCACCTTCATTTTTTCTGGCTACTATTATTTTTTTAAACTCTATCTGCCCCCTCAAACTATCTATATCATCAAGAAATAAGATCAGTTCTTCATAACTGCCATCAGCCAACATATTAACCTGAATATACTCCTCCCTCTCATCAGGGATAAAGGAAGTTATTTCAATACCTGATTTGGCAGAGGCATTTTCCAGAATATGCAGGAGGCCGTCAACAGTAGAAACCATATTGGCTATTTTATTTCTGACAGGTTTCAGTTCTTCATATCTGGCCTCCATTTGTGGAATTCTGCCTATTATAATTAGAAATTGGTTAACCTGATTCTCTTTAAACAATCTCTCATCTTCCAGCAGGGCTATTTTGTCTGCCATTGGTAGAAAAAGAAAGTAATAGTATAAGGCAACAACACCTATAATAGCCAGGATTATTAAAAGAATTCTCTCTCTTCTACTGAGCTTACTAAACATCATTCCTCACCTTCTTCGGCGGCAAGAAGTGCACTTATATTATAATTAACATCATTGCTCTGTGACAAATTAATAATCTTTACATCATGATAAACCGGTGACTGGTTCATATTATCTACAAGCTCCAGGACCCTCTGGTTGTCAAGAGCTAAGCCATTTAATCTTAAGTCAGTTTCTTCAATCTGCAGGGTATTTACCAGGGCTTTTTCCGGAATCACAAAACCTAATTCAATAAGGGCATCAGCCCAGACATATTTCAGTTGGTCCATCTTCTCCTTTATGGCTTCCAGTTCTTCCACCTCTGCCTTGAGCCTGTTATATTCAGCCACCCTGACTGACAGGATATTGAGCTGATTATCCAGGTAATTAATATCTGCTTCCAGAAGCTCTTTATCCATATAGAGAAAATAATAATGAACCCCCATCAGCATGATAGTCACAACAACACTTATAATTACCAGAATCTCAATCCAGTTAATAGAATAAACCTTCTGTCTTTCTTTCAGTAGATTAACCTTCATCTGGCAGCACCTCGCTAATTCCAAGTCCTATAGCCACTGCAAATTCTTCTGGCCTTAAATCACTTCCTTTTCTTACACCCACATTGAAATAGGGGTCCAGGGAAAGCAGCTCCCGGCCCAGGCGGTCTTCTATTATATTTTTTAGCCTTTTTAATTTTATCCCTCCACCGGAGATAAAGACCTTTTCTATATTTCTTCTGTACTTCATATTATAGTAATCAAGGCTCCGTTCTATCTGTTCTGCCAGGTTCCTGGCCAGTAATACCAGGTTGTGGCTTTCTCCTAGTCCGGTAGTAGCAATTTGTGAAATTGCCAGCTCAAGGCTCATCTCTTCTTCTTCCTCTTCCGGAATCCCATTTCTTTTCTTTACATTATCTGCCTCATTATAGTTCAGCTTATCTTCCTCCATAATTACCCGGGTAAACTCACTGCCCCCTATATCGATATTACGGGAAAGATAGATATTTCTATTATCACCAATTACAACCCTTGTCCCGGCAGCACCAATATCTATAATTGCCACTGTATCATCAATTAAATTCTGATATTCAGCTATGGACAAAAGGGCCATGGGTTGAATATTCATAACACTGGGAATCAGGGAAATCCTTTCAAAGGCATCCATGATATTATCCACTACATCCCTTTTGGTGGCTACCAATAAAACCTGTACCTTATTATCTTCCCTGGATAAGATTTTAAAGTCCTCTACAGCACTCTCTACTGGAAAAGGCAGGTGATCTTCTGACTCCCATTTAATGGCTTCTGCCAATCTATTATCATCGGCCATAGCTGGCAGCTCCATGTTCCTGATAATCAGGTTATTATTGGGAATAGTTGTAATAATTTTATCCTTTTTGCAATTCAATTCCTGAACCAATTCATTGAGCCTATTACTGACTACTGCCAGATCAACAATACTCCCATCTATAATCGAATCATGGGGCAAGTGTTTCATGGCAACCCTATCAATAAACAATCTCCTGCCCTTTCTTTTAAATCTGACACCCTTTATACTATCTGTTCCAATATCAATTGCTGTAAAGCGTTTTTTCAAAGCCAAGTTTATCACCCCTTTAGAATTCCATCCAGTCAGTTATTTTAAAAGTACTTAAAATAGTTATATTGAAATTAAGGGCTAAATGTTCCAGGACTTCAACATAACCATCATCATGTACAATACTGGTACTGGCATTGGCATTTAGATTATTGCCGGAGAAAACACTGCCTACCAGTTCAAAACCTGCTGCTATATCTGTTATCAGGTTTACATCGCTTTTCCCCATCAGCATACCCTTAAAATTACCGGTTCTGGGATTGGGATGGCCTGTCCGGAAATACATGACGGCAAAATTATCAGTATAGGTCCCGGTATCAGGGTCATAGTTAGCAAAAAGCAGGGAACCGGCATTTTGGTTCAAACTGCCCTCAATGATTAAGATACCACTACCCATAATATATAAGTGCTTATCCATAGTTAAATTACCAGTAATATAGATTATTTTATCATGAATATCCAGGACCAGCCGGTCTCCCAGGTCATGGACATAGGGAAAGGAAGCAAGAGAAGCAGTACTTATAGTACCAGGATTAACTACTGCTTCTTCCAGATAAGCCTCAAGGAGTTCCAGTTGTTCCTCTATATCCAGCCCCTCAAACATTTCTGTAGCCCCCTGAACATTAGATTTACCATTAATGCTATTCCCAGCAGCAATTGAACCATCTACATGTACTGTACCATTTGCCTGTAAGTTAATTCCGGCTGCCATGGCAAAATCAAAAATACCAAGTCTCT
>LFRS01000109.1:0-2509 GCA_001512435.1 Halothermothrix sp. DTU029 | reverse complement strand
AGAAAAACACTGGCATATTCAACCACTGACTCGGCATAATATTGAGCCTGAGCCAGATTGTGCTCATTGGTAACTATTTTCACCTCATTGTTCAGGGTAACTGATAAAGCAATAACAAGGATTATTAAAGCCAGCATGAAGATTAAACTCAAAGCCAGAATAGACCCATCCTGATTTCTCATCCTATCTCTCCTCACTCCCCTCTTAACTATTAGGGACTCTGGGATAAAACTTTTCCTGGAAGAGGTATGCCCTGCCATCCTCCTCCATTTCTATAGTGACAATCAACATTCCATCACTTTGGCTTACATCAAAACTGTTAACCTTACTATTTATAAAAGTCATCCGGTTACCCCATTCAAAATTACCAGGGCTGGTTTCTCTCCGCTTTCTGTAATAAAATTCTCCCCCAGACTTAATACCAAAGCCAATTCCATTATAAGGAGGGCTGTCACTGATTGTCGAAAATTCAAGCCTGACCTTATCTCCATTACTATCATAACTATCATAGATAGTAATATTATTAGCCATCCTTATATAGGGAGCCATCCGGTTCACAATAGCCCTGTGATCCTGTTGTACATTGATCTTTTCAGTATTAAAATTAAAAACAATACCACTATTTATAAAAACACCATAAATAACTGCAGTCAAAAATGACATGATACCCAATACCAGGAGCAGTTCAACTAAGGAAAAACCCTTTTCACTCTTCAAGATCCTCATCTTTTCATCACCAGAGAGCTTAACTCCACCGCCCTCTCTTGCTCATCCCAGAAAACTTTTACCCTGACAAGTTTTGCATCTTCCTTACTATCTTCATCAATATCAACCGAAGCAACCACCTCTATATTGACAAAAAAATCATGGGCCTTCAGGCTGTATTTGTCCTTATCTAGATAGGTATCCAGGTAATTAGTACTGGAATCAAAAGTCAAGCTGCTCCAGTCTTTTGCAGCAGCCAGCCTGACCCTTTCCATGGTACTATTGGCTATTTTGATAGCCTGGCTTCTTTTGCCAGCTTCACTGGTATAAACAGTACTATTATTAAAAAAGATAATCATAGGTATAAAAACAATTCCAACTATAAGCAGGGTAATTAAAATTTCCACCAGAGTAAAACCTTTTTCTTCCCTGAACTTAATCACGGAAAGCACCTCCTGCTCTACTCGATCCGGATAAAACCATTACCAGCAACCACAACCCGCTTAGAATATGAACCATCAGAAACAATAAAACTACCGGAGACTGCTGTGCCCAGGGGAGTGAATTTCATTGTTTGGTCACTACGGGTACAGCCAAGGATAAGATTTTGATCGATTTCTACTATTTCCCTGTAAGAACTACTATCCTTTCTTTTTATACCCAGCCGGTTACCGGTGAAGATATGGATAAAATAATCTTCTTTTTCACTTATAGCTGTATACCTGGCCTTCTGCAGGGTAACATAGATCAGCTGGGCACTCTTATCAACCTGGTACCTGTTTAAATCCAGTACCGGCATAACTATAGATAAAATAATACCAATTAAGGTTATAACTAGTATCAGCTCAATCAGCGAAAAACCATCTTCGCCAACCAGCTTCAATAGAGATTCATCCTTTCCACATATTATTTATCAGGAAAGCAAAAATCTCCTGTCCATAGAGAACTGTAATTATAACCCCAATGCTTATTATCGGACCAAAGGGAATCCTGGTCTTTCTATCTATAAGCCGGAAAAACATCAGTGGTAAAATAATCAGCAAAGCCAGTATGGAGCCCAGGGATATACCCAGTAAGGTATATTCCCAGCCAATAACCGCACCAATTACTGCCACTAGTTTAACATCCCCCATCCCCAGGCCTTTGCCGTAGAAAAGGGCAATGACCAGGAAGAGGGCAGCTGGAATAAAGGCTCCAAGTAAGGCAGAAATAAAGCCTATGTGGCCAAAAAACATTGCCAGGACTAAAGCGATGACAAAGGCCGGATAGGTTATTTTATTGGGAATAATCATGTATTTCAGGTCTATGAAAGAAACTACAATTAAAACCATAAATAAAAGAGAATAGATAAAAAATTCGCTATTAAATCCATTTTTTATGAATAATAATAAAAGCAAAAATCCAGTTAATAATTCAACTACTGGATACTGTAAGCTAATCTTTTCCCCACAATAGGAACACTTGCCTTTTTTTATTATATAACTGAAAACAGGGATCAGATCCCTGGCCCCCAGTTCCTCCATACATTCCGGGCAATGGGAAGCAGGGAAAACTATGGATTCTTTTCTGGGAATCCGGTAGATAAGAACATTAAGAAAACTACCAAATATAAGTCCTGTTATAAAAACAATTAGATTAAATAACATAACTATCCACCATCTTTTATCCCTTTAAGGGTTAATAGAACTGGCTGGCCGCTTAAAGTAAAAGCCTTTTCCAGGCCAGGCCTGGCCTTCATATTCTTCAGCCTGCCCTCCTGAAAAGGATTTTATAGAGGGAGAATAATCTCCCTCTATATGACTAA
>LFRS01000161.1:35517-46711 GCA_001512435.1 Halothermothrix sp. DTU029 | reverse complement strand
CTGATATGGCAGAGATGATAGCCTGCCCCCGTTTCCCTGACCAGGTCCAGGTCCCTGGCCAGCTGTTGATATTCAGAAGCTGAGCTGATACCCTTTATGCCCAGTTTCCGGCTCAAGTCTCCTTCATGGAGATAGGCCTGATTGTTCAGGCTCTCATCTTCACAATGGGCCAGGATCTTTTTATCCAGTTTCTTTGCTTCTGCCAGGGCCTTTTTCATCAGCTCCCTGTCCTGTACCCCCCGGCCATCATCAGAAAAGCCCAGGACCAGGCTGGCCATGGCCCCAAAGTCAACCAGTTCTTCCCCTTTTAAGCCTTTAGTAATAGCTCCATGGGAATATACCTTGACCACTGCATCCCTGGCTATCCTTTCCTCCTGTTCCTCCAGCAGGCCCGGCTGATCGATTACCGGCTCTGTATTGGGCATGGCCGCTATGGTAGTAAAACCGCCTCTGGCAGCAGCCCGGCTTCCGGTGGCAATGGTCTCCTTATGGGTAAAACCAGGTTCCCGCAAATGGACATGGAGGTCTATAAAACCAGGGCAGACCAGTTTGCCCCTGGCATCAATCACCCTGGTCCTTTCATTAATTATACTATCCTTTTCTATTTCAAGATCCTTCTCTATTGCCCTGATCTTCTGGCCCTCTATGAGGAGATCCCTTTCCTGGAATTTTCCCTCTACAAAGACCCGGCCGCCTTTAATCAATATCATTTTAATCCCCCCCTCGTCAGGGCCCTGTACAGGACTGCCATCCGGATAAACATACCATTTTTCATCTGCTTGAAAATCCTGGATTTCTCACATTCCACCAGGGAGTCATCTATCTCCAGGCCCCGGTTTACCGGAGCTGGATGCATGATAATGGCATGGTCCTGCATCTTTTCATACCGTTCCACAGTTAACCCATAGAGCTTATGGTATTCCTCCTGGGAGATGTTGAGTTTTTCCCGGTGGCGTTCAAATTGTACCCTTAATAACATGACTATATCCACTTCACTGATCATCTCATCAAAATCCACAAACTCCTCCTGGTTTTCCTGTAAAGCCGGAGGTGCAGATAGAAAAACATCCATCCCCAGCCTCCTCATTACCTCAATATTGGTATGAGCAACCCGGGAATGGACAATATCACCAACTATAAGGATTTTTAACCCTTCAAATTTACCAAACTCCTGCCTGATAGTTAGGAGATCAAGTAAGGACTGGGTAGGATGATTGCCACAACCATCTCCCCCATTTATAATGGGAACAGGAATATTACCGACCAGGTCTTCATAGAAATTATCCTGGTCATGGCGGATTATTATGGCATCTACATATTGGGAAAAGGTCATAACTGTATCATAAAGGCTTTCCCCTTTCAACATACTGGAGGCTTCCTTGGCAAAGGAAAGGACCTGACAGCCCAGACGGCTTTCCGCTGCTTCAAAGGAATAACGGGTCCTGGTACTTGGCTCAAAAAAGAGATTGGCCACCAGCTTATCACTCAAATCAACCCTTTTGCCTGCCATGAATTCCTCGGCAATGTCAAGAATTTCAATAATCTCTTCTACACTTAAATCCTTTAAATTTACTAAACTACCCATTTTAATCAACCTCCTGTTCCAGATATAAAGCCTATAATTTATCTTTTTCAGTTACAAAAAAAGGGAGTACCTCTAAAAAGGTACCCCCTGGCAGTCTCTACTTAAAATAGATGTATTTTTCAGTACCTTTTTAGTCTCACGGGACTAGATTAAAGGTGTTAATCTTTTATTTAATTATGGCAGTTAATGATTCCCCGGGGAACATTTTGCCTCCTTATTCTGTTAAATTGTATCCTAAAAAAAATTAAAAGTCAAGCATTATTTTCTCCACTTTCTTTAATACCCATCCGGTCAAGGATCATGGAATAGCCATCAGCACCATAATAGAGGCACCTTTTCACCCGGCTGATGGTAGCTGTACTGACACCGGTTTTTTCTACTATCTCATCATAGGTGGCTCCCAGGCGTAACATCCTGGCTACTTCCAGGCGCTGGCCCAGGGCCCTGATCTCGGCAACGGTGGCAATATCTTCAAAGAAACGGTAACATTCTTCCCTGTTTTCCAAAAGAAGAATAGCATCAAACAAGCGGTCAGTAAACTCATCCTTGATTCTCATATCCATTTTATCCCCTCCTGAATTCCTTCCCCAATAGTGGTTTTACCCTCAACAGGAGTTTTCTTAAAGCCTTTCTACTCCCATTCAATAGTTCCAGGCGGTTTGGAGGTAATATCATAGACAACCCGGTTGACAGCCTCTACCTCTCTGATAATCCGGCTGGATATCTTCTCCAGTAGGTCATAGGGAATCCTGGACCAGTCGGCAGTCATGGCATCCCTACTGCTGACTGCCCGGAGTATTACAGGATAGGCATAGGTCCTCTGGTTATCCCTGACCCCTACACTTTTTATATCAGGCAAAACAGCAAAATACTGCCAGATCTCCCTGCTTAGGCCTGCCTCCCTGATCTCTTCCCTGAAGATGGCATCTGCTTCCCGCAGGATAGACAGTTTTTCCTCATCAATACTGCCGATTATCCGGACAGCCAGGCCTGGCCCCGGGAAGGGTTGCCGCCAGACTATCTCTTCCGGCAAGCCAAGGAGTTCACCCAGTTTTCTTACCTCATCTTTAAACAAGTCCCTTAAGGGCTCAATCAGGTCTAAATCCATATCCTCCGGTAAACCCCCGACATTATGGTGGCTTTTAACCTTTACATCATTGCCGTCACCACTTTCGATGACATCAGAATAAAGGGTCCCCTGTACCAGAAAACTGGCATCACCAATCTTTTCTGCCTCTTCTTCAAAAACCCGGATAAATTCTTCCCCGATAATCTTTCTCTTCTGCTCTGGATCCACTACACCGGCCAGTTTATCCAGGAACCTCTTTCTGGCATCTACATAAATGAGGGGGATCTTAAATTGGCCGGCAAAGGTTTTCCGGACCTCTTCTGCCTCCCCCTTGCGGAGCATTCCATGGTCCACAAAGATACAGATTAATTGATCACCTATGGCCTTATGGACCAGGGCTGAGGCTACAGCAGAGTCTACCCCGCCGGAAAGGCCGGATATAACCCGGGCAGAACCTACCTCTTCCCGGATCTTCTCTATCTCCTTTTTTATGAAATTTTCCATATTCCAGTTAGCCTTTAGCTGACAGACCTTAAAGAGAAAGTCCTGGATCAGCTCCCGGCCTTTTTCTGTTTCCAGCTCCTCTGGCTGAAAGTCCATTACTGGTATGCCCAGTTCAGATAGTTCCTCCAAACGGGAAGGGTCTAATGCACTTAGCTCCTCCCGGCTGCCAGCCAGGATAATCCCGGCGGGATTTATTTTCCTGATCCTGGCCAGATCTACCTTATAGGGCAGGATATGGGAATAAACCTGGGCTTCCCTGACCATCCTGGCCAGGATCTGGCTCTTTCCTCCCCCAGGTTCAAGAACAAGAATATCTTCCTGCTGCATAGTTTTTCTCCTTTCACAAGACTTCTTAAGAACACAAGTAAACTCTATATGTACTGGCTTTATTGAACACTTTAGCTGTCTAAAGTATATCTTATTTTGATAATTAATGTCAAGTTCAAGTCCTGCCAGAAGGCTTCCCGGCCAAAATAAAAAAACCTGGCAGACAGGCTTGCCTACCAGGCTAAAAAACAGCTTTATTTTATATATTCCTTTGCAGTCAGGAGCTCTGCCATCAGAATGGCACCACCGGCTGCCCCCCTTACAGTATTATGGGATAAGCCCACAAAGCGGTAATCAAAAACATTACATTCCCTGAGCCGGCCTACAGTAACAGCCATGGCCTTATCCATATCCCTATCCCGGCGAGGCTGGGGACGGTCTACCTCATGGCGGACAATAATGGGCTGGCGGGGAGCAGAGGGAAGATCCAATAGCTGGGGTAAGGAGGTGAAATTCTCCCAGATCTCCACGATTTCATTAATTTCCGGCCTCTTTCCTTTAAAGCCCATGCTGACACAGGCAGTATGGCCATCAATGACAGGAACCCGGTTACAATGGGCTGAAATCTGGATAGACTGGTCATAGATAAACTTGCCCTCTTTAATGGTTCCAAATATTTTCAAGGGTTCCAGCTCTGTTTTCTCCTCTTCACCACCAATATAGGGGACAACATTATCCAGCAGATCATAGGTAGCTGGTCCAGGATAACCTGCCCCGGAGATAGCCTGCATTGTTGTAATAATAATCCTGTCTATCTGATAACCCTTCTCCCTCAAGGCATGGATAGGGGTAAGATAACTCTGGAGACTACAATTTGGTTTTACTGCCAGTAAACCTTTGTCCCAGCCATAGTGCTTCCTTTGAGCAGGTATAATATCTGCATGGCTATGGTTGATTTCCGGAATCAGCATGGGGACATTTTCGGTATGGCGATGGGCTGAGTTATTGGAAACTACGGCAAAACCTTCTGCAGCATAAGCCAGTTCCAGTTCCTTTACCTTTTCCTTATCCAGGCTTACAGCAGAGAAGATTACAGAACATTTCCCTTTAGCACTATTTATATCCCCGGCATCACCTACAATCAGGTCCTTGAATTGGTCTGGCAGGGGAGTGGTCATTAACCACCTGCCAGCAACAGCCTCCTCATATCTCCTGCCTGCAGAACGGGGAGAGGCAGCTACATAAGTCACTTCAAACCAGGGATGATCAGCCAATAAACGGAGGTAATTCTGGCCTACCATTCCTGTTGCCCCAATTACCCCTACCTTAATTTTATTCATCACGATCCACCACCTTATTTTATTCTTATAATTAAAAAGGTTAATATATCAGCCTGGCTGCTATTATTTGCTTATAAACCCAGTATATCTTCTATAGCTGCCAGTAAACCCTTAATATCTATCAGGTTCAGGTCACCCATATGGGCAATCCGGAAACACTTTTCTTTTAGCTTACCATAGCCACTGGCAATCCGGCAAGCATATTTATTTACCAGTTCCCTGTTCAAATCTCCAACAGAGATATCCCTTGTATTCAGAATACAGGTAATGGTTGGAGACCAATAACCTTCCTCTGGATAAATGTCAAAATGCTTTAAAGCCCATTCCTGGACTACAGCAGCCATTTCCTGATGCCTTTTGAAACGTTTTTCAATTCCTTCCCCTTCTACTATATCCTCTAATTGTTTCTTTAAGGCAAACATCTGCGGAATAGCCGGTGTAACCGGAGTCTGGCTTTGCTGATGGTATTTGTACATCAGGGGTAAGTTGAAATAATAACTCCTGGGTTCAACCTCCCGGGCTCTGGCCAACAATCTCTCGCTGACTGAAGCTACCGCCAGGCCAGCCGGCAGGCCAAAGGCCTTCTGTAAACCAGCCAGGCACATATCTATACCCCATTCATCTACCCTGATTTCCACCCCGCCCATGGCGGAAACAGCATCAACAAAAAAGAGCACCTCATCATATTTTTTCATTACCTCACTGATTTCTGCCAGGGGGTTTAAGACCCCTGTTGAGGTATCATTAAAAACCAGGGTCAGGGCATCATATTTGCCACTGGCCAGGGCTTCATCCACCAGTTCCGGCTTGATGGCCTTATCCCATTCTATTTCCAACTTATCACAGGGTACCCCATTCATCACTGCTATCTCATGCCAGCGTTCCCCAAAAGCACCATTAACCAGGTTGAGACAGCGCTTCTTGACACCATTAGTTACTGCAGCCTCCATGGCCCCTGTAGAAGAAGATGTAAATAAAAGGACAGGATTTTCCGTAAAGAGCAGTTGCTTTAAATAGGCCTGAATACTATCATAGAGCTGGACAAATTCCTCAGTCCGGTGATGTAACTGGGGTCTGGCCAGTTCATTTAATAGTTCTGCCCTCACCTCTGTCGGTCCTGGTGTAAATAATCTTTCTTGCATTAAACTACCTCCTCTATACTCGTCTTTCTCGCTGCTTTTTCTTTAATAATGATATTTTACCAGAGAAATGTAAATAAATCCAGCAAAACTATCCTGCTGGCAAAAAAATAAGGCTGCCAACCGGTTTATTCCGGTTAACAGCCTTTGCATATCTAGCTTTGAATGACTGGCAATGATGGATTACATCATGCCCATGCCGCCACCTGACATTGCTGGCATGGCAGGGTTTTCTTCTGGCTTATCTGCTACCAGACACTCGGTAGTCAGCAACATGGCAGCTGCACTGGCAGCATTCTGTAAGGCAGAACGGGTAACCTTGGCCGGGTCAACGATACCAGCCTTGACCATATCAACAAACTCACCCTTGAAGGCATCAAAGCCAATGCCTTTTTCCTTCTCTTTTACTTTTTCAACAATTACTGAGCCTTCATAACCGGCATTATCAGCAATCAGGCGGACAGGAGCTTCCAGGGCCCGTCTGATAATGTCAACACCGGTAGCTTCGTCCCCTTCCAGTTTCAGTTCATCAAGAACGGAAACGGCATCCAGTAAGGTTGTTCCACCACCGGCAACGAGGCCTTCTTCAACAGCAGCCCTTGTTGCAGAAAGAGCATCTTCAATACGATGCTTCTTCTCTTTCAGTTCGGTTTCAGTAGCGGCACCAACCTGGATTACAGCTACACCACCGGCCAGTTTAGCCAGCCTTTCCTGTAATTTTTCTCTATCAAAATCAGAAGTAGTATTCTCAATCTCTACCCTGATCTGTTTAATTCTGCCTTGAATATTCTCTTTATCACCATAACCTTCTACAATGGTGGTTTCTTCCTTGCTTACATTAACCTTGCCAGCCCGGCCTAACATGTCAAGATCTGTATTTTCCAGTTTCAGGCCCAGATCTTCAGTAATTACCTGGCCACCGGTCAGGATAGCAATATCCTCCAGCATGGCTTTACGGCGGTCACCAAAACCAGGAGCCTTGACAGCTACACAGTTAAATACTCCACGGATCTTGTTCAGAACCAGGGTAGCCAGGGCTTCTCCCTCAACATCTTCAGCTATGATTAAAAGGGGTTTACCTGTTTGGGCTACTTTCTCCAGTACTGGTAAGAGTTCCTGGATACTGGAAAGTTTTTTATCGGTAATCAGGATATAAGGATCATCCAGGGAAGCCTCCATTGTATCAGTATCAGTTACCATGTAGGGAGAGAGGTAACCACGGTCAAATTGCATACCTTCCACAACATCCAGGGAAGTACCCATGCTCTTAGACTCTTCCACGGAAATTACACCATCCTGGCCAACCTTTTCCATGGCTTCAGCAATTAATTCTCCGATTTCTTCATCATTACCGGCAGAGATTGAAGCAACCTGAGCAACTGCTTCCCTGCCTTCTACAGGCTGGCTGAGCCTGGAGATTTCTTCAACAAGGCGCTCAACAGCTTTTTCAATACCTCTCTTGATTAACATAGGGTTAGCACCAGCAGCTACGTTTTTCAGGCCTTCCTTAAAGATGGCCTGGGCTAAAACAGTAGCAGTAGTTGTTCCATCACCGGCTACATCATTGGTCTTTGTAGCAACTTCTTTCAGGGTCTGGGCACCCATGTTTTCATAGGCATCCTCTAATTCAATTTCCCGGGCTATACTAACACCATCATTGGTAATGGTGGGAGCACCATAGCTCTTTTCCAGAACCACATTACGTCCTTTGGGTCCTAAAGTAACCTTAACAGCATTTGCCAATTGATCCACACCACGCTCCAGGGCACGGCGGGCATCTTCACCAAATAATAATTCCTTTGCCATAACAGATCCCTCCTTATGTACTTAAAGATATTTTACTCTTCTTTTAGTCTTCAATAACTGCCAGAACATCGTCAATGCTTAAAATAACGTATTCTTCCTCATTCAGGGTAATTTTATTACCTGCATATTTATCAAAAATAACCTTATCTCCTACCTTAACAGGAGCCTCTCCATTTTCTGGAGTTACTTCATTACCAATAGCCACAACTTCACCCTGTTGTGGTTTTTCTTCTCTGGCTGTATCAGGCAGGACTAAACCACCCTTGCTCTTTTCTTCTTCTTTCTTGTAATATTTTACAGCCACTTTGTCCTTTAAAGGTCTGATAGTCATAATAAACCCCCCTTATATGTTTTTCTCTGTTAGCACTCACCAGGGATGAGTGCTAATAAGCACTGTTATTATAATATCCAAGGAATTATCGAAAATCAAGTTTAAATATTGGGGTATATTTCCCATTTCCTCTTCTTTTTATGCTTTATTTTGATTTTCCTTTGATTTTCTCCACTTTTCTCTGTCAGGCCCAGGCCCGGAACCAGACAAGCCTTTCCGGAGCCTAGATTATCTCCAGGGATACCCCTAAGGCCTCCTCGATTTCCCGGTAATTCCTTCCAGTTAAATCATTACCAAAAATATCAAAGATTATACCCGGCAGAACCAATATATCATAGGCCCTGGCACTTTCTTTTACCTTACTGATAATATCACTGATGGTCAAAAGGCCGGCTGCAATTATAGACCCCCCAAAAAATCTATTCTCTACTACCAGTAAATCAATTTCTTTTGCCGGCAGGCCAGGCCCATAGGAAGCATTAAAATCCTCCAGAAAGGCTCCCATAATCCCTGCAGCGGCCACTGAAGTAAGCAAGGCCAGGTTTTTCCCGGTATTATTAAGCAAGAGCCGGGTCACCTGATCCAATACTGCCGGATCCAGGTCATAGTCAAAAATAAGGCCAGAAGCCTCCCCTGCCTTTTTCTCCAGGATTATCTCCCCTTTCCTTCCCCCCTGCTGATACTGGAGGTGGGGATTGGCTGCAGCCAGGATCAGCTGAAAGGCCTCAACCCTGGTCCGGGGTTTATCTCCATTAACAGCAGTAATCAGGGCCCCTTTCTCCAGGGGAGAAGCGGCAGCCGGACTGCCGGGAATAATCCCCTTCACCCTGGCCTGCAAGTCATTGATCTCTGGCGGTTCCAGCAAGATAGGTGTCCCCAGGTCCTCATATTTTTCAAGAAAACTCCTGATTTGTCCATAGATTTCCCTGACGGGGAACTGGAGTCTGGGGGAGGAATAACGGGTAAAACCAGGCAGAAAGACCCGGATGGTCCTGGCCCCATAATAGCTTAAAAGCTCAATACTCCTGCCCAGGGACTCCCAGCCCAGGAGATGGGGCATGGCCACAATACTGCCATGAAAGCTTAAATCAGTTTTTGCCAGCAGCTTCAGGCCAGAAAAAACCTCTTCTGGCCGGGAATCAGCCATTAAAAAAACCCTTTCTGCAGGGCTGGAACAATTCAGGGATATATTCAATTCCAGGGGTTTCATTGCTGCCAGGAAGTTGAGCATTTCCCCGTTCAGGTAACTACCATTGGTGGTAAGCCTGATCTCCTTCCGGGGAAAGGTCTTCCGCAATAGTTCAATGATCTGAATAAAGTCCGGATGGGTCATGGGATCCCCTTCTATAATCCTGGTAGCTGACTCCCCGATAATCACCGGCCCTTCAGGAGCCAGGTACTGGAGTAATTCCTTAATCAGGTCCAGGCCCAGGTGGCCCAGGCGGTAGACATCAAGGCCAGGAGGGTTATTACGGTGGCTGCAGAATTGACAGGCCATATTACAGACTGATGTTATGGGCAAAATACCATCATCCTGGACTGTTTTCAGTAAGATATATTTCAATTTTGGGTCCATCTGTTTCCTCCTGTTTAGAGCTTCAGGTTGGCCCTGGCTGCCAGGGTCAAGGGCGAAAAATCCCTTTTTAAATATTTATAATAGGCCACAGCACCGATCATGGCAGCATTATCTGTACAGAGCTCCAATTCCGGTGTATAAAGGGGGAGCTGATATTCCTCTAAAGACCTGGCCAAATGGTCCCTTAAGGTCCTGTTGGCTGAAACCCCGCCAGACAGGATAACACTCTGGACAGGATAGTTCTCTACTGCCCGGAGGACCTTGCTGGTTAAAACATCGATAACGGCCTGTTGGAAACTGGCTGCTACATCAGCAACATTGATCTCTGCCTGCCGCTGTTTTTCTGTATTCAGGTAATTGAGGACAGCGGTCTTTAAGCCACTGAAGCTGAAATCATAATTATTCTCATCTATAAAAGGGCGGGGAAAATCAATAGCCTCTGGATTCCCTTCCTGGCTGATCCTTTCAATGGCCGGCCCACCAGGATAACCCAGGCCCAGGACCCGGGCAACTTTATCAAAGGCTTCCCCGGCAGCATCATCCCTGGTACTGCCCAGGAGCTGGTAAGAACCCAGTTCTTGAAAATAAAGCAAATCAGTATGGCCGCCAGATACAGTCAGGCATAATACCGGTGGCTGAATCTCTTTATTGGAGATAAAATTGGCATAGATATGGCCGACGATATGATTAATCCCGATGAAGGGTATCTGGAGGGCAAAAGCCAGGGTCTTGGCTGCTGTCAAACCGACCAGGAGGCTTCCCACCAGGCCGGGGCCATAAGTGGCTGCTACCGCATCCAGGTCACTGAATTCCACCCCTGCCTGCTGGAGGGCTTCACTGATTACCGGGTTAATCAGTTCCAGGTGTTTCCGGGAGGCAATCTCCGGCACTACTCCCCCGTATTTTTTATGTAAATCTATCTGGGAGGCAACTACATTGGATAAGACATTCAGGCCATCCCCTACGACTGCTGCAGAGGTCTCATCACAGGAACTCTCGATAGCCAGGATGATGATTTCATCCCCTTCCTCCTTGAACCATCCGGACTCTCCATATAGAATTTCAAACGTTTCCGGCTCCATCCAGGTCATCCGCCACATCTCCTTTCAACTCTTTCCACATAATCAGGGCATCTTCATTATTATTTAGGTAATAACCAGGCCGAATGCCAACAGATACAAAACCCTTCTTCTGGTATAGACTAATAGCTGAATTATTGGAAACCCTGACCTCCAGTGTAGCTTCTCTGATCCCTTCACCCCAGGAATAGGCCATAATCGCATCCAGCAAGGCCTTGGCAATACCCTGCTGGCGGTATCTGGGGTCTACAGCCAGATTGGTTATATATAACTGGTCAATTATTAACCAACCACCAATAAAGGCCACTACCCGGTCTTCCACGAGGGCTACAAAATAAGCAGCATGGGGATTATCAGAAATTTCATTTCTAAAAGCATACTCTGTCCAGGGATCGATAAAGGAGTCCCGCTCTATCTCCATTACCTCTGGTAAATGCATTAACTCCATGGGAACTATACTGAATTCCATCTGCCTCACCTATCTATTTTCTGCCAGTT
>LFRS01000161.1:0-35488 GCA_001512435.1 Halothermothrix sp. DTU029 | reverse complement strand
GGCCCAGGGCTGCTACCACTCCACCCCGGATGATATTCTTATCAGCAGAAGCTAATTTTATATTCAAAGCAGAATCAGCAAGTAAAGACTGATAGCTGTTGACACCATTACCGGCAAAATAAAAAACACCCTCTGGATCCAGTATTTGCAATTCTGCCAATAATTCCTCCAGGCCCACTGCCCTGGCAGCATCAATCCTCTGGCCTGCAATATCCTGATCCCAGCCCCTATAAAGGGCAGTATAAACCCTTTGCCGGCGGGCATCAATAACAGGCACTAGCCAGGCTCCAGTACTGCTCAAATTATAGGCCAGTAAATCCAGAGAGGATACTCCTACAATGGGTAATTCCCTTACCTGGGCCAGGGTCCTGGCTGCTGTTAAACCAATCCTTAAACCAGTAAAAGAACCCGGCCCGGTACCTATGCAGAGCCCCTCCAGATCAGATATTTTTTTCCCTGTACTGGATAATAAAAAATCCAGATTACTGTGCAACTCTTCACCATGGCGATTTATCAGGCGGAAATTTATTTCACCCAGGATACCTACTTCATCTGCCAGGCCAAGGGCACAGATTTCTGTGCTGGTATCAATACCTAAAGTCAACATATTCTTCTAACCTTTCCAGTAAAGTTAAGGAGTTTTCCCCTTCTCCTTCCAGGCTAATCTCCCTTTCCTCCTCAGCAAGAGTATTAATCTTGATATAAATAAAATCCGGTGGCAGGAGATCATAAACCAGATCTGGCCATTCAATTATCACTACCCCATCACTTTCCAGATATTCCTCAATAGCCAGATCATAAAGCTCCTCTTCCTTCTCCAGCCGGTAGAGATCCATGTGGTATACTGTCAGATCCCCTTCATACTCATTTATAAGATTAAAGGTAGGACTGGTTACATCTTCCAGGACACCTAACCCGGCACATATTCCCTGGGCCAGAACAGTTTTACCTGCCCCCAGGTCTCCTGAAAGGAGTATTATCTGTCCTGCTTCTACTAATTCTCCGATTGTTTCCCCTAGTGAATAGGTTTCTTCTTCTGAACTGCTTATAAAAGTTAAATTGTCATCCATTTAATCTCTCTCCTTATTTCCAGTATTGCCTTTAGTACAGTTATATTATAACAATTTCAATAAAGATGGCAAGAGGAACTTTTATTGATTAAATACTCACTTTCTTCAGATAATATAATCCCTCTGTATAATGGTTTGCTTTCAGGATAAAATCAAAGCGGTTAAACTGGAGACAAAGAGCAAAATCTTCTGCTGGAGACCAGTCTTTGTTGGCTGGATCAAAAAATCTCCTTCCACTGGTCTTCCTTAAAATTTCCCGGATTTCCTCTTCTCCTGGCCTTGCTCCTCCAGTAAACTCCTGATAGATAGCAGCCACTTCCTCATCTATCTCCAGGGTAATTTCCCTACCATCAGAAGGGAGGTGGAGCAAGAGGTCTTTTATATAATAGGCACAGAGGATATCCTCAATACCAGGCTCTATCCCGGCTGTTCCCATAGCAACCAGGGATACTACTGCCGGTTCTTTTTCTTTAATATAATTGGCCACTGCCCGGGCATTGACAAAACTGGCGGTTATAATCTCATCAGCCTGGAGGGCATTGACAATCCCCTGGGTTCCGCTGGAGGTAGTATGGATCAGGGTCTGGCCCCTAAAATCCACCCCCTGGATCTGGGCAGGAGAATTGCCATAATCAAAACCCGGTAATATCTTGCCTTTTCTTTCACCCATTAAGATAAAATCCCCGTTTTTTTCCTTCAGGCCATAGGCAGTTTCCAGGCTCCCGACGGGAATTATCCTTTCTACCCCATTATTAAAAACATAGCAGGCCTGGGAAAAGGCCCGGAAAACATCGATAATAACCGTTAACCCCTGGGCCTTTTTGGCTCCTTCGATCAATTGTAAAATCCTTATCTTCATCTTCTATCTCCTTAATAGTCTTCTTTATTTCCCCTTAATATTGTATTCTATTATCTTGATTATTACTTCCTTAATTCAGGATATTATAGCTTGTACTTAAAACTTTCCTGGCCTTTTCCAGATCCTTTTCCTTGATAAAGATATAGTCTGTATTGTAGGTAGATACAACAAAAACAGGGAGCCCTTCAGCTGCAAGTAGCCCACTGAGGGAAGATAAGATACCAGTTTGAGAGAAATCAAGTATACCTTCAATTTTAAAGGCCCGCCATCCCACTTCTTTCTCTACATCCTGGGGTGCAGAACTTTCTTTAACTATAATGGACATCTCTTCCTCTGTCCTGGTAATTGAATAGAAATCCCTGCTCCCTAAAATCCAGATGGGAATTGGCAGATTATTATCAGTCTTACAGATGGCAAAGCGGTCTTCAAGTAACCTTAAAGTAAGTTGCTCTCCAGTGATAATAATCACCCCCTTTCTCTATCCTTACCTGATCTGAATAAAGACATACCTGAAAAAACCCAGGAAAATACTGTCTTCAGTACCTTTTTCAACCCTGAAGATACTGAATAAGTAATAATTATCCCTGCTGGTAGCTACATTTAACAGGGGCCGGCCCACTACCCCGCCGAGAAAACTTTCCAATTCTGAACTGCTTTGCCTTTCAGCCTTCTTTACTGCCCAGTCGATAAAATGGTTTTTCTCTGGATTGCTGATAAATAAGATGACTGCCAGCAAAACAATAATTAATAAGATTCTAAGATAACGATTCATTTTTTCTCCTCCTATTTTTCTTTTTACTCCCCCTTCTTATCCGGGCCAATTTTCTTCTGGATATATGGACCAGTTCTTACACATATATAATAGTAAGGGTATTTTTAATAGAGATATTATTTTTCTTTATCTGGATAGATTAGCCTGTGGGAGGTTTTTCTATGAAAAAAGAGAAAATAATTCTGGCCTTAATCCTCTTTTCCCTTTTTCTTCTTGGTTTTTATGGTGGAATAAAGAAGCATTATGTAAATAAAGTATATATTTTTCAAACTACAGCCCAGGCAGCCTTCCCGGTTACTACAGAAGAAATTGATCTGCCACTACCGGTTCCCTCTTCCATCAGTACAGAAAAGGGACAGGTCAGGCTGGACCTGGAAAAAATCGCTGTCAACCGTTTCTTTATCATCTATTCCATAGTTTATGGCGACCAGAGCCATACGGCCTATCACCTCTATTTGACAGATTTAGAAGGCCAAACCCTTGATAAAGAAGGCCTGGGAGATATCTACCTGCAAGCAGAAGATGGGGAAATCATCAAACCTGTAGCCCAGCTGCCAGTGGTGGAAGATTTTCCCCTGGATCAGCCTCTGGGCTGGAAGATCAAGATAATCGTAAAATTCCCTTACCAGACCCAGCGTTCCAGCCATAGCCTGGTCCTCCATTACCTGGGAGAAAAATTTGTGCTGACAGATATAGCCTATTAGTTCCCCTTTTACCCCTTTAACCTGTTGTGGAACTTTAAGGCCACTATCCTCTGCCTGAATATTCAGGATCAGTTATCCCCATCCTGGATATGCTGGTGGTCCCTTAGATGTTTGCTGCAGTATTCATAGGCACCAGCACATTTAGAACAATAGCGGAACTCCATCTCCGGATCATCTTTTTCTGTAATACCACAGATAGTACATTGATGGATTGTTTTCTTGCCCTCATATCTAATGACATCAAATCTTTTTCTATTATTATAGACCTTTTTTCTCAACCGCAGGTCCTCCAGGATCTCTTTGCCGAAAAAGAGAAAATAGTTAGCTAAAGCCACAAGAACGGTAATTTTCACAGACAGGGGGGCAGTAATGATGGTATAAACTATAAAAATCCAGTTGATTACTGCCAGATACTTAACCTTTATCGGGAGGACAAAAAATAAGACCAGCTCAAAATCAGGGTACAGCCTGGCAAAGGCCAGGAAAATAGATAAATTAATATAATCAGCAGTTACCCCTATCCCGGTCAGGAGGGAGACCAGGGATGTAGCCAACAGGCCGACAAAGTAGAATAAATTAAAGCGGAAAGTCCCCCAGACCCTTTCCAGCCCCGAACCCATGAGATAAAGGAGATAAAGGGCAAAGAAAAGAAAGAGAGGGTTGCGCAATGGTGGGATAAAAATATAGGTAAAAAGCCGCCAGACTTCCCCCCTGAAAACCCTTTGGGGGATCAGGGCCAGGTTATAGAGCAAGATCCCTCTCTGGTCCAGTAAGTTCAAGATATAGACTAAAAGAGTCAGCATCACTATATGCAAGATCAGGTTTTTTATGGCCAGTTTTTTAAATTTTCTCTCCAGATTATTTATCCATTTCAAGGGAGCCACCTCTTCATTTTTTAATTGAATACTTCTTCATTAATATATTCCCATTATATCCTTTTAATAATGATTAAGCAACGGTTCCACTGGGTTTTGTGATTAAACAGGATTACTCTACTACAACAGGGGCAGTCCCCTGTGTTGGAACCGTCCCCCTATGTCGCCCCCCATCCGCTTTTATAAGCCAGGGAAATGCCGCAAGAGGTCTTCATAGCTTTCCCTTTTCCTGATCAGGCGGTCCTGGCCTCCAGCATCTATTAATACTTCAGCCGGCCGGAGGCGGCAATTGTAATTAGAAGACATTACAAAACCATAGGCCCCTACATCCATTACAGCCACTATATCCCCTTCTTCAATCAGGGGTAAATCCCTGTTTTCAGCTAAGATATCCCCGCTTTCACAGATATTGCCCACTATATTAACCCTTTCCCTCTTATTACTGGTTTCTTTACTGGCGGGGTTTTTCAGGACCTGGACCTCATGGTAGGAATCATAGAGAATTGGCCGCATCAGGACATTGAAGCCCAGATCTGTACCGATATACTTGACTCCATAGTTTTCCTTGACAGAATAAACCTTGCCCAAAAGATTCCCTGCCTCAGCCACTATATAACGGCCTGGCTCCACCATCAGGATCAGGTCTGGATTATCATATTCTGCCAGGAATTCCTCAAAGGCCTTTTCCAGCTCCTGGCCCAGCTGGACAAGATCCAGCCTCTTTTCCTCCGGGTGATAGGGGATACCAAAACCCCCTCCCAGATCAACAAAGTCCAGGCCGGGAAATTCCTTAGCCAGTTGAAAGAGTCTCCGGGCACTGGCCAGATAGCTTTCCACCCCCAGGAATAAGGAACCAATATGTTGATTGATACCAGCCAGTCTAAGCCTGTATTTGGCCAGGATTTCCTTTACCTGGGGGATAAATTCAGCCTGGATGGCAAATTTGGTCTTCTTGCCCCCTGTATTAACCTTTTGATGATGGCCGGCACCGATACCGGTATTGAACCTGACAACTACCCTGCCGCCAGGATTAAGCTGGCCGTAGAGTTCCAACTGGGAAAGGGAATCAACACTGAGCAGAATCCCCTTCTCAATGACAAACTGCATTTCTTCTGGAGAAAGGTTATTAGATACATATAAGATCTCTTCAGGCTTGAAACCTGCTTTTTCTTCTATTATCAGCTCACCAGGAGACATGGCATCAATATATAAACCCTCATCCCTGATAATTTTCAGGATTTCCAGATTGGTATTGGCCTTGGCCGAATAATTAACCCGGAAATTTTCCCGGCTAAGGAGTCCCTTCATCTCCCGACAGCGTTTCCTGATAAGCTCTTCACTATAAACATATAAGGGGCTACCGTATTTAGCCAGCAGTTCAAAAGCCCTTTCCTTACTGATTCTGAATTTTTCCATACTATCTACTCCCTTTATTACTGGAATAACTATCAATATATTTTATCATATACAGGAGGAAATTTCACTCTTCTTTCCCTTCCCTCTTCCCTTGCTTTACCTGCCTCCCCTGCTTTTTATCGAAGGCTTCAGCGGGATGAGCTTTCAATTTTATTAAGGTATTTCTCGGCCATCTCCAGTGACTCCAGCCAGACTTCCTGGCCATCTTCCTCTCCTCTTAAAAAGGGAGCCATTTTTTTCTCCATCTCCTCTTCCACCCTGTCCCTTTCCCCTGCCAGCCTGGAATGAAAATAGGCTGCTTTCTTGCCCAGCTGGCGGGAAAGCTGCCGCCATTTTTTACTGTAAAGATAGGCATATTCCAGATCTATAAAGGGGTTCTCCTCCAGGACTTCCTCCTGGAAAAGCAGTGGTTTATATAGAGAAAGGCAGGGGTTGGGTGAAGCTGTAAACCAGGCCAGGAACCTATCCTGGAAATATTCAATAACCAGGGAAGAGGTAGTCTCACTTTTTATAAAAATACCGGGGTGGATACAGATAGAAGTCATGCCCCTTTCCGGTTGGAGAGAATTGTTTTTATGTAAACGGAATAAGCCAAATAAATTCCGTAGATTTACTTCCTTTTCTGCCAGGTAAGTACTGGATAGTTTCTGGCGCAGGTCTCCCCGGGAGAAGAAGGTAAAAAGCCTGTCTTCCAGGTCTTTTTTTAGATTCCCGGGCCCTTCCTTGCTGCATTGCTGGAAATCATCCCTGATAGAATAGGCATTGGAGATAGTGGCATAATCTGCCACCTCCTTCAGGGCCCAGGTATCTCCCCCTGTCTCCAGGACTACTGCTTCTTTGAAGTCTTTGATGATAAAGGAGTTGTGATAATACAATTTACCTGTAAAACTGCCATTACCCCCCTGGGGGTATTTTTCAATAAGGCCGGTAATAAAGCCGACAGCCTCCTGGACATCCCTGCAATTGTGGAGAGCCAGGCGGAGGATATCCATCCCCAGGAGCCCCTCGACCCTTTTTGCCCCCCGGTAGAAAACCGCTTCATTTCCAATAGCCAGGCCTTTTTCATTTACCCCCATCTCTGCCCCCCAGATCCAGTCTGGTTTTGAAAGCAGGGCTGAATAAGGGTGCTGATAGTGGGGGAAGATCTCCCTTAAGAGGGGAAAGGATTTCTCCAGGTACTCCTTTTTCTCATATTGGACAGGCCTTTCCCGGAATTCCCTGGCCGGGTCAGTAGAAATATAAACAAACTGGAATTCTTCCGGGTCCCGGTCAGAATTCTTGCCAAAAAAGGAATGTTCCGGTGAGACAATAGCCGCCACAGTATCACACATCTCTTAACCTCCTTTTTATTTACGGAGCCAGGCTTTCCATTAAAGGTTTTAAACCATTAAAGGATTTAAATTATTAAATAATATAAACTTTAAATATTGTTCAATTCCCTGGACCGGTCTGCTGCTGCCTTTACTGCTGCTATCAGGGCAGACCGGAAGCCCCTTTCCTCCAATAGCTCCAGACCCCTAATAGTAGTACCTGCCGGGGAAGTAACCATATCCTTCAATTCTCCCGGGTGCCTTCCCGTCTCCAGGACCATTTTTGCTGCCCCCTGTACCGTCCAGGCAGCCAGTTTTAAGGCCAGGTCCCGGGATAAACCTGTCAGGACACCGCCATCTGTCAGGGCCTCAATCATCAGGTAAACATAGGCCGGGCCGCTGCCACTTAAGCCTGTAACCCCATCCATCAAATCTTCCTCTACTTCCACTACTTCACCAAGACTCTGGAAGATTTTTTTGACCAGGGCCATTTCTTCCTCCTTTACCGTGGGACTGGCAGCCAGGGCAGAGATACCCTCATTGATCAGGGCCGGTGTATTGGGCATAACCCGGATTATCCTCCTGGCTGCCCCCAGTTCCTTGCTTAACTTGGCTATACTCAAACCAGCTATAATGGAAACAATTAGCTTATCCTTGATCTCCCCTGCATAACTGGCTGCCAGGGAAGGAAAGAGCTGGGGTTTCACTGCCAGGATAATGAGATCTGCTGTCCTGATAGCCAGCAAATTATCCCTGGTGGTCCTGATTCCATAAAAGTCCAGGTTACTCTCCTCTTCGGTCAAGAGGGGATCACTGGCAATAATATCCTCTGCCTTAGCTATTCCGGCATTCATAATACCCTTTAACAGGGCTGAACCCATCCTCCCCAGGCCAATAATAGCAATTTTCATCACCAACACTCCTTTACAGGATTTTTCCTATCTTTATATAATAAGTTCCTTTTCAGGAGAAAAACTCCTGCTTTTTATTCTCTGATTTGCCCCTGGCCATAGATGACAAATTTACAGCTGGTTAATTCATTTAAACCCATTGGCCCCCGGGCGTGGAGTTTCTGGGTACTGATGCCGATTTCAGCTCCCAGGCCAAACTGGTTGCCATCAGTAAAACGGGTAGAGGCATTAACATAGACTGCAGCAGCATCTACCTCCTGGAGGAAGCGCTGGCTGCGGCTATAGTCATTGGTAATGATGGCCTCCGAGTGTTTTGTCCCATAGGTATTGATATGGTTAACTGCCTCCTCAAAGTCCTTGACCAGCTTGATAGCCAGGATATAATCCAGGTACTCTTCCTGCCAGTCCTCTTCAGTGGCTTCCTTGATCTCCGGAATAATTTCCCGGGCTCCTGGACAACCCCGTAATTCCACCTGGCTTTCTTTCAAAACCTGATATAATTCCGGTAAAAATTCCCCGGCTATATCCCTGTGGACCAGTAAAGTCTCCACTGCATTACAGACCCCCGGCCGGCTGGTCTTGGCATTAAAGACTATCTCCCGGGCCATCTCCAAATCTGCCCCCTGGTCTACATAGATATGGCAATTACCTGTTCCGGTCTCAATAACCGGGACCCGGGCTTCATTGATAACCCTCCTGATCAGGCCGGCACCACCCCTGGGGATAAGGAGGTCCAGGTATTCATTCAGGCCCAGTAAAACTGAAACAGCTTCCCGGTCAGTAGTCTGAATCAGTTGAATACTGGCAGCAGGTAAACCTACCCGGGCTATTGCCTCAGCAGCAATCCTGGCCAGGATCCTGTTGGAATTAATGGCTTCTGAACCCCCCCGCAGGATAACAGCATTACCTGCTTTCAGGCAGAGGCCGGCAGCATCAATGGTAACATTGGGCCTGGCTTCATAGATAATGGCAATTACCCCCATGGGTACCCGCATCTTACCAACCTGGAGGCCATTGGGCCTCCGCCACATTTCAATAATATCACCAACTGGATCCTTCAACTTGATTAATTCCCTTAAGCCCTCAGCCATCCCTTTAATTCTTTCTTCATTCAGCAATAAACGGTCCAGCAAGGCTTTAGATAAGCCTGCCTTTTCCCCTGCCTCCAGATCCTTCCTGTTCTCTGCCATGATTTCTGCCATGGAAACCTCCAGACTCTGAGCAATAGCCTCCAGGGCCTGATCCTTCACCTCTGTGGAAAGATTGGCCAGGATCCTGGCTGCCCTCCTGGCTTCCCTGGCCTGGGCAATTATCTCTTCTCGAATACTCACTACTATCTCCCCCTTTATAATTACTTCAGGATTTTAAAATTCCGGGTCTAGTTACCATTCCTGCAGATGGCCAGGTTATCCCGGTGAATAACATCAGGTCCATTGCTGAAACCAAGGACAGTACTGATTTCCCGGGAATGGAGGCCCTTAATCAGGTCTACCTCCCGGGCAGAATAATTCACCAAGCCTTTCCCGATCAAAGTACCCTCCTGGTTTAACACATTTACCGGATCCCCCTGCTGGAAGTCTCCTTCTACAGCAAAGACACCTCCTGGCAGGAGGCTTTTGCCCTTCTCCAGCAGGGCCTTTTCTGCCCCTTCATCAATGGTTAAACTGCCATAGACTGTAGGACTATACAATAACCAGTGTTTCCGCTTGCTTAAAGGGTTTTCCCCCGGCAGGAAGGTAGTGCCAAGAGAGTAATCCTGGCCTTTTTCTAACATATCCAGAATATCCAGAATAACATAATCCCTATAGGCCGGGCCCAGGACCATGGTAATCCCGGAATTATTGGCAATTCTGGCAGCTGCCAGCTTGGTCTGCATACCCCCTGTTCCATATCTGCTACCAGAACCACCGGCCAGGGCCTCAATCTCTGCTGTAATCCCCTCTACCTTATCTATTTTCTTCAGGTTTTTCTCCAGCCGGGGATTCCCATTATAGAGGCCATCAATATCTGATAAAATAAGCAAAAGGTCTGCATCCACCAGGCTGGCTACCAGGGCAGAAAGGGTATCATTATCCCCAAACTTGATCTCCTGGGTAGCCACGGTATCATTCTCATTGATAATGGGGATTACCCCCCTTTTTAATAGATTAATCATGGTATTATAGGCATTGAGATAGCGTTTCCGGTCCTCCAGGTCACTGGCAGTCAGGAGGATCTGGGCCCCTATCTCTCCATATTCCCGTAAAAAACGATTATAGATGGCCATGAGCTGGGCCTGGCCCACAGCAGCCAGGGCCTGTTGTTCAGGAATCAGCTGGGGCCTTTCCTTAAAGCCCAGTGCGGCCATGCCGGCACCAATGGCACCAGAGGTAACAAAAAGGACCTCCCGCCCCTGATTTTTCAAATCCACCATCTGGCGGAGAAAGTGATCGATCCTCTGTAGATTAAGCTTGCCCCCTTCATGGACTAATGAACTACTCCCTATTTTAACTACAATTCTTTTATAAGGCATACTCCTCATCTTCCTCTACTCCTCCTATACTTGTCTGCATAATATAGAAAAAAGCCTCTTTGCCAGCCCTTTTCCCTCTTTTATATTTATTGCAAAAAAGCCCCGTTCCCTGCAGGAACGAGGCTGTGCTCGCGGTACCATCCTCCTTGGTTCAAATCCTGAACCCCCTCAACCACTTACTTTTCTCCCTCCAGAGGAAGGAAGCCCTCTGTGAGAAAAATAAGCTATCGGTCTAACGGCCGAAATACCGGAAAGGCTTGATTTATTTCACCTTCGACTCCCAGGCGGGTAAATTAAAAGACTCATGGCCAGGCTTCCACCATCCCTGGTTCGCTTGCATAAGTTCCTTTTAATTATTTCCTGCTCATTGTCTTTGGTTTATTAAGGCTTTAAATTAATTTTATTAAATTATATAGAAAAATATAGCAGGTGTCAAGTTCTACTTCTTTTTCTGGCCCCTGCCAGGCCTGGCTATTTATAAACGAGTAAAGCCAGAGAATAAAAAAACCCGGTGGTTACAGAACCAGATAGATTATATGTTTTGATAATAATTGATAATCCCTGCATAGATAGCCTGGGCAGCCCTTTCCCTGGTGCTGGTCTTGGCCAGGAGGGCTTCTTCCCTGGCATCAGATATAAAACCTATCTCCAGCAGAACCGAATTCATCCTGGTTTCCCGGATAACATGGAAATTCCCTGCCTTTATACCCCGGTCCAGCAAACCTAATTCCTTTACCAGCTGCTCCTGTAAATACCAGGCCAGGGCCCAGTTTTCCCTGGAAGCATTATGATAGGCATAGGTCTCAATACCCCGCTCTCTGCCATTTTCTGCTGCATTAATATGGATACTGATAAAAAGATCTGCTCCCAGCTTATTGGCCTGGGAAGACCGTTCAGCCAGGGATATAAAGCGGTCTGTATCCCTGGTTAAATATACCTGGGCCCCTGTATTCTCCTTTAAGAGACGGTAAACCCTTTTGGCAATATCCAGGTTGACATCCTTTTCCTTTAAACCCCCAGCCCCTATTGCCCCCGGATCACTGCCACCATGGCCGGGATCAAGGACAATAATCTGGCCGGCCAGGGAAGGGGATTTTCCCGGGACCCTGTCCCTATGCTCGGGAGGATTATCTTCCCTCCGCAGAGAATTTAACCTGTTTAACATATAAAGGGAGATAACCCCTTTCAGTATAAGCTCCAGCTTATCTTTATTGAGGAATTCACTGTTCCTGGCCAGGGCAGGCTGGGAAAAGAGGCCGGTGGCGAATAGGGCTAAAAGCAAGATTAAGACAATAAACTTCTGCCACAGCTTTGATCTTATCATTTATTATTATCCTTTCTTCTTTCCTTGCTAGGTTTTATGGTCCATTCCTTCCTTTCTCTCTGGTCAGGACAAATCCTGCTGGTAAGTTTAGTTATATCCTATAGTACTCTCTCACCATTAATAAAGACCCCTTTTACTTTAGACTGTATATTCAGGGGATGGCCGTCAAATATAACTATATCGGCATCCTTACCGGCTTCAATACTACCCACCCGGTCTTCGATACCCAGAATGATGGCTGGGTTGATGGTAATGGCCTTCAGGGTTTCTTCTTCAGGCATTCCTTCCTTGACAGCCAGGGCAGCATAAATTGGCAGGTTCTCTGTAGGTACTACAGGATGATCACTCATGATAGCTACCCTGACTCCAGCCTTAGCCAGAATACCTGGTGTATTAAAGCCCCGGTCAGCTAATTCTACCTTGGTTTTTCCGGTAAGGGTCGGGCCAACAATAGCCGGAAAACCGGATTGGGCTATTTCTTCAGCAATCTGATGTCCTTCAGTACAATGTTCCAGGGTAACCTTGATATCAAACTCCCGGGCTATCCTGATAACAGTCATTATATCATCAGCCCTGTGGGCATGGGCCTTCAAGGGCAGTTCTTTCTTTAAAACAGGCAGGAGGCTTTCCATTTTCAGGTCCCTTTTAAAGAGGTCTCCTTTTTTTCTTTCTCCTCCTTTTCGGCCAGATAATCCTGGGCCTTGAGGAGATTCTCCCGCAATAAGGCAGCTATAGCCATCCTGGTTTGGGGTGACTTATTCTGTTTACCATAGACACTTTTAGGATTCTCTCCCAGGGCAGCCTTGATACCAACAGGATTTTTGACTATCATCTCATCAACAGTCCGGCCATAGGTTTTAATGGCCACACTTTCCCCACCCAGGACATTGGCACTACCAGGGCCAGTCATTACTGTAGTTACCCCATTGAGGTAGGCATTTTTCAGGCCTTCATCCCGGGGATTAATGGCATCTATGGCCCGGAGATGAGGTGTAACAGCATCACTCATCTCATTATAATCCCGGCCTTCCCAGCCCAATCCATCTTCACCAATCCCCAGATGGGTATGGGCATCAATGATACCGGGGAAGACTACCATACCTTCTGCATCAATTATCTCTGCCCCGGCAGGTATCTCAAGATCAGCACCTACAGCCTTTATCTTGCCATCAGCTATGAGGACACTGCCTTTTTCAATCACCTCACCTGCCATTGTGTAGATTTTTCCATTAATAATTGCTTTCATAACTTCTTCCTCCTCTGCTTTTTTATTAAAAAAAAACCAAAATTAATTAAGTAATCCCTTATATCATTATTAAAAAAAAAGAACTCCTTTTCCAGGGAGCTCATAGGTCAATTAACCCCAGGCTTATCTCAATGGCTTCATCTACTTTCTCGATGATGCTCTTATCAAGATGGGTAACATGCCGTTGTAATCTCTTCTTATCTATTGTCCTGATTTGTTCCAGTAAAATAACTGAATCCTTCTCTAAACTGGTATCCTTGGCAGCAATTTCTACATGGGTTGGTAATTTTGCTTTATCGATTTTTGAGGTAATTGCAGCAACTATTACTGTTGGGCTATACTTATTACCAATATCATTTTGAATAATAAGAACAGGCCTGATTCCTCCCTGTTCTGACCCAACAACAGGATTTAAATCCGCATAATAGACATCTCCTCTACTCACATTCACACTCTATTCACTCTCCGCCAATTTCTCTTCATAAAAATAGATGGTAGGCCCATCACACTTGATGCCTTCATCAGCTAATTGAAGATTAATGGCACTCATCTCCAGGTACCCGGTCTTCATTTGTTCCCGGATCTCCTGCTTCTTCTTCTCTTCCAGGTAGAGTTTCATGGCTTCTCTGATAAATTCACTGCGGTTTCCACTGCTTTTTTTCACATAGCCATCCACTTCCTGCAAAAGCTGATTAGGCAAACTAATCATAACCCGCTTTAAATTACCCAAAAAGAACACCCCCAATACCCTATACAACTATTATATAGAAATGTATTCATTTCTGTCAATAATAAGTTATTGGTTTCTCTCAATAAGAGATTTCTATATTAATATCTTCCACTTCTAGCATTTTTATACATCTTTACAAGTTTATAGGTGGGAAATTTTGCTTTTATCCCGGTTGACGAAAAAAAAGATGAGACATTATGCTGTCTCATCCCTGGACTTCATTCCTTCTTCAGCTATTTCCAGATTCAGGTCAGCCATCTTCCTGTACCCCTCAATCATTTCCCTGGCTATCTTCTTTTTTTCCTCATCACTGATATTCCCCAGGCGCCTCCTCTTTTTCTTGGCCATTTTCTCACCTCTTAAAGATGACTATTATAATAAAGTTCATAGTTAAGTATATAATAAGTTCCAATTAGAGTCAATAATGGCAGAAGTGATATTCTCTAACACTTTCTTCCAGTTTTACCTTCATATATAATTTTATGCTGTGCCAGGAGAAAAGATTACCCTTGCCTTTATTGGTTTTCCAGATCCAGGAAAACCCTGCTGCCTACAGCATCCCTCTGGTTCATATATTTGCCCTGGTAAGGCTTTAAGGCCTTTTGATCCATCCGGGCCAGGACTAACTGGCAGATCCGGCGTCCTGTAGCCAGTCTGATAGGTAAGGAGTTAGCATTATATAATTCCAGGGTTATCTGTCCCTTAAAACCCGGGTCTACCCAACCGGCATTCTGAATAAAAAGCCCCATTCTGCCGATGGAGCTCCTACCCTCAACAAAGGCAGTAATATCATTAGGCAGCTCTACATATTCCATGGTAGTGGCCAGCAAAAAAGAATGGGGTGGAATAATCAGTTCTTCAGACCGATAACTGACATACTTAATCTCCGAATCCAGGGTCATTACTTCAGTCATATTTTCATCCAGTTTAAGAAAAGAATCTCCCAGGCGCAGATCCACAGAGGCAGGTTGAATCTGATAATCCTCCATTGGCTCTATTATTAATTTCCCCTGGTCCCTTAAGTCCTTGATTGTCTTATCAGATAAAATCATCTTCCTCCCCCTCTCCAAAGCGGTTCTCAATTAATTGAAGCAGCCTTTCCATAGCCTCCTCTTCATCACTACCAGAAATCCGGAGGATAGCTGTATCCCCATTACCAATACCCAGGGACAAAACCCCGATAATGCTTTTGGCATTTACTGTAATACCATCAAAAATCAATTCTACTTCTGAATCAAAACGGTCAGCTGCCTCCACAAACATGGCAGCAGGCCGGGCATGTAAACCAGTTTGATTCCTTATTGTGATTTCCCTTTCAATCATTAAATAACCCCCTTACCAGCTGAGATGTATTTCCTGGGTACCCTTAAGGAGATATTGGTCAAGATTTCATAATTTATTGTGCCAATTAAAGCAGCCAGATCCGTGGCACTGATACTTTCAGAACCCTGGCTGCCAATCAGGACAACTTCTTCACCAACCTCTACACCAGGAATATCAGTAACATCAACCATAAATTGATCCATACAGATACGTCCCCGGATGGGAGCCTGCTGGCCTTTTATCAAGACATGACCTTTATTGGAAAGTAACCGTGGATAGCCATCAGCATAGCCCAGGGGGATTGTGGCAATTTTGCTCTTCCTTGTGGTTCTGTAAGTGGCCCCATAGCTAATTGGAGTCCCGGCTGGAACCTCTTTCAGAAAATCAATTCTGGCCTTCCAACTCAGGACAGGTTTTAATTCCATCCTTCCTACTTCTGCTGATGGTAATAAACCATAGAGGGCAAGACCTGGTCTTACCAGGTTGAACTGAAATTCCTCCAGATCAATCAAGCTGGCACTATTGCCGGCATGTTTTAGGGGAATCCTGATACCGGCCTCCTCCAGCTCCTTTATCAGTCTCTTAAACCTTTCTCCCTGCTGGAGGCTAAAACTTTTGTCCCTTTCATCAGCAGTGGCAAAATGGGTCATCAGGCCTTCTACTTCTATATTGCTTAAACCAGCTGCTTTTTTTAGAAAGCTAAGGCCTGCTTCTGGTTCCAGGCCAATCCTCCCCATACCTGTATCAATCTTTATATGAATTTTTTTAATAATACCCCGTTCTCTGGCCAGCTGGTTTAAGGCTTCCAGGGTTTCCTCTCTGGCCACAGTAGGGGTCAAATCATAATCTATCAGCAAACTATATTGGTCCCGGAGGGCTTCACCAAGGACATGGATAGGGATCTTAATTCCTGCTTCCCTGAGCTCAAGGCCCTCTTCCGGTATAGCAACACCAAACCGCTGGACCCCTTCTTCTACCAGGGTTCTGGCAAGAGGTATTGCTCCATGGCCATAGGCATTAGCCTTGATTACAGCCATAATCTCTGTTTCCCCGGCAAGCTTCCTTCTGATCTGTGCCAGATTATATCTTAAATTATCTAGATTTATTTCAGCCCATACTGGACGGGTAAAAGTCTTCATTTTAATCATTCCTATTCTGGATAGTTAATGGCTTTGCCAAGATAGGCAATAATATCTCCTGCTGTCATGCTATAAGGAGTCAGATCCATGGCTGCCAGGTCGCCGGCCAGGCCATGGAGATAAGGGGCCAGAAGAACCGCTCCCTCCAGCTCTACTCCACTGGCCAGGAGGCCAGCCAGAATACCGGTTAAGACATCACCACTACCGGCAGTAGCCATACCATCATTACCTGTTGGGTTTAGCCAAATTGTTCCCTGGGGGAAGGCAATTACCGTTACAGCCCCTTTTAAAATCAGATAGACTTTATGTTCAACAGCAAAGTTCCTAGCTATTTCAATCCGGTTTTCCTGAATCTCCTTGATCTTTAACCCAGTTAACCGGGCCATTTCACCCGGATGAGGGGTTAATACCAGGGGCTTCTCCCTCTCCAGGAGTAAATCCAGGCTCTCCAGGGAATTAAGCCCATCTGCATCCAGAATAAGTGGGCCCGGATATTCCCGGATAATTTTGCTGACCAATTCCCTGCTGCCACCTGTTTTACCCAGGCCTGGCCCTACTGCCAGAACTGAAGATTCGGCCATTAAGTCATTCAGCCGCCTGATATTCTTCTCTGTGAGCTGGTCAGTCAGTTCTTCCAGGCCAAGGGTCATTAATTCTGCTGAATAAGCGGCCACAGTAGACTGGATCTCTTCCGGTACTGCCACCCTGACCAGGCCAGCCCCTACCTTCAGGGCAGCAAAGGCACTGAGGAAAGGAGCCCCGGACATGCCAGCAGAACCTCCAATTACCCCTACCCGGCCAAAAACACCCTTGTGAGAATCCCTGGGCCTTTCAGGCAGGAGCCCTCTGGCCTCTTCCTCATCCAGCATAAAGTGGCCAGGCTCTTCTGCCAGAGCATAATCCAGGGGAATCCCCAGATCAACTATTTCTATTTCACCACAATAATCCCTGCCTGGATAAACCACCAGGCCAATCTTGGGAAAGGCCATAGTCAGGGTAAAATCAGCCTGAACAGCCTCACCCAGCACAGCCCCGGTTTCTCCATCTATACCGGAGGGAATATCCACTGCCAGGACCAGGCGGGAAAACTGATTTATCAAAGAAATCATTTCTCTATAAGGGCCTTTGACTGGACCTTTAATTCCTGTCCCCAGGAGGGCATCAATAACTAAATCAGCCCTAAGCAATAAATTCGCTATTTCTTCCCTATATCCTGTTGGATTATTACAGGATAATATTTCTATCTCCCTTAACTGACATAATTGATAATTACAAAGAGAACTGGCTGTTAATTCTTCTGCTTCTGCCAGTAATAAGATTGTCACCCGAAAACCCCACATATCCAGGTAACGGGCAGCAACCAGTCCATCACCACCATTATTTCCCTTGCCTGTAATTACCAGGACTTCTTTCCCGGCCAGGCCTGAAACTCTTTTGCCAGGGTGATGGTGGTCATGGCCAGCTTCTTCCAGGAGGAGACGGGCCTTTTCCCCCACAGCCCGTCCAGCAATCTCCATCAGGAGGATTTCAGGAAAGCCCGCTTCTATAGCCCTTTTGTCTACTGCCCTCATTTCTGCCGGTGTTAAAATAATCATTTAATCACCTTCCCCGATAAGCTGTGCTACTGCCATTTCCTTTTCATGGGAAATGGCCAGGTGGATTTTCTTTATCCCCATTTCTTCAGCCAGGAGCCTGGCCTTGCCATGTAAGAGGAGGCCTGGTTTGCCATTTTTATCATTCCTGACTTCAATATCCTTCCAGCCAATACCCCTGGCCTGGCCCAACATCTTCACCGCAGCCTCCTTGGCAGCAAAACGGGCAGCATAATGCTGGTACCTTCTTTCCCTGGCCTCACAGTATTCAATTTCTGTAGGGGTAAAGACTTTGAGGACAAACTTTAAACCCCAGCGCTGGATTACCCTCTCTATCCGCCTGATACTGACCAGATCAATACCTATACCTTTAATCATTATACAGATAACCTCACTTTTCTATTCACCCCGAATAATTATTCTCCCTGACCAATCAGGTCTGCCTTCTCCCGGTGGCTTAATTTTTTTAAGGCATATTCCCTCTTCATGGTCTCACTCCGGCTCCAGTATTCTTCATAATAGACCAGGGTCACCGGTATTCTCCCCCTGGTATATCTGGCCCCCTGCACTGGTTATGCTCCCTTAGCCTTCTCTCCAGATCACTTGTATAACCTGTATAAAAGGTCTCATCTGCACACTTAATGATATAGGTATAATATTTTTTCCTCTTTTCACTCATTGCTTACCCTGGCTTCCTTCTCACGCTTCCATAATTTTCTTTAAATAGTTTTCGATTTCTACTGCCTGACTCATCTCCAGAACCTTATCCAGTACCTCTTCCAGGTCTTCCTTTTTTAATTTCCTGATCAGCTTTTTACTTTCCAGGATATAGCCACTGCTCATACTGAGTTCACTGATACCCATGGCTACAAAAACAGGCAAGAGATATTTATTGGCAGCTGCTTCTCCACAGACACTGACCCCGATTTTCTCATGCCGGGCTGCTTTAACTACCTGGTAAATGAGCTTCATTACTGCCGGGTGGAAGGGGGTATAAAGACTGGCTATCTTGCTGTTATTCCTGTCCACGGCAATGGTATACTGGATCAGATCATTAGTACCTATGCTGAAGAAATCTACCTCTCTGGCAAAGGCCTCAGCCATGATCGCCGTTGAGGGAATTTCAATCATCAAGCCGATTTTGATATTCCTGTTATAGGGGATATTCTCCTGTTCCAGTTCATTTTCCATCTCAATGATAATACCCTTGACTTCTCTTAATTCTTCAATAGAGGATATAAAGGGAATCAGGATTCTAAGATCACCATAATGGCTGGCCCTTAATAAGGCCCGGAGCTGGGTTTTAAAGATATCCTGTCTTTCCAGAGCCACCCGGATTCCTCTCCAACCCAGGAAAGGATTAATTTCCTGGGGGGCATCAAAATAAGGCAGATCCTTGTCTCCCCCAATATCCAGCAATCTTATCACAACAGGCTTATCACCTATCTTTTCTACAATACTTTTGTAGATCTTAAATTGGCGTTCTTCATCAAAAAGGTGGTCTTTTTTACGGAAGAGGAATTCAGTCCGCAAAAGGCCAATTCCATCCCCATTTACCCGGAGAACGGAATCCACCTCCTCCAGGGAGTTGATATTGGCAGCCAGCCTGATCCGGTAACCATCCCTGGTTATGGATTCTTCCTGCCTTAAGCCCAATAATTCCTCTTCTTTTTTCTTAAAAATGCTGATCTTTTTCCTGTACCTTTCCAGTACTTCCCATTCCGGGGCAACAATAACTTCCCCTCTAATGGCATCAAGGATAACCTCTTCACCATTTCTTAGCTCCTCCAGCAGCCTTGTATCTACATTAATTATGGCAGGGATAGACAGGCTCCTGGCTACAATAGTTGTATGGGAGGTCATACCCCCCTGTCTTAAAATAAAGCCCTCAACTAAATCCTTGTCTAAAAGGGCTATTTCTGAAGGTGTCAGTTCTTCAGCTACAATAATAGAATTAGCTGGCAGATTAGTCAGGTCATTAGTAGTCCCATGGAGGGCCCTTAAGATATAGCTGACCACATCCTCTATATCCCGCAATCTTTCCTGAAAGTAATTGTTATTTAATCTCTTGAATTTTTCAGCCAGTTCAGCCAGGGCTTTCTGAATAGCCCCTTCTACATTCAGCCTCTCTTCCCTGATTAATTCATTAATCTGTTCCCCAAAAACCGGATCATTTAACATATGGATATAGGCATCAAAAATCTGGGCCTGGCTCTCTCCCAGATCTTTACTGGCCTTTTCTTTTATGAGCAAAAGGGTTTCATGGGCCATCTCTCTGGCCTGGCGAAACCTGTTGAGTTCACTGGCCACCTCTTCT
Source organism: Halothermothrix sp. DTU029 (assembly GCA_001512435.1). Lineage (GTDB taxonomy): Bacteria > Bacillota > Halanaerobiia > Halanaerobiales > DTU029 > DTU029. The sequence continues at coordinate 15,388 of LFRS01000161.1, read as the reverse complement.
CCATCTATATAATTGCTCTCTATTAATGTTCTTTTCCTTGAATACTTATATACCTTGCCAATTACTATACCCTTGGAAACAGGTAACCCCTTATAACTTTTCATACGGAAAATCACCATCCATTACTTCTAATCTATTAATCATTTTTTCAATATTGCTTTCTGTCAATTTTTCCCCACTGACATATAAAGTAGCCAGGGCAGTAGCATATTTGCCCATCTCTAAAAACCTATAACCCCTTTCCAGGGCCAGGGCCAGGCCGGCCACCATAGAATCCCCTGCCCCAACAGTAGTATCAGCCACCCTGATATCTGGTGCAATTATCAGATAGGATTCCTCCCCATTAGCCAGATAGGCACCTTTTTTGCCCAGGGAGACAATTATATTTTTGATGCCTTTCTGCAAGAGTTTCCTGACAACCCTCTGTACATCAGGTACAAAACTAAGTTTTTCCCCGGCTAACTCACTTAATTCATTAATATTGGGCTTGATTAGATAGGGCCTGCTCTCCAGGGCATATTCAAAAGGGAGGCCAGAGCTGTCCAGGATAGTTTTGACCTTATATTCATTAGCCAGTTCAATCAATTCCTGGTATGCTTCCAGGCTTAAACCATGGGGCAGGCTGCCGGAAAGGATCAGCAAATCAGCCCCGGGCAATTTTTCCCTGAGTTTTTCTTTAAAGACCAGGAAGCTCTCCTGATCTACCTTGCCCTCCTGGTTTATCTCTGTCTCTCTTTTATTCTTTTCGATGAGCTTAATATTTTCTCTGCTTATGTATTTTGTAGCAATTAGGTAAGCGGGAAGGCCTTCCTGGTGGATAATTTCTTCAAGTCTTTCTCCTATATAGCCACCAACCAGTCCCATAGCCAGCACCTCTGACCCCAGAGCCTTGAGGATTCTGGCCACATTAATCCCCTTGCCACCTGCCCGGACGGCTACCTGGCTGCTTCTGTTTAATCTCCCGGGATGCAATTGGTCCAGGTAAATGATCTTATCCAGAGCAGGATTTAATGTAACGGTAATAATCATTTTAAAACACCCTTAATAAAAAGTTCTATCGAAAAACATTCTCTAAAAATTCTATCTCAAAAAGGCCTTTTTCAGATATCCTCTCTTTGGGATATCCAGGCCTGGTTTATCTTATATTATATCCTAATTCAGGAAAAAAGGAAAAGAAGAAAAAATGCAGGAAGGGCTTTAGCCTCCTACATTAATTTATTTTATCATTTTCTACTATACTTTACCAGGAGAACTTTAATTATTTACCATTACTTCCTCATTTTTAAGCATTTTGATGATTAACCTGGTCAAAATCTTCCTTTCCTCCTCTTCAGCCACATCCCACAATTCCTTTATCAGCCTCTGTTCTCTATTTTCCGGGTCAGCATGCCAGTTGAGGAGGTCTCCCAGTTTCCTGCCCAGCCGGACTATTGTCTCCTCTTCAAAACCGATTTTCTGCCCCAGATTCATGGCCTTCCGTAAGGAATCCTTCCATTTATCCCAATCAGTAAATTGTTCTACCATCTTATTTTATAGCCCCCTTATAAAATATAAGTACTTTATTTATATGCCCTATTATGCCCTTATCCCAGGCTAATTATAGATGATTTTAGGGCCTCCTCCCCTCCTTTCCCTTAATTTTTAATAAATTTAAAAATTTTTTTATTTTGAAGAAGGAATTTTTTAATCCCTAGAGAATATATTTAATAACAGCTATGAAAACTTATTTTTATACAAATCTTCTAAACCGTTTTAGTTATGAGTTTTTTTAATATTTCAATAAGCGGGAAGATAAAGAATAGAGAGATAAGGATCTTCATTTAAATCTAATCTGAGGTGATAGTCAATGAAAAATGTTAGATTACTGGGTTATATCTTTATTTTACCAGCTGTTCTTGCAATGATAATGGTACATATCATTCCAATGGGCTGGGGTATCTTGATCAGTTTCAAGGATTTGACGATAAGGAATATTAGAAACTGGCAAGAGGCTCCCTGGTGTGGTTTGAAAAACTACATTAAGGCCTTTAACCCCGTCACAACCGTTGGGCAGCGCTTCCTACGGAGCTTGCAGAATATATTAGTCTATGGTGTTGTTACCATCTCCGTTGGTTTTTTCATTGCCCTGGGAGTGGCCCTCCTCTTAAATAAACCCTTTGTAGGAAGAACCTTGGTCAGGGGAATAATCCTGATTCCTTATATAACACCTGACTCTGTAGCCTATAATTTCTGGCGATTTATCTTTCAATCCAGAATAGGTATTCTAAATGAGATGCTGTTGCGCATAGGTATTATACAGGAACCAATTATGTGGCTGGTAGGGAGAAACACTATCTGGGCAGTAATAATTGCTTCCATCTGGAAAGGCTGGCCTTTAACCTCTCTCATGTTACTGGCTGGACTCCAGACCATACCCATGGAGCTCTATGAAGCAGCCAAGATTGATGGGGCCTCTGCCTGGCAGTGCTTTAAGTATATAACCTTGAGTTATTTGAAACCTGTTATTAAAACCATCATGATAATGAACATTCTCTGGAACTTCCACGCTTATAACCAGTTTGTAGTCTTGTTTGGAGAAAATGTAGGTATTCATGCTGAGGTACCCAATACCTTGATCATGAGGGAAGCCTTCGAAAACTATAATTATGGTCAGGGATCTGCCCTTTCTGTAATTCTGATGTTAATGATGTTAACAATTACTATTGTTTATCTATATGTCTTCCGTGCACAGAGAGATGAATAAAAGGAGTGTTTAGAATGAACAGAAGAACACCAATACAGAATTTCTTTTTCTACCTTATTATTATTATTTTACTACTCTTTGTACTAGGTCCTTATGCCTGGATGATTTCCAGCTCCTTTAAAACAGCTGTGGAGATTCAGGGTATGCGTCCTACCTGGATACCACAGACCTTTACTTTCGATAATTATGTACAGATGAATACTACTGTTCCTATCTTAAGATATTTTAAAAACAGCATTATAATCAGTACTGGAACCATGTTAGCTGCTTTAATCATAGGCACCCTGGCTGCCTATGGTATCTCCAGGTTTAATTTTTGGGGTAGGGAATTATATATTGTTGTTTTAATGGCAACACAGATGTTACCAGGCATCTTATTTGTTATCCCTTATTTTATGATGTTTAAATGGATAACAGATACCTTTGGTTTGCCGATGACAAATACCTTTCATGGTCTGATCTTTACCTATACCTCCTTCGCCCTACCCTTTTCAATATTGATGCTCAGGAATTATCTGGATTCTGTGCCAAGGAGTATTGATGAACAGGCTTTAATTGATGGCTGTAACAGATTCCAGGCCTTGTATAAGGTGATTATTCCACTGGCCAAACCAGGATTAGCAGCAATGGGTATCTATGCCTTTATCATGGGCTGGAATGAGATCTTATTTGCCAAGATCTTGACCAGTACCAAAACCAGAACCATTGCACTAGGTCTATTACAATACATATCCCAGCACCAGGCCCGCTGGGGGCAGATGATGGCCGCCTGTGTCTTTGCTACTATACCGATTATCATTGCCTTTACTGCCTTCCAGAAACAAATCGTGGCCGGTCTGGTTGCAGGAGCTACAAAAGGTTAAGCTTTTCAACTATATAAAGAATTTTTCCATGCAGGGGGAGGTGAGTATTAGAGGTTAGCCTGCTTTAAACTCATCATGAAGTTGTTGCTGTTGGTCAGGTCTAATAAAAAATATTAAAAAAACAGGAGGTTTGTATTAATGAAAAAGAGATTAATTCTTTTGACAGTTATTTTTGCTCTAACAATTTTCTCCGTTGTTAGTGGAACAGAAATTCTTTTCTGGGCAATGGGTAATGCTCCAGCAGCATTACACAATGAGTGGATGCAGCAAAAAGCAGCCGAATTTGAAGCCAAAACCGGTATTAAGGTAGTATTTGAAGAGATCGGTTGGGGAGACGGCCCCAGAATCATGAATGCTATCATTACCGGTGAAGGTGCTCATGTATTCCAGTTAGGAACAACCTGGAATCCAGAATATGCAGCAACTGATGGCTTAGTAGAAATCGACATCGATGAGTTCGGTGGTGCCGATAAATTCTTTGCAGCTAACCTGGAGTCAACAACCCTTAATGGCAAGTACTATGGTGTACCCTGGTTTGCTGAAACAAGGATTTTATTCTACAACACAGAAATGTTTGAAGCTGCAGGAGTAAGACCTCCACAGACCTATGAACAATTACTGGAAGTAGGTCAGAAACTTATTGATGTACACGGTACAGGAAGGGCTATTGCTACCGCCGGTACAGGTGCCTGGGACTTAATCCACAACTGGGCTATCATCCTCTGGGCTCATGGTGGCGATATGCTCAATGCAGACAACACACAAGCTATTTTCAACTCTGCTGCTGGTGTTAAGGCTATGAACTACTGGGTAAGCCTGGTAGACAAAGGATTAGCCAGCAAAGCCTGTGCTGAGTATAACCAGCCCCAGGCAGACGCTGCCTTTATCAGTGGTGAAACAGCCATGGCCTTCATGGGTCCCTGGAATATCGCTGATATTGCCCATGATAACCCTGGCCTGAAATATGCTGTAGTAGAACCTCCAGCAGGTCCTGCCGGTAGAGCAGCCTTCTCTGGCGGAAGTAACCTGGCTATTAGAAACAATGCTTCTAAAGAAGAAATTGAAGCTGCTAAAGAATGGGTTAAATTCCTGACCAGTGACGAAGTTCTGGCAGATTATACCAAGAATCTGTCCATGATGCTCCCAGCTAACAAAGAGGCCCTGAATGACCCCTATTATGACACAGAAACATGGCGTACATTCATCAAAACTCTGGGCTATGCTACCGCTTATCCTCCAATCCCAGAGTGGGGTGCAATCGAAGGTATTATCCAGACCAACTTCGGTAATGTACTTACTGACTATGTAGATGGCAGATTCAACGTTATAACCTCCTCCAAGTCTTACCTGGATGCTGCTGTAGCAGAGGTTAACGCTGTTCTGAATCAATAATGGATAATATATAGACCAATTATTCTTATCCTGAAGACAAGAAAAACTACCAGGGGTATTATTGAAATCCCCTGGTAGTTTTTTATTTATCCTTATCTTTTTCTTGCTTTTCTTTTAATTTAACTCTTCCTCGATAATAGTAATTATCTCTTTTTCCAGCTCTGCCAGAAGGGCATCATCCTTGCCTTCTAACATCACCCTGATAAGTGGTTCTGTACCGGAAGCCCGGACAAAGACCCTGCCCTGGTCTCCTAATCTAGCCTCTGCTTTTGCTATAATATCCTTGATTCTTTCCTTATCCTCCCAGGATTTATCTTTTACAGGTACACCACTTAATCTCTGGGGCCAGGTTTTCATAACACTGGCCAATTCACTTAATTTCTGGCCGGATTTTTTCAGGATGGCAATGGTCTGGAGAGCTGTCAAAACCCCATCACCGGTTTTATTGTAATCAAGGAAAATAATATGGCCTGATTGCTCTCCTCCCAGATTATAGCCCTTTTCCAGCATTTCTGCCAGGACATACCTGTCTCCATTTTCTGTGATAACGACATTGCCCCCATTAGCCCGGAGGAGCTCATGTAAACCCAGATTGCTATAGGCAGTTGCAACCAGGGTCTTTTTCTGCAATTTATTATTTTTTAGCAAGGCCAGGCTACAGATAGCCATAATCTTATCACCATCGAGAATCTGGCCCTGCTCATCTACCATAATCACCCGATCTGCATCACCATCATGGGCTATCCCCAGATCTGCCTTTTCCTTCAGGACCATTTCTCTGATCACTTCCGGATGGGTGGACCCACAATTTAGATTGATCCTCTCTCCGGCTGTTTCATCATTAATAACAAGCAGCTGGGCCCCTAATCTGGCTAATACCTCCGGGGCAACCCGGTAGGCAGCCCCATTGGCACAATCAAGGACTATTCGTAAACCAGAAAAATCCACATCTATTGTTGTCAATAGATAATCAATGTATTTATCCTGAAGATGACTGGCATCTTTAGCAATACCGATCTCTGTAGAGATAGGCCTCGGGAGGCAATCATATGTATTGAAAATAATATCTTCTATTTCATCTTCCATCTGGTCACTAAGTTTAAAACCTTCACCGGTGAAAAACTTGATACCATTATCCTCTACAGGATTATGGGAAGCTGATATCATAGCTGCCCCATCTACCTCCAGTATTGAGGCTAGATATGCCACTCCCGGAGTGGGGATAATACCCAGTTTTAAAACATCTATACCGATAGAGTTTATTCCGGCTGCCAGAGCAGCTTCCAACATGTCCCCGGAAACCCTGGTATCTTTTCCAATCAAGAATAAGGGTTTTTTGCCCTTTTCCTTCCTATCCCTGCTAAGATAATAAGCTGCAGCCCTTCCCAATTTGTAGGCTAATTCAGCAGTCAATTCTTTATTGGCTACACCCCTGACACCATCTGTACCAAATAATTTTCCCATAGCCTCATCCCCTAACTTATCTAATATTCTCTTCTTATATATTTCTCCATTTCTTTAATGATTCCTTTAATCTAAAGGACTTATTATCTTTATCTCGAATATATAATTATATGTATCCATCATCTAGTTTCCCGGTGGTGATCTAAATGAGCAAAGACAAAGAAGAAAGGAAAAAACTGATCCAGTATTTGAACTACAAGGATATTTTAATCATCCTGGGTTCCTGGTACCTGATGGCTCTTGGTATTTTAATTAGCAAAGAACTGGATTTGAAACATGAATTGCTGACAGCCTTATTTCATTATCTGTTTACCATCAGTGGCCGCTTTATCCTTTTCTCTCTCCTGGTCTTTTACTTAACATCCTTATACCCGGTAGAATTTAAAGACCTGGGCCTGGACTTCCGGGAATTCAAAAAAGGAATTTTCCCTGCCCTTTCCGGGGGAATCCTCCTATTTATCCTGGTAATAGTTTTTATCAATATGCCCTTAAGCTTGCATCCTGCTGGCAAATTCGCAGGACTGCTGAAAATAAATGATCTTGATTCTTTTCTTACTTCTCTCCTGCCCTTTAGCCTTTTTTTGCTTGCTTCTATCTTTATCAGCCTCAGTGAGCAGTTTATCTTAAATGTAATCCTCTTTGACTTATTTAATTATACCCTTTTTAATAAATTCTTTTCCTTACTCCTGGCTGCCCTCCTGTATTCAGTCCTCCTGCTGGAATTCCGGCCAGAAAGGATTTTAATGAATACACTGGTAGCCTTGATCTGTATTCTCTTATACTGGCGGAGGGAATCTATTATCCCCCCTGTTATCTTTATGGCCACCTATTATGCCCTTTATATAAGCTATGTCTATGGCCTGGATTTTATCCGCTTCTAAACCATAAGTTTTATTGCTCAAAACAGTATTATCTACAGCCTGCTGGTGGACAGGTTATAGCTGCCGTAGATTGGGTAACCACAGTCAGGACATTGGCCTTCCCGCAAATGATTGACTATATGATAGTATCTCCTTTTAACTACTGGATAACCACACTGGGGACAAAAGGTATCACTGCCATTGGCCAGGTCCACATTCCCTATATAGACATAATCCAGGTATTCCCTTGCCAGGTGATAAGCATCCAGGAGCCTTTTGATTGGGGTAGCTGCCTTATCCAGTCTATAGTTTGGGAAATAGCGGCTTAAGTGAAGGGGTATCCCGGGATTGATTCCTGCCAGCCAGGCAAATAGTTCTTCTAATTCTTCCAGGCTGTCATTATAATCTGTAATAAGCAGGGTGGTAACTTCCAGATGGATTTCATTCCGAGCCAGTAATTCTATATTCTCCAGGACCGGCTCCAACCTGCCCCTGCAGAGCTTGCTATAAAAATCCTCCCTGAAGGCCTTCAGGTCTATATTAGCCCCATCCAGATAGGGTAAGAGTCCTTCCAGGGCTTTTTTACTTAGATAGCCATTGGAGACTATTACATTCTTCAAACCCTCTGCTCTGGCCAGTTCTGCTGTTTCCTTTACAAATTCAAACCAGACAGCTGGTTCAGAATAGGTATAGGCTAAGCCGATGCTGCCATGGCCTTTTCCTATCTCTACTAAATCCTGGGGAGAGATTTCCTGTAAAGGGGGTTTTTCCTGGCTAATCTGCCAGTTCTGGCAATAAAGGCAGGAAAAATTACAGCCAAAGGTACCGACAGAGAGGATCTTGCTCCCTGGATAAAAGTGATATAAGGGCTTCTTCTCCATGGGGTCCAGGGCCAGAGAACTGATCTTCCCGTAGTTTTCAGTATATAATTTTCCTGCCCTATTTACCCTGGCCTGACAGAGGCCCCTTTTCCCCTCTGGAATCAAACATTGTTGGGGGCATAGTTCACAAAGCACCTTCTTATCTGCTTTTCTCTGGTAAAACTCCGCTTCCTTTAACATCTCTCTTGACCTCACCTATTTATATCTATTTACTTTAAACCTATATAGATTAACTTCCCTTAAATCTGTAAAAGGACTTAAACCGGCTTTCTGTAAGGCAATCCTTACTTGTTTTTCTACTGTATCTACCCCTTCCAGGTCAGGTAATAATAAACCCCGGCGAAAACCCTTTTCCACTATTACTCCATAGTTTAGAGGGTCTAATTCCGAGAGATCACTGACCTTTTCCGGTTCTTCCAGTATGTCTACAGAGATTTCCAATTCTGCCAGCTCTTCCTGGCTAATGGGAGGAAAACGGGGATCCCTGCTGGCAGCACTGATAGCATTACTGATAATCTCTTCAGCCAGATTAGGCCTGGTAGCCTGGATGGTACCAATACAGCCTCTAAGTTCCCCCTTTTTCTTGATGGAAACAAAGGCTCCGGCCCTTTTTTGCAATTCCTCCGGCAGGTATTCATCTGGCAGGACCCTTTTATACAGATCCCTCTCTCCAGCCAGGACATATTCTTCTATAGTTCTTCTGGCCAGCTTAACATAAAGGCTTTCCTGTCCTTGCATTCTCCTGACTACCTCCTAATCTTCTGGGTAAAAGCCTACCACTGCATAACCTACACCAAAGGGGCCTTCATAGGATTTGACCTCACTGCTGAAATTCCTCCTGGCTATAGCCCCTAGCATAATGATTATAGGCCGCAGGCCGCATTCCCCGGCCTTTTCTATCACCAGGGGATCCATTTCCAGAACAGCCCGGTACTCTCTTTTTCTCAGTAAATCGATTAATTCCTGGTCAAATTTCTCCCCATAGGGGTTATAGCCGGCTGGTGCCCCGGGTTTCAAACGGTGAGAGAGGTCTCCACTGGCTATAATAATGGCATTAAGCCCCAGCCCTTCCACGGTTTTTTCAATTACCCCACCAAAACGAAATAGTTTTTCATATTCCAGCAACCCCATGGTTATCGGGATTACCGGTACATCAAGACCAGTATTGAGGATAAAATAGAGGGGTACCATGACACCATGATCCAGTCTGGCTGGATAACGATACCTGGCTAGGTCAGCCTCTGTAAGGGTAATAACCTCTATCCCTTCCCTGCCTGCATTTTCTTTCAATTTTTTGATAAAGCCTTCTTCTGTTCTAACCTGTATCTTAACTTCCGGGCAGGCAAAATCGGCAAAATCCCCCTCCAGTTCTTCCAGATCAAGAATACTGATGGCATCTGCAAAAACCGGCCCATGGGGGCTGATAGTAATCAAGAGATCCGGTTTTTTGGCTTCTATCTCCCTGGCCAATTCCTCCATACTTTCAATGGTATTCCTGACTAGCTCCCGGTTTTCCCGGCCAATCTGGGGGATAGCCAGGGGGGGATGGGGGGTTAGGGCAGACATGAGAATAGCCATTTTTTTACCTCCTTTGTTTATCTTATTAATATCATTCCACAAACAAAGAATAATTCCTGTTTAAAGGAAAAAAAGGGAGCTATTATTCCTTAATATCTCCCTTTTTCTGTATAATATCAAGTTGGATTTATCCTTGCCAATGTATCCTTATGCTGATGCTTTTTTATCAAATCTGGCAAATAGAGAATAGATAACCGGGATCAGGTATAGGGTTAAAAAGGTTGCCACCGTTAAGCCTGCTATTACAACAACTCCCAATGGTGCTGTCAGCTCTCCCCCTTCACCCCTGCCCAGGGCCATGGGGACCAGGCCCAGGATAGTAGTTAAGGTAGTCATCAGGATGGGGCGGAGACGCACTGGCCCTGCTTCCTCCAGGGCTTGCCGGACAGAGTGGCCCCTGCTACGCAAGGTATTGATATAGTCAACCATTACTATGGCATTGTTGACTATTATACCGGCCAGGACAATCATGCCCATAAAGGAAATTATTGAAAAGTTATGGCCACTGATAAAGAGGGCCACAAAAATTCCGATGGCAGCCATAGGTACTGTAAACATTACTATCAAGGGATGGAGGAAAGACTCAAATTGGGAAGCCATGACCATGTATACCAGGACAATAGCGAGAAGTAAGGCATAATAGAGGTCACCGAAGGCTGCCTCAATTTCCTGAAACTCTCCCCCATACTCCAACTGATACCCGGCAGGTAAAGCAAGCCTCTTAGCCAGTCTTTCCTGGATTTCCGGCATCACATCAGCCAGGTTTCTATTATAGAGGTCAGCAGTAACATTGACATACCTAACCTGGTTTTCCCGCAGGATCTCCCGGGCCCCTCTGCTTAAATGAAATTCAGCCACCCTCTCCAGGGGGACCAGGGCGCCACTGGGAGATAATAAATAGAGATTTTTTAGCTTTTCAGGATTGGAAAAATCCTCTTTATCCAGCCGGAGCCGGACATCTATCTCTTCACCCTCTACTTCATAGCGGGTTACTACTTCACCACTGATAGCAGATCTGACCATGGAAGCAATCATAGCCGGTCTCAGGCCAAACTGGGCTGCCAGCTCCCGGTTAATTTTTAGCTGGAGCTCCGGCCTGCCCTCTGATATATTATCTTCTATTTCCCTGATACCCTCAATCTGGGCCAGTTCTTCCCTGATAATCAGGGCCTGTTCCTCCAGGATTTCCAGATTATCACCAATAACCTTGATGGAAACAGGGCTGCCTGCTATGGCTACCAGATCATTACTCACCATGGAAATATCTGCACCGGGAATCCGCAACCTCTGCCTTAATTCTTCCATAACATCGAAAGTACTCCGGTCTCTTTCCGCCAGGCCTTTCAGGAGGACGATTATACTGCTGATATCTGAACTGCTGGTTCCTGTAGATAAGTACTCACTACTGGAACCGACATTGGCCATAATAGCCTCTACCTCCGGTATAGAGAGAACAAGATCCTCCACCTGGGCTGTAATCCGGTTAGTTTCCTCTAGATTTGTACCCAGGGGTAACTCTATATTTATGGTAAACTGGCCCTGATCCATTTCTGGTATAAACTCTGCCCCTATTTTGGGTACCAGGGCAAGACTGCCCAATAAGAGAGTAAGACTGACGGTCAAGACAATAGCCCGATGATCTAAGGCCCAAACCAGGGTTTTTTTATAAAGCTTTCTTATTTTCTCAAAAAGAATATGCTTTTTCTCCTTCTTTAATTCCAGGATTTTGGCTGACATTACCGGTATCAGGGTTATAGCAACAATCAAGGAAGCCAGGAGAGAAAAGGTTACAGTCAGGGATAATTCCTTAAAGATCTCTGCTGCAATTCCCCCCATAAAGACTACAGGTAAAAAGACAACTATTGTTGTCAAAGTAGAAGCCATAATGGCCATACCGACTTCCTTTGTTCCTTCCCTGGCAGCCTCCAGCTTACTATAACCTTCGGAACGGTAACGGTAGATATTCTCCAGGACCACAATGGAGTTGTCCACCAGCATGCCTATTCCCAGGGCCAGGCCGCCAAGGGTCATCATATTGATGGTCAGATTAGAAAAATACATTAAAAGGAAAGTAGTTATAATGGATACCGGTATGGAAACAGCAATAATTATGGTACTCCGGATATTTTTTAAGAAAATCAAAAGGATTACTACTGCCAGGAGGCCCCCGACTATAGCATTATTCCCTACATTACCAATAGCCAGTTCTATATAATCTGCCTGATCCATAATGGGTATAAATTCCAGATCCAGTTCACTTTCCTCCACAATCCTGGCCAGCTCTGCCTGGACCCTTCTGGAAACGGCCACCGTATTGGCATCAGCCTGTTTCTGGATGGTAATCCCAATACTCTCTTTCCCGTTCAGGCGGGAAATACTGGTTGCCTCCTTATAGGTATCTTTAATTTCGGCAATATCCTTTAATAATACATTACCGGTGGCTGTAGGAATCAGGATATTCTCTATCTCCTCAATGGAGGCAAACTTCCCCGTTACCCTGACCAGTAAATCTGTATTCCCCCTACTGACATGGCCGCCTGACAGGTTCAGGTTCTCCATCAATAAGGCATTACTGATATTGGAAAAACTGGTATAATAATTATTCAACCTGGTCTGGTCAACAGTAATTAGAATCTCTCTTTCCAGGCCTCCGGTCAGATTGACCTGGGCAACTCCTTCCAGCCTTTCCAGCCTGGGGACCAGGACATCTTCCAGGAAATTTTTCAAGCTTACCATATCCAGCTTGCTGGCAACCCCTAATTGCATAACCGGCAGCATGGAAGGATCAAACTGGACAATGATTGGCTTACTGACCTCATCAGGCAGGTAGCCCTCAATCAGATCTATCTTTTCCCGCATATCCAGGGTCGCCATATCCATATTGGTACCCCAGTTAAATTGAGCCATGACCATGGATGAACCAGTAGAAGAGGATGAAGAAAGCTTATTGATATTGGTAACAGTAGCCACGGCACTCTCAATAGGCCTGGTAACCATGGTTTCAATCTCTTCCGGCCCAACCCCTTCATAGGTAGTAATTACAACTGCAACAGGATAGGTGATATTGGGCAAAAGGTCTACATTTACCCGGTTAAAAGCTATAAGTCCCAGTAATACTACCAGTAAGACCATGATGACAGTAGTTACTGGCCTTTTTAAGGCAAGATCAGATAGTTTCATTATTCAACCACCTCTACCCTTGCACCATCTTCTAAATTATATTGCCCCTGGATGACGACTTTTTCATCGCCCTTTAAGCCTCTAATAATCTCTATATAATCTCCATCTATAATCCCTGTTTCCAGGTTTCTTCTAAAGGCCTTGCCCTCCTCTACTATATAGACATGGGGGTCTCTCGCTAGATCCAGGACTGCTGCTACCGGCAAAACCAGGGCAGACTTGTTTTCAGCTACCGGGATATATAATTCGGTGAACATCCCTCCCCTTAACCTGCCTTCCGGATTATCAGCCAGAACCTTTACTGTAAAGGCCTGGGTCCGGGGATCTACCACCGGACTGATATATTCAACAAGGCCTTCCAGATACTCCCTCCTGGCTGCCAGTACCCGGATTCTTACTTCCTGGCCCTTTTCTATATTAAAAAGCAATTCCTCTGTAATGGAGGCATTGATATAGATCTGATCCAGGTTGACAATATTGGCCACTGGAGTACCTGGGCCTACAATTTCTCCTGCCTTAAAATATAGCTGGGCTATTATGCCATCAATAGGGCTTTTGACCAGGGTATCTTCCAGGGCTTTTTTTACCTGTTCCAGGCTTGACCGGGCCTGTTTCAGGTTAGCTTCTGCTATCCTTAGCTCCTCTGGCCTGGCCCCCTTCTCTACCTTTTCCAGATTGGCCCTGGCCATCTCTACATTGGCCTCAGCTATCTTCAACTGGCTTCTGGCAGCAGTCACCTGTTGTTCCAGTTGTACCGGATTATTGTAATTTTCTTCAGCCAGGAGATAGCCTTCCCTGGCCCCCTGATAACTGATAGCAGCCTGTTCTTTAGCCAGCCTGGCACTCTCTACCAGGGACTGGGCATTTTTATACTGGGTTTCCACCATTTCATACTGATTTTTGCTGGCAACATTTTCAGCATAGAGGTATTTAATCCGGTCAAATTCTGTTTCAGCCTGCTTCAAACCGGTTAAGGCCTGTTTCAGGTTCTCTTCTGCCAGTTCCATTTGCTTTTCTGCAGCCTTTAACTGGGTCTCAGCAGCCAGCAATTGTTGCTTCTGGGCTGTACGGTCTTGAAAAGCTGCTTCTATTAAAACCAGGCTCTCTTTAGCCCCTTCATAAGAAGCAAGGGCCTGTTGATAGGCTGCTTCCACAGCCCTTCTATCTTCTTCACTGGCCCCAGCCAGCATGAGGTTATAATTAGCCTGGGCTATCTGTACTGCAGCCTCTACCTGCTGTAATTGGATTTGCAAATCACCCTGGTCTAATTTTAGCAAGACCTGGCCCTTTTTTACATAATCCCCCACCTGGACATAGACTTCCTCAATAATCCCGCCACTTTTTACTGAAAGCTGGACATCTTCAATGGGCTCTGTCCTGCTGCTGATTATCCGGACATTATTTATTTCCCTTATTTCTGGTTCAACCACAGCCACCAGTGTTGCAGCAAAAACTATATTTGTAAATAAGATAAGGATTGTAATAATAAGTAAAGATCTATTTTTCATTGTAGATAACCTCCTCACAATAGTCCACCAGGACCCCTGTTTTTTCCAGTAACTGATAAAGACTCAGCTCATATTGGTAATCAGCCTGTATACTGGCTATTTTCGTGGTTTTCAGGACCATCCAGGCATTCAGTACTTCCATATTGGTACCGGTACCGGCCTGATACCTCTTTTCCTCCAGGGCCAGACTTTCTTCAGCCCGCTGTAGATTCATTTTCTGTAATTCTATATTATATTTATTCTCCTCTATCCGGAGCAGGAGATTTTCTACTTCTATGGCCAGTAATTCCTCCAGATTTTCTTTGGTTAAGGCTAATTTATTCAGGTCTTCTGCTATCTTCTTTCTGGAATTACTGGAAAAACCCTTATCATAGATATTCATGGACAGGGCCAGGCTAATGCTGCCATTACCATCATCCAGGGAAAATTCATTTCCCTGCCACTGGTAATTCCCCACTAACACAATATTAGGTAAATAGGCACTGGCCTCCATCTTATCACTTAGTTCCAGGACCTCCTGGTTCAATTCCAGTAATTTAAACTCTACCCGTTTTTCCCTGGCCAGGGAAAGAGCCTGGTCTTTATCCAGTACCGGCTTAAGGGCCAGGCCAGGTGCCTGAAAAGTTTTGTCTTCTGTTTCTACACCAATTAAATTGGTAAATACTTTTCTGGCCATGGCCAGGTCATTACGGGCACTGGCCAGGCTTAAGATAGCCTTGTTTTCCTCTATCTCTACCTGCAAAAGATCAGTTTTCAGGCTTAAACCAGCCTGATAGCTTACTTCAGCTATCCTTTTGTGTTCCCTGATTAATTCCAGGGCATCTTCCTCTATCCGGACCCTTTCCTCTGCCAGCAGGATATTATAATAGGACTGGATGATATTGAAAAGCAATTCATTCTTTTTCTGCCTTTGCTGCAG
>LFRS01000137.1 GCA_001512435.1 Halothermothrix sp. DTU029 | reverse complement strand
CTGGAAACCAATCTGTTTCTGGCGTGTTTAGAGAATTCTACTCCTTCACTTTTTAACTGAGTATTCAGGACTTCCTTAAAGGAAGGCTGTATCTCAGTCTGTTCCCTGTTTTTTCTGATATTCTGCTGTTGGCTTATTTGTCCAGTCTGTAAAGGCTGTCTTACCAGGATTCTATTATCAATCATGGTATCATCCCCCATTTATAGTCTAATAAACAGCAGTTATTCCCTCTATATCGATCTTTCTATCATTGTCCAGATAAGCATACATACTTCCTTCCTCAAAGCTTACCCTGACTACTTCTCCTCGTATGATTTCTCCTGTATCGGCATCAACAGTTTCGACATTCCGGCCAATCAGTGATGCTCCTTCTGAAAGGGCCTGTATCCTGAGGAATTGGCTGAGGTTTGCATTCATGTTGGCCATCTGTTCCAGGGAACTGAATTGGGCCATCTGGGCAATAAATTCTGTATTATCCATTGGAGTAAGGGGGTCCTGATATTTAAGCTGGGTAATCAGTAATTTGAAAAAAGCATCCTTATCCAGGTTATTACCATCTTCCCTTTCTACCTGTACAGAACTATAATCTGTTGAACTACTCCTCACTGTAGCTGTTGAATACAACATAGTCATTCAAATCCACCTCCTCCTAAGCCAGTAAATTCATCCTGTGCCGGCTATAATTTAAATGCACCCATCCTGGGGGGCCGGCTATAGAGTCATCATTCTCATTGAATTCACTTAACCGGATAGCTTCACCTATACCCTCCAGGGCTTCCAATTCTTCAACCAGATAGCTGTTCCTGTCCTTCCTGTTTCTCCTGTCATCTTCCTTGGGCTGTTGGAATTCCTGTTGTGGATAATATTGCTCCTGATGGGCCAGTTCCCGGGACTCAATCTGGATCTCTCCTACATTAAAACCCTGTCTCAACAGGCTGGACCTCAGAGAATCCAGATTCTGCTCCAGATGGCTTCTGACCTGTTCATTATCCACCAGTATCCTGGCTGTCAGCTCAGTATTTTCTACCTCCAGTTCCAGTCTGACCCGGCCCAGTGACTCAGGTTCCAGTTGCAGCTCAATCCTATTCTTCCCGGCCTGGCGTTGAACCTGCATCCTGCTGCTGATCTGTTCTATAATACTTTCCATATCTACCTGTGTTGTCTGTGGCAATTCTCTGCTGCCAGTCCCTGCCATATGCTGGAGCCAGGAAGATCTGTCCATAAAATATGCTGACTGGCCTTCATTGTTACCGTTGTCTTGTCTTGACTTATCTTCAGTATCAAGATTGTGATTATGATTATAATTTTGATTTTCAATGCGGAAAAACTTCGGTTCTGTAGTCAGTTCTTCTTGCCCGGCCTTCATGTCTGCTGTAATGACCTCATTGTTACCTTCAGCTGTTGCAGCAATACCTGCAGTAGTATTACCCTTTCTCATATCCTCTATGGAACTTTCCTCCACTGGAGAATTCCCCTTTGCCAGGCTAAGTTTTTCGTCTCCAGCCGCTTCCTCCAGCCGCGCTTCCGCCAGGTAAATTGAGGTTGGAACAGGACCTTCAGTTTCTTCTCTCTCTGAAATAATAGGTTGGGCACCATCCTCCATCTCAGCCCCGGCTTTATTTTCTCCTGGAACTAATTCCTCCGGCAGCAGAACTTCATTAATATCTTTACTGGCCTCCGCTGGATTTCCTTCTACCAGTTTTCCTTCTTCACCTGGAACTTTTAACCCTGTTGCAAAAGTTCTGTCTGTACCGAAGCTTAGCTCTGTCTCTTCTCTTCCCGAAGGACCAACCCTCTTAAATACAAGTTCGTTGATGCTGTCCTTCAGGTTATCGAGAAAGCTCTCAAGCTCCTCGGGGGTATAACCGGAGAAAGAAAGCGGGTTATCCTGCAGCAGGTAATCCAGGGAAAGGCTCAGAATTGCCATTAATTCTTCTGGAAACTCATCCATAAGCTCTTCCAATTTTTTCTCCAGTCCCCCTGGCTCCATTGCCAGTAGTTCCTTAATTCTTTCCTGTATCTTCCCCGGGAGTGCATCATTTTCCCTGCCGGTATTATCCTGTAGATAGTCCTTAAATCTTTTGCCATTGAGCTCTTTGCCTACAGGTACAGCTTTTCCTCCCCCCCTTCCACCAATCGGGCCTGTGTCAGGTGTAATAAGGAGATTAGCCACCAAATCCATCATCTTCACCTCCTTTCAGTGGAGTAGATAATTTATTAGAAAAGTCTTATCTTTCTTTAAGAACAGAGATAAATCTGGCTGCAGTTTCTGGATCCAGATTTGTCAGGATAGCAGCCGTCTCCTTTTCCTTAAGGTTCAGGAGAATATCTATGGCTAAATCCTCTTCCAGGGAAAGGATAATTCTCGCTGCATCAACTGCTTCCATCTCAGAATAAATCTTAACAAGCTTTCTCATTCTTTCCTCTTCACTTCTTTTTTCTTCCCTGAGTTCTGTTAATTCCTGTATTAAGCCTGCCAATTCTTCTTCCTGTTGCCTGAATCTCCTATTTAACCGCTGGAGTTCTTCTTCCAATTCTGTGTTTCTGCTAATTAAGGCCTCTCTTTCTTCTGCCAGGGACTTAGTTCTCTCCTCCA
>LFRS01000028.1 GCA_001512435.1 Halothermothrix sp. DTU029 | reverse complement strand
CTTCTATCCCGACACTGTATAGATTGGCACTTTTAACCAAGATACCTCACCTCTTGATTAATTTCCACTATTCTCTTTATCCGCTCATCTGTTTCCTGTAAGATAGAATAGTCTTCTGTTGTAATTCCATTATTCTCTTTATTCAAGAGACGGAAAATCGTATAACCTATCCCTTTTACCAGTTCATTTTCAATGGACAACCAGGCTGGATGAAGAGGATAGACCTTAGAATTTATGGTCTGCTCATACATTAATCTGACCCTTTCATCATTATGCCTTTGCTGCCAGAAACTTCCTTCAAAGGCCGGTGCATGGACTGTCAAATGAGCCCATTGTTCCATAAAATCATCATTAGTCAGATACTGAACAAAATTCCAGGCCTCTTCCTTTCTCACTGACTTGGAAGAAACAGCCAGGACAGTTCCTCCCCCATAACTGCAAGTCTTACCTGTTGAAGTTGGGAATGGAAGTACACAATAATCATCCACTTTATCTTCCATCCTATCAATCCGCTGAATAATTCCATACCAACTGCCTATATAAAATACTGATAAACCATGCCAGTAAAAATCTTCATTAACCTGGTAAGGGTGTTTATTGATATCCTCAGGCCGATCATTGATCTTCTTAATTGTAGCAAAATACTTAATGGCATCCAGTACAACAGGATCCATGATTACCCTTTCCGGTACCTGGTCCAGATAATCCATGTGTACAAAGGTCCTCACCCAACTGGTCCCCAGTTGTATTATA
>LFRS01000157.1:567-951 GCA_001512435.1 Halothermothrix sp. DTU029 | reverse complement strand
CTTCTATCCCGACACTGTATAGATTGGCACTTTTAACCAAGATACCTCACCTCTTGATTAATCTCCAGTATTCTCCTGATCCGCTCATCTGTTTCCGCCAGAATAGAATAATCCTCTGTACTGATTCCCCCATTGGTTTCCTTATTCAGGAAACGGAATATAGTATAACCAATACCTTTGACCAATTCATTCTCAATAGCCAGCCAGGCCGGATGCAGAGGATAGACCTTGGAATTTACAGTCTGTTCGTACATCAATCTAACCCGTTCATCAGTATATCTTTGCTGCCAGAAACTTCCTTCAAAGGCCGGTGCATGGACTACCAAATGAGCCCATTGTTCCATAAAATCATCATTAGTCAGATACTGAACAAAATTCCAGGCC
>LFRS01000157.1:0-445 GCA_001512435.1 Halothermothrix sp. DTU029 | reverse complement strand
ATACTTAATGGCATCCAGTACAACAGGATCCATGATTACCCTTTCCGGTACCTGGTCCAGATCCGGGAAATCCCAACCCCGGGCCCAGAGGACAGAGAAAAAACGCTGGATGGTATCCCTTTCTAATTTTAAAGCAACTGCCAGGGCTTTGGGTATTTCCGGTTCTTTTTCTCTTAACTCCCTCACCCTTAAAGAAACCTCTTTCAGGCCTTCCCAATTCTTAACATCATCTTTATTAATCCCCAATTGGGCCATATAGTCTTTTCTGCCAGCAAAAATAATAGTATCAACAATCCAGGGGACTGCATATTGGGCACCATTTACATAACAGATCTTATTAATACCTTCATTAATTGAAGGCCTGGTTTTGATATATTCCGGTGCCTGGTCCAGATAATCCATGTGTACAAAGGTCCTCACCCAACTGGTCCCCAGTTGTATTATA
>LFRS01000001.1 GCA_001512435.1 Halothermothrix sp. DTU029 | reverse complement strand
ATTAATCAAGAGGTGAGGTATCTTGGTTAAAAGTGCCAATCTATACAGTGTCGGGATAGAAGGGGCAGAAATTTTAATAAAAAACTCCAAAAAAACCTTTATCTATGAAGAGTTAGTAGAAGTTCTATTTCATGGCATAGAAAAGGCCCTGGAATTAGAGGAGATTACTTTTTATGTCATAGATGATGAAATGGAGAATCTAAAGGGGGAGGCAATCTATAACCGGACTGGCTTAGTACCTTGTTATGACTTTATAACAGTTAGCAGACTTTTCCCAGAAATAAAAAGGAATGAGTTATACAGTTATAAGGCTAGAAAATATTATTATTTAATGATTCCCCTTTTTGCTGGTTCCCAATTGTTGGGCCTGATTGAGCTGCAGACCCTTTCTCCTATAAGTAAGAAAAGGCAAATGGAGCTTAAGGCCATGGCTGGTTCGATTGCCATTGGCTTAAGAAGCCTTTTGTTTGAAAGAGATACTATCAGGGAAAAGGAAAACACAGAGTTTTCCCTGAAGCTGAATAATGAACTCCAGTCAATAACTAAGAGAGAAGACTTAATTGATTTCTTTTTGGAAAAGGTAGTAGAGAATTATCACTTTGACCTGATGGCTGTCTTTTTATTTAATGAAGAGAAGGAAATTGCCTTTTGTAGGGGTATTAGTGAAAATGGCAGGGTATTTACTATGGATAGATTTCCTACTCTGCCAGACCTGACAACAGACTATGTTCATGTCGGTGATAATATAGGATATTGGATTCCCTTAAAAACCAATACAGGCATAGTTGGGGCGACTCTTTTTTATAACCTCTATACCTTATACAAAATAAGTGATTCTTTATTGAATACTCTAAGGATTTTATGTAGTCAATTTGCCAATGCCCTGGACAACCTCCGGATGTTTTCTGATTTGCAGAGGTCGGCATTTTATGATTCCCTGACTGGCTTATATAACCGGACTTATTTCGATATAGTTATCGATGACTTAAAAGAAAAAGGTCCTTTCCCCCTGGCCATTATTATGGGGGATCTTAATGGCCTGAAAATTGCCAATGATGTTTTTGGCCATAGTGCCGGTGATAAGCTCTTAAAAGAAATGGCAGGAATAATAAGGAGTTCCTGTCCTGCAGAAGCTTCCATCTTCAGATGGGGTGGAGATGAGTTCTTTGTTCTCTTGCCCCATTTAGATGATGAGGGGGAAATCAGAGAAATTTGTCAGACCATCAAAAATAAATGTAGAGAGAATAGGAAAACAGCAGTTCCTTTAAGTATCTCTTTAGGCTATGCCGTGGGGATAAACGGGGCTGGCAATATAGCAAGATTAATAAAAATAGCAGATGAGAGAATGTATCGTAATAAACTACTGGATAGAAAAAATTATCGTTATCTTTTGATCTCTTCCCTGAAGGGGACTTTGGCCAGGAAAAGTTATGAGTCAACTGATCATTCAGAAAGAATGGCAGAACTAGCTGTGGAGGTAGGTAAGAAACTAGGCCTTGCAGGTAATGAGTTAGAAGACCTGAAATTATTGGCCCTCCTCCATGACTTGGGCAAGGTAGTGGTTAGTGATGAAGTATTAAATAAAACTGGTCCCCTTACAGAAGAAGAATGGGAAGAGGTAAGGAAACACCCTGAAGCAGGTTATAGGATATCCCAGTCGTCTTCGGAGTTGTCCCATATCAGTAATTATATACTCAACCACCATGAGCACTGGGATGGCCGGGGCTATCCTCTGGGCCATAAGGGAGAGGAAATACCTCTTTTATCCCGGATAATTTCTGTGGTAGATGCTTATGATGTGATGACTAATGGTTCTTCCTATAAAGAAGCCATTAGCCATGAAGAGGCCCTGGAGGAACTACAACGTTGTGCTGGAACCCAATTTGACCCTTATATTGTCAAGGTATTTTGTGAACTAGATTTTAACCATATTAATTAGTATAAGAGATTAGATATCTGGCATGGTCCAGGAATTAACTTGAAATTATGATCCAGTAATAAATTAAAAATTAAAAAAGTATAGAGCACAAAAGGAGAATGGAGAAATGAAGGTATATTTTGCTTATTATCCAGAAGGAAAGAAAAAGGCTTTGACCATGAGTTATGATGATGGCCAGATCCATGACCGGAGACTGGTGGAGATTTTTAATAAGTATGGAATCAAGGCAACCTTTCATCTTAATGCAGGCATCCTTGATACACCTGGCTTTCTCACCTCTACTGAGATTAAAGACTTATTCCAGGGGCATGAGATATCAGCCCATTCCCTGACCCACCCTTTTCTGACCAGGGTACCGGGGGAAGTAGTGGTACATGAGATCCTGGAGGACAGGAAGAGGCTGGAGGCCTTAGCTGAATATCCAGTACGGGGAATGTCCTATCCCTTTGGTGACTATAGTGAGGAATTGGCAAAAACAATCTCCTATCTGGGTATCGAGTATTCCCGGACTGTGTATTCCCATGGTTCTTTCAGGCTGCCTGATAATTTCCTGATCTGGCACCCGACCTGCCATCATGATGATAAGCTGCTGGAGAGGTGTAGGGAGTTTCAAAAACCTGCCCCCTGGGACCAGATGCGGCTCTTTTACGTTTGGGGCCATAGTTTTGAATTTGAGCGTAACAATAATTGGGAACTGATTGAGGAGTTTTGCAAAATGGCCAGTGATGATGAATCAGTCTGGTATGCTACAAATATAGAGATTGTGGATTACATAAATGCCTTAAGAAACTTAAAGTTCAGTGTTGACCGGAAAATGGTTTATAATCCTTCGGCAATAGCTGTCTGGATTGGTGTTGATGGAGAGGCAGTGAAGGTTGAAGCCGGAGAGATGGTCACCCTCTAAACTGTTTGAGGAATTATCCAAATACGGGCCCTAAGCATATAATGAAGTAATATATGAAGAAGGGAGGGACATAGTTGGACTTAACCCCCTTTGTAGACCCCCTACCGATACCACAGGTAATGAAACCAAAGGCCCGTTTTACTTCCTATACCTATTATGAGATCAGTATGGAGGAAGTTGAACAACAGCTGCATAGCGAATTGCCGAAACCTACCAGGGTCTGGGCTTATGCCGGAATGTATCCTGGGCCAACTATTGAAGTAAATAGAGGAGAATATGTCTATATAAAATGGATTAATAATCTACCGGACAAACACTTTCTGCCAATAGACCGGACTTTGCATTCTTCAGGAGAACATTCCCCGGAGGTCAGGACAGTGGTACATCTTCATGGGGCAGAAGTAGAGGCTGATAGTGATGGTTATCCTGATGCCTGGTATACCAATAATTTTAGCAAAGTTGGTCCCCGCTTTGAAAAAGAAGTTTATGAATATCCCAATAACCAGCGGGCTGCTACCCTCTGGTATCATGACCATGCCATTGGTATAACCCGTTTAAATGTTTATGCCGGTTTGGCAGGGATGTATATTATACGGGATGAAGAAGAAGGTGCTTTGAATTTACCTTCTGGCCGTTATGAAATACCACTGGTCATCTAGGACCGCTCCTTTAATGATGATGGCTCTCTTTTTTATCCACCAACTGTAGATAACCCAGGTCCTGATTTTCCATTTCCTTCGGTCACGCCTGGGGTAGCAGGTGATAAGATTTTGGTAAATGGTATGGTTTGGCCATACCTGGAGGTAGAACAGAGGAAGTATCGTTTCCGTATTTTAAATGGGTCCAATGAAAGATTCTACCGGATGAAATTAAGTAATGGCAGTCCCTTTATACAGATCGGCAGTGATGGCGGTTTGCTGGAAAAACCGGTAGTTATGGATGAAATATTGATTGCTCCAGCTGAACGGGTAGATGTGATCATAGATTTTACAGATGTAGATGTAGGTACTAATAATGTTATAATATATATTAGATAACATTTTATTATATAATATAATTGCTCTTCAATGCAAGGAAGGAAATAACTGC
>LFRS01000041.1 GCA_001512435.1 Halothermothrix sp. DTU029 | reverse complement strand
CCGTTTTTATCTTATTCTTTAATTTAATATATACGGGTTCTGCTAGTTTAATTCATCCAGGGGGAATTTATTCACTTAAAAGCATATCTCCCTCTTTAATATAGCCCTTTTTACGCATATATTCAGCTATGAAATAGGTAATTACAGCCGGAAGCAGGAAATGCAAAAGAATTATAGGGAAGATGGCCTTAGTACCCATAACCTCAATAGTAGCAATCTGGCCAACCAGGCCGCTGGTACCCATACCTGCCCCTATGGGATTATTCCTCATTTTAAATACAACAGTAGAAATGGGGCCCAAAATAGCTGAAGCTATTGTAGGAGGAAGCCAGATTAATGGATTTTTTACTATATTAGGGATTTGCAACATGGATGTTCCAATACCCTGGGCAATTAACCCCCCCATTTTATTTTCCCTATAACTGGCTACAGCAAAACCAATCATCTGGGCTGAGCAACCAACTGTTGCTGCCCCTGCTGCCAGGCCTTCCAGGCCTAAGGATATTGCCAGGGCTGCACTGCTAATCGGCGCAGTCAGGGCCAGTCCCATTAAGGTAGAAACGAGGATTCCCATGGGGAAAGGATGCAATTCTGTAGCTCTATTAATCAGATTACCAAACCAGGTCATAAATAAGACTACAACAGGACCAATCCAGGTTCCCACAAGGCCGCCAAGGAGGATTGTCCCGGCAGGTACCAGGACTATATCTACCTTTGTCTTTCCCTGAATCAATCTGGAAAATTCAGCTCCTGCCAGGGAAGCCACCAGGGCCCCGACCGGTTCACCAACCTGCATGGTCAGAGTACCTATTGGTAAAATGGTTATTGTACCTGCCCCTATGGCCCCGGTAATTAGTGAAGCAAAAATACCTAAAGGGGAAACCCCTATACTATAGGCTACACCAGCACCAATAGCCGGCCCCATCAAGTTTTGAGCTATAGTCCCCATTTTAATCAGGGCATCAAGATTAAATAAAATACCTAATTGTTTCAATATAAGGCCAATGATTAAAGAAGAAAATAAACCTAAGGCCATACCGTTGAAAACCTTGACTATGTAATTTGTAATTCTACTGGCTACTTTCATAATACCACTCCTCATACAAATAATATTATCAATTATTATAGCATATTAATGGATTAAAACCAGCCCAAAGCATAGACCTGCCTGGTTAAAAAGGTTTTTATTAAGATTTTTGTTTGTAGATAATCTTCTGGCCCCTTTTCCTGATAACGGCCACTTCTGTTTCTATACTTTTAATTCTTTCTGCAAATTTCTCTGTAATATCATAATTATCTGCAAAATGAATTGGCACAAACAAAACAGGTTTAACCTTTTCAATAAAATAATCCCCGGCCAGATAATAATTTTCCTCCAGTCTTGGATCAACGGGTATAAAGGCAATATCTATCTTCTCTCCTATTAGCTTATCGACCTCATCTTTAAATCCCCTTTCCTCTTCCTGGAGCTGTTCGGCAGAAAAACTATTCCAGTGCCACCAGTTTAAATCACCGGCATGAAATATTCTCAGACCATCATGTTCAAGTAAAAATGACACCCCCAAATCTGTTGTACCATAAACAGAAGCCTTTAACTTATCCAGTAACAGGTAATCCCCCTTCTTCACCTGGCTTAGCTTATCTTTTTGATCAACTTTAATATCATCACTGAGGATATAATATATATTTGGATTATATTCCTGCCATTTAAATATTACTGGATTATAATGGTCCCGATGCTGGTGGCTGACAAATACATAAATCTTATTATACTTCTGCAAGCATTTATCCCTGATAATCCCGGAGGCTAAACCAGTTTTTATCTCCTCACTATAATCATTAAAATAATCAAAGACAATTAAATCCCCATTATACTCCAGTGCTACTCCGCTATGGTACAAATGATAAATTACCAACATAATATCTCCTACTCTTCTAATTTAAATTTTAATTACATTTATTTTATATTAATTTTCAAACTAAATTCTTCAATAATATATAAACAGTTTATCTAAGTAGTTTATCTAAGTAGTTTATCTAAATCATTAAATCTTACTTCTTCTTCTATGATTTCCTTAACAACTTCCCCATCCTTCTTATACAATTTATAGGCATGTACCCCTTCACTACAAGTTATAATCCTGTATTTATCATCAACTACAACAAGAGCACTGTTATTATCCAGGGCAAGGCCATTAATATCCTGATAGGCTCCCAACATCTCTATGAAATCCTCTTCTCTCAGGTCTTCATTAAAATGAGGACAATGAAAGGCATCAATAAAACCTAGCCCATCTACTTTGATGTAAGACCAGTTATCCTTATTGGCAAAATACTCTGAATCACTATGCCCATATTTAAACCAGCAAATTGAACCCGCACTTAAGCCTGCCAGGACAATATTTTTTTCCCAGGCTTCTTTTAAAAATATGTCTACCTTATTCTCCTGCCAGATCTCCATCATTTTTGAGGTATTACCACCACCGACATAAATCAAATCAGCACCCAGGATCTTTTCTCTAATCTCCTCTTCAGCAGGCCTTTCTTTGATCAGATATAAAACATCAGTCTTACAGCCTAATCTATCACCATAAACTTTAGAAAAAACATCATAATAGTTTTCTGCATCACCACTGGCAGTGGGAATAAAGAGGGCTTTAGGTTCTTTTTTGCCACATAAACCTACAATTATTTTATCTATTTCAAAAGTCTCCAGATCTTTTATCTCTCCACCACCAATAGCTACAATAATACCCATAATAACACCCCTTTAAGTCCAATTAATAATCCCTTACATTATCTTCCATTACTATTCTGTAAAAGATTCTTTTCTACTTCATTTCTTATATAAATTCTTCCCTTAAAATACCATAACAGCATAAATCTTCATATTCACCCCATTTTTTAATATGTTGCCTTAATAAACCCTCATATTTCATGCCGGTTTTTTGCATTACTCTTCCCGAGGCCGGGTTTTTGCTCAAATGAAAAGCATAAATCCGGTTTAAATTTAATTCCTCAAATCCAAATCTCATTAATCCCAGGGCCGCTTCTGTACAATAACCATTATTCCAATATTTCTTTCCAACCCAATAACCCAGTTCAGCCCGATCAAATTCATGAATGGACAAGGTGATAGAACCAATTAAATAATTTTCTTCCTTATGGGCAATAGCTAATGTGTAGATATGATTTTCATTTAATGTTTTAACATGTGTTTTTATCCATCTTTCGGCAATGCCATCCTCATAGGGATGGGGTATATTTAAAGTCATCTCCGCTATACTTCTGTCCCCGGCTAATTCCTGTACTGCTTTTGCATC
>LFRS01000096.1:457-636 GCA_001512435.1 Halothermothrix sp. DTU029 | reverse complement strand
ATTATATAACTACTGGTGCCCAGTCAGAACCAGTAGGAAAGCTTTCTGATTTTATCTATAAAAATCCTACCAAGATGTTGATTATTGAAGGGAACAGGGAGAAAATGCTGGAGTATTTATCCTATTTTAAGGATAAGTACCGGGGGATTGTTGAGGTAACCCAGTCAAAGGATTATTTT
>LFRS01000096.1:0-245 GCA_001512435.1 Halothermothrix sp. DTU029 | reverse complement strand
CGGATAATTTTCAGGTCCTCCAGTCCAGTGTTACAGAACAGGAGGTCAATTGGCAGGAGAAGATTCTTAATGTTTTTTCTAAGCCGATTGCATCCCCTACCTTGACGGAGATAGTGGAGGAGGAGAAACCGGAGAAAATAGTAATCATTGTGAATGATTTGACCAGGCCGGTACCCTATGAATTGGTGCTGGTACCTATGTTAGAGGAATTTCAGGCAGCAGGGATAAAAAAGAAACAGATTACC
>LFRS01000115.1:53417-59032 GCA_001512435.1 Halothermothrix sp. DTU029 | reverse complement strand
GATCTGTCTGCAGTTACCCAGATGGCAGGGGATAATACCCTGGATGGCCTGTATGCTGATGGCTATTCCATGGGTTCCCTGGAGTCCTTTAGTATCGATAATGCCGGTGTGATTACAGGAAGCTATTCCAATGGATTGACAAAAGCGATTGGACAGATTGCCATAGCTAATTTCAGTAATGCCGGCGGTTTGACCAGAGTAGGGGATACTCTGTTTGCTGAATCACAGAACTCCGGAATTGCCCAGATTGGGGCTGCCGGAACTGCCGGTAGGGGTAAGATTTCTGCCGGCACACTGGAGATGTCAAATGTGGATCTGGCCGAACAATTTACTGACATGATTACTACCCAGCGTGGATTCCAGGCTAACTCCAGGATTATCAGTACGACAGATGAAATGTTACAGGATCTGGTTAATCTGAAGAGGTAAAAATTATTATAAACTTTAATGATAAATCAGGTTTAAATTATTAATTAAAAAGGGGTGGTTTTGATTGATAAAAGTAATAAAAATTAATGGGGAAGAGATAGTAATTAATGCTATGTTGATTGAAAGCATTCAGGCCACCCCTGATACAGTGATAACTTTAACAACCAACAAAAGAATCCTGGTAAAAGAACAGGTAGATGAGGTAAGGGATAAGGTAATAGAATTTTACCAGAAGATATATTCTGTACCTGGTATGGAAAAGGAGTGAAATAATGGACCTGGCTACATTAATAGGCTTATTAAGTGGTGTGTTTCTCATCGGATGGGCTTTGATACTCGGTGGGCAGCCACAGTCTTATTATGATTTCAACTCAATACTGATTACCCTGGGCGGAACCCTTGCTGCAACCATGATCAGTTTTCCCTTCAGTGATCTAAGGAAAATACCTACATTGATCCGGATTGCCTTCCAGGCAAACCCGATGGATACAGATGAAATCATAAGTGTGATGGTCAGATTTGCAGAAAAAGCCCGGAGAGAAGGGCTTCTGGCCCTGGAACAGGATGTGTTAGATATTGATGATAAATTTCTGCAGAAGGGAATCCAGCTGGTAGTGGATGGTACTGATCCGGAACTCTTAAGGAATATCCTGGAGACTAAACTGATCTTCCTGGAAGAGAGACATGGCAAGGATCAGAGTATCTTTACCGCCATGGGGACCTATGCACCGGCTTTCGGTATGATAGGTACGCTGGTTGGCTTGATACAGATGCTTACCCAACTGGACGACCCTACAGCTCTGGGACCCGGTATGGCTACTGCTCTGATTACAACCTTCTATGGGGTTATACTGGCTAACCTGGTGTTTCTTCCTATGGCCAATAAATTAAAAGAGCGGAGTGAGGAAGAGATACTGGTTAAGGAGATTATGATTGAAGGTGTGCTTTCTATCCAGGCTGGAGAAAACCCCAGAATAGTTGAAGAAAAATTAAGGGCCTTCCTGGCAGAAGAGAGTGGTGCAGAAGCCGTAGGTATGGGTGAAATGGATACTACGGTGGTGGGTGAGAATGTCTAGGAGAAGAAAGAAAAAGGAACAAATGGGTAGTTCTGCACCTGGCTGGATGACTACCTATGGTGATATGGTTACTTTGTTACTGGTTTTCTTTGTTCTTCTTTATTCTTTTTCTATTATGGATATAAGTAAATTTCAGGGTTTTGTCACTTCTTTCAGACAAAGAGCAGGCATTCTNNCTGAAGGAATAGCAAATGAGGTGGAATTGGTACTTACTGATAGAGGTTTGGTAGTGAGATTAACAGGGCAGATTCTCTTTGATATAGGTAAGGCTGATCTGCTGGAAGATGGAAAGAGATTACTGGATAAAATAGCGGAATTACTTATTGATATTCCCAATGTGATCATGATTGAGGGCCATACAGATAATTGGCCGATTAATAATGAGCGTTTCCCTTCTAACTGGGAACTATCTACTGCCAGGGCTACCAATGTTGTCAGGTATTTTATTGAGAATACAGCTATTCCTCCAGAGCGCTTAATGGCTGCTGGATATTCTGAATACAGGCCCTTATATCCAAATGATACAGTAGAAAACCGGGCCAAAAACAGGAGAGTAGAGATTGTTGTATTAAATTCTACACATAATGGGAGGGGGGATTAAAGATGGCAAAGGAAGGGTTAACAATTAAAAGTGTACTGGTAATTGCCCTATTAATGCTTGTTATTGCTGCCGGAACCAGTTATGGTATTATGACCTTATTTATAAATGACAGGTCAGAGAGGGTTAGGGAGATTACTATTGGTCCTACTTATTCCCTGGGGGATTTTGTAGTCAATCTTACCGCCGGTAGAGGTTACCAGTATATACAGGCCAGCATTGTTGTTGAGGTTAGCACAGAGAATGTTATTGATGAACTGGAAAAAAGAGGTCCCCAGATTAGAGACTGTATCATAGCTATTTTAAGGGACCAACAAATTGCAGATATACAGGAACCTGATGCTCAGACTATTAAGAACCGGATTATGGCTTCCTTAAATAGTATCCTGGCAACAGGCCAGATAACCCAGGTTTGGTTTACACAACTGGTTGTACAATAGGGAGGGAAAGATATGGCTGATGTTTTAAGTCAAAAAGAGATTGATTCTCTTATCTCTGCACTGACAGCCGGTAATCTTGATGTGGAGGAGATAAAAAAGGAATCTGCTGATACACAGATTAAGGTTTATGATTTTCGTAGACCGGATAAATTGTCCAAGGAACAGATGCGTACCTTGCAGATGATTCATGAAAACCTGGCCCGTTCCTTGACTACTATTCTTTCCACACAGCTTAGAACCCTGGTGGACTTTGATGTTGCTTCCATTGAGCAGATTAGTTATGAAGAGTTTATTCGTTCCTTACCAGAGCCCACCATAATAGGTATAAGTGATCTGGAGCCATTTCAGGGACAATTTATACTGGAAATAAACTCTAATATAGGTTTTGCTATGATTGATCGCTTATTCGGTGGTCTTGGTTCTGCAGATTTTAATTCCCGTCCCTTTACAGATATAGAAAAGGCTGTTTTTAAGAAGATTATTAACTGGATACTTAATGCTTTTCCGGAAGCCTGGGAGAATATTATCCGGGTAAGGCCAAATCTGAAGGATATTGAATCAAACCCGCAATTTACCCAGATTGTGCCAGGTAATGATATGGTTATCTTGATTACTTTAATATCCAAAATTGGCAGTAGTGAAGGACTTATAAATATTTGTATTCCCTATATAATGATTGAACCCATTGTTGACCGGCTTAATGCCCAACAGTGGTTTGCCAAAACCCGTCAGGAACAGACTGCCCGGCATATAAATATCCTGCGGAATAGAATAAAAAGAACTTCACTGGATCTTTATGCTGAATTAGGTGGTGCAGAATTATCCGTTTCGGAGCTTCTTTATTTACAGCCAGGTGATGTAATCCGCCTGGATAGGAAATCTTCGGATAATATAGATATCAGGATTGGTAACCGGGTTAAGTTTAAGGGAATACCCGGGAAACATAATAAGCATTTGGCAATAAAGATAATGGAAGCAGTTGAACCTGGAGAGGATGGTGATTTAGCTGATGAGTAACGAAGAAAAGAAGAACATATTGTCACAGGAAGAAATAGATGCCTTATTTAATACAGGAGAAGAAAATAATATTGGGGCGCTAGATGAGCTGAGTCCAGAGGTAATAGATGTCCTTGGGGAGATCGGGAATATCGCCATGGGTGCAGCTGCAACAGCCCTTTATAGTTTACTGAACCAGAAGGTGGAGATCACTACCCCTGATGTTAAGGCATCAACCATTAGAGCTATCGCTGATGAGTATGAAAAACCCTGTGTTCTGGTCCAGGTAGAATATATCGAAGGAATTGAAGGCTTAAATCTACTAATCATCAAGGAAGAAGATGCAGTAGTTATTGCAGACCTGATGATGGGTGGAGATGGTTCAAATCCATCTTTGGAACTGGATGAGATCCGCCTCAGTGCTATCTCTGAAGCAATGAATCAGATGATGGGTTCAGCGGCTACTTCTATGTCCAGTATCCTTAATGAGGTTGTTAATATAACACCACCAGTAGCAAAATATATTGACCTGGATGATGTTGTAAGTGAAGTAAATGGTTATTTTGGAGAAGATGAAGTTCTGGTGGATAATTCCTTTCACCTTAAAGTAGGAGACCAGATTGACAGTAGTTTTAAACAGATTTCCAAACTGGATTTTGCCAATAAATTGGTTTCCCGTCTTACAGAGATGGATAATGGTCTCCTGGCTAAGGATTGGAGCATTAATGATGATATAGTATCTGATGTAAAAGAAGAAAAGGAAAGGGTGAAACCAGAAAAAGAGAGAGGGGAGATCCCGGTGAGTTATGGTGGGAATATAGCAAAGAGTGAAGAGGTCAATGTTAAGAGGGCCCAGTTTCCTGATTTTGACCAGGGTAGTTCAGTAGCTCCTTTACCACAGAATATGGCCCTGATCCAGGACGTTCCCTTACAGGTAACTGTCCGGCTAGGAAAAACCAGGATGTCCATTAAGGAGATTCTGGAGTTGGGAGAAGGCTCTATAGTAGAGCTGGACAAGCTGGCAGGAGAACCAGTAGATCTACTGGTTAATGGGAAATTAGTGGCTAAGGGAGAAATTGTGGTTATTGACGAGAACTTCGGTTTCAGGGTAAAGGATATCATCAGTCCAGCAGACCGCATTAATAACCTATAAAGACTTAAAGGAGAAAGAGGATGGAAAATATCGGAGTAGAGTTGGCCAGAGTCACTTTTTATCTCCTGTTGATAATCGGCTTAATGTACCTGATCAGCTACTTTCTGAAAAGATCTATCAGTGGAAGAACCAGGGGTAGATATATTCAGATCATAGAACAGGTTTATCTGGCACCAAAGAAAAGCTTTACCCTTTTGAAAGTAAATGGGCAGATATTTCTGCTGGCTAATACTGAAACAGACTCCAGGCTTATCTATACCTGGAAGGAAGAGGATTTTCCAGGAGCTGCTATTCCTGAAAAGGAAGAGAGTTTTAGGAATATTTTCAACAAATTAACAGGAGTATACAGGCGGGGTAATGATGAAAAATAACAGGATTGCATTCTTAGTTTTGTTTTTGATACTGGTTCTTTCCTTTTCTGTTCAGGGAGAGGAGTTTCGTTTACCAGATATTCGACTGGAAATAGGGAGTGGTGGGGAAGAAAGTCAGGGAGGAGACCTGGTACTGGCTTTAAGGATTCTCCTTCTTTTAACAGTATTATCACTGGCCCCTGCTATCCTGATTATGCTTACCTCCTTTACCAGGACTATTGTAGTCTTTTCCTTGATGCGGTCGGCTATGGCAACCAGCAATATGCCACCGAATCAGGTTTTGATCGGCCTGGCCTTATTCCTGACTGTTTTTACCATGGCTCCGGTCTGGCAGCAGGTAAATGCTGATGCTATTCAGCCTTATTTAGCTGAGGAGATTAATACAGAAACCATGTACGAAAGGGGTCTTGCCCCTATCAGAGACTTTATGTTTAAACAGACCAGGGAGAAGGATTTAGCTTTATTTGTTGACCTGGCGAATATCCCCCGTCCCGGTAACAGGGATGAGGTGCCTACTTATGTCTTAATACCTGCTTTTATTATCAGTGAGTT
>LFRS01000115.1:52180-53399 GCA_001512435.1 Halothermothrix sp. DTU029 | reverse complement strand
ATGTTACCACCGGTTATGATCTCTATACCTTTTAAGATCTTATTATTTATACTGGTAGATGGCTGGTCATTGGTGATTGAGACTTTGGTCAGTACTTTTTAAATGAAAGGTGATTCTCTTGAATATCGATATCGTGATTGACCTCGGCCGTGCTGCCCTAAAAACTATCCTGCTTATCATTGCTCCTGTTGTAGGGGCAGGGTTGCTGACAGGCTTGATGGTGGCAGTTTTCCAGGCCACCACCCAGATACAGGAACAGACACTGGCTTTTATACCAAAGATCCTTGCTGTTCTACTCTCCATAGCTGTTTTCGGGCCCTGGATGTTGAATACTATAGTTGATTTTGTTAATAATCTTTTTCATTTAATCCCACAGGTAATTGGTTAGGTTGAATAATTATGGATCTACAGAATCTTTTTAGCAATTATACTTATATTTTTATACTAATAATGGTTCGCTATATTGGCCTTTTTATGGTAGCCCCTATTTTTGGCAGCCGGGTAATACCGGCCAGGGTGCGCCTGGCTTTGATTTTATTCTTATCTATTATTACCCTCCCTCTTTTGACAAATATGCAGGGGGTAGAGCTTCCCCTGGATTTATTGCATATTATAATAGCAGTTTTAGGTGAGTTTGCTGTTGGTTTAAGTATTGGTTTTATTTCTTATCTGGTTTTTGCCGCTATTCAGTTTGCCGGCCATTATCTGGACTTCAGTATGGGTTTTGCCATGGTTAATGTTATAGACCCTATCAGTCAAGCCCAGGCTCCTGTTCTGGGACAGTTTAAGAACATTCTGGCCATTCTTGTTTTCCTGGCCGTAAATGGCCACCATCTTTTATTAAAGGCTCTTTATTATTCGTACCAGCTTATTCCAATAGGGAAAGTTTCTCTTTCCCCGGCTTTTTTTTCATATATATTTAGTATTGTCAGTGAATTTTACCGGGTTGCCATTATAATTTCTTTACCGGTTGTCGGTACCCTGTTTGTGGCTAATGTAGTTCTTGGTTTTCTGGCCAGGACGGTGCCCCAGATGAATATTTTTATCATAGGTCTACCTATCAAGGTTTTAGTTGGCTTTGCTGTCTTAATCCTGTCACTTGCTTTTTCTATTTACTATTTTCAGGAACTCTTCAGGGACATGTACAGGCATCTATCTGAATTTACGAGGATAATTGGTCAGGGGTGAGTTTTATGCCAGGAGGAACTGGTGAAAGAAC
>LFRS01000115.1:33082-52168 GCA_001512435.1 Halothermothrix sp. DTU029 | reverse complement strand
TGGCTAATGCATTTACCCTACTGGCCAGTTTTCTGACCCTTAGCATTATTTTTGAGAATATAATAGATTCTATGGCCAGACAGATGCGGGCCAGTTTTTCCCTTAGTAGCATACCGGAGCTTACCATTGAATCTGTTTTTACCCTTTTAATGGAAAGGCTTTTTAATATGGCAAGCTTGTTGGCCCCCTTATTACTGGCTACTGCTCTGGTAGGATTATTAATAGGATTTTTGCAGGTAGGCTTTCTATTTTTACCTAAACTTATGTTGCCTAAATTAAGCAGGATTAACCCTCTTTCAGGTTTTAAAAGATTATTTTCTCTGCGCTCCCTTTTGGAGTTGGCGAAATCTGTGGCTAAGATAAGTGTTATAGCCCTTATTAGTTATTTTCAGTTAAGGTCAGCCTGGCCCCTCTTACTGACAACCATACAACAGGGCCTGGAACCAGCCTTGCTTTTGATAGTAAAGACCATTTCCCGGGTTGCTGTAAGTATCCTTACCTTCCTGGTTGTACTGGGAGTAGCAGATTTTGCATATCAAAAATATGAACACATGAAAAGCCTGCGGATGACTAAGTATGAAGTAAAACAGGAATATAAGGAGCAGGAAGGGGATCCCCAGATTAAGTCCAAACGGAGGCAAAAGCAGCTCCAGATGAGCCTGAACAGAATGATAAAAGCCCTGCAGGAAGCAGATGTTGTAATTACTAACCCTACCCATATTGCAGTGGCTTTGAAGTATGATATAGATACAATGGATGCTCCAGTAGTTGTAGCCAAGGGTGAAGGTTATATGGCTTTAAGGATTATAGAAAAGGCCAGGGAATTTGGTATTGAAATTGTAGAGAATAAACCCCTGGCCAGGGCCTTAAATAGCAGTAGCGAGATTGGTCAGGAAATCCCCGTCGACTTATACCAGGCTGTGGCTGAGGTACTGGCCTTTGTTTATAGGACTAATGGTAGATTTTGATGTAAAATTAAACATGTCTTAAATTTCTAATCCTGTGAAAAAGAAAGGGTAGTATTGCTGAAAGGAGACAAGTCTGTGGCTTCTATTTCAACAAGAACAAGCAATAATTTTCTCATAAGGCAGTTAAATGATAATAGTGATGTTTTATTTGCCCTGGCATTGGTTGGTATTATAATAATGTTGATTATCCCTATGCCAACCTGGATACTGGATTTCTTACTGGCAGCAAATATTACCTTCTCCATGGTGGTTATCCTGGTTACTATTTATAATACAGAGCCATTGGATTTATCGGTTTTCCCCTCCCTCTTATTATTTGCCACCTTATTTCGGCTGGCCCTGAGTGTTTCTTCTACCAGATTGATCCTGGGCCAGGCCTATGCGGGCAAGGTTATTGAGAGTTTTGGTAATTTTGTCGTGGGGGGAAATTATGTAGTAGGACTTATTATCTTTTTAATCCTGGTAGTTATCCAATTTATAGTTATTACCAAAGGTGCCGAGAGGGTTGCCGAGGTAGCTGCCCGTTTTACCCTGGATGCCATGCCTGGAAAGCAGATGAGTATTGATGCTGACTTAAATGCTGGCATTATCACTGAAGAAGAGGCCCAGAATGAAAGATTGAAAATTCGCCAGGAAGCTGACTTTTATGGGGCCATGGATGGTGCTACCAAGTTTGTTAAGGGGGATGCTATTGCCTCCATAATTATAGTTATTATAGATATCATTGGTGGTTTGATTATTGGTGCTTTACAACATGGTATGCCTCTGGCTGAAGCAGGAAGGGTTTATGTCCTCCTGACTGTAGGTGATGGCCTGGTCAGCCAGATCCCTGCCCTGATGCTCTCTACTGCTACTGGCCTGGTGGTTACCAGAGCGGCTTCCTCTGATATGAATATGGGGGAAGAGATGACCAGGCAGCTGACTGCTCAACCCAAGGCTTTATTTGTTTCCGCCGCTGTATTGCTTCTTCTGGCTCTGGTACCAGGATTGCCGGCAGGACCATTTTTAGGCCTGGCCCTATTTATAGGTTTAATTGCTTACCTGCTCAATAAGCAGTCTGAACTAGTAGTGGAAGAAGAACTTGTGGAAGAAGACCTGCAGCAAATTAGAGCACCTCTGGCTGAGGAATTAAATGACCTGGTAAAAGTAGACCCCCTGGAGGTAGAGGTTGGCTATAATCTTATCTCTCTGGTTTTACCTGAACAGGGAGGGGATTTTCTGGACCGGGTGGCCATGGTGAGAAGACAGATGGCCCTTGAAATGGGAATGGTTATTCCACCGGTCAGGATCCTTGATAATCTACAACTGGAGGCTAATACCTATAGGATAAAACTCCATGGGGTAGAGATTAGCCGTTACCGGATTTTGCCGGATCATTATCTGGCCCTGGCCTCTGGCCTGGAAACCAGTAAGATAGATGGAATTGAAACACAGGAACCAGCCTTTGGCACACCGGCTATCTGGATCAGTGAAATGCAGAAAGATGAAGCAGAGATGGCTAATTATACTGTAGTTGATCCACCTTCTGTTATGGCTACACATTTAACAGAAATAATCAGGGAACATGCTTATGAGTTACTGGGCCGGCAGGAGGTTAAAAATACCATTAATAAAATTAAAGAGGACTACCCTGCGGTAGTAGAAGAACTCTTACCTGATCTGATGACTATAGGTGAGATACAGAAAGTATTGCAAAATTTATTGTGGGAGGGTATCCCTATTAAAAACATGGTTACTATCCTGGAGACTTTAGCTGATTATGCCAACAAAACCAAGGACACTCAACTCTTGACAGAATATGTTCGCCAGTCTCTCTCCCGCCAGATCTGTAGCCTTTTCCAGGATAGTGATGCTGTTCTTTATGTAGTGACCATAGATCCCCAGTTGGAAGACCAATTACTTCAGGCTTTAAAACAGACAGACCAGGGGGCTTACCTGTCCCTGCAACCAGACCAGGCCCAGGATTTAATTCAGAAGATAGCAGTAGCAGTAAGGGGTTTACTGGAACAGGGACATAATCCCATTATTGTAACAGCACCACTATTGCGCAGGCCTTTAAAGGAATTGACTTATCGTTCTATCAAGGAATTAGTGGTTTTATCATATAATGAGCTGGATCCCCAGTGTAAGGTAGAAGTAACAGGGATGGTGAATTAGAGTGAAGGTAAAGAAATATGTAGCAGAAACTATGCAGGATGCTATTTTCAAGGTAAAGGCTGATCTGGGTCCTGATGCCATTATTCTAAATACCAGCAAGTACAAAACCGGGGGATTTCTGGGCTTTTTTAGCAAAACCATGGTAGAGGTCCTGGCAGGGGTAGAGGAGAAAAAAGCGGAGCCAGTTACTGGAAACAGCCTGGCCTTACAGGAAATAGCCGATCTAAAAAACCTGGTTTATGAGATGCATCAAAATTGGGAGAATGATCGCTTTTTAAAGGGTTTGCCGGAGGAATTGCTGGGAATATATAAATACCTCAATGAGCAGGGGGTATTTGATCATCTTAATAAAGAAATTATTAGATTACTGGAGAAAAAAGAACTGGAAAAAAGAGAGGCTCTCCTGTCTCAGTTAAGTTTAATCCTGAAAGAATATATTGGGGAAGGCCAGGCAATTAATTTAAATGGCCGGGACAAGGTAGTGGCTTTTGTTGGTGCTACTGGTGTTGGCAAGACCACTACTGTTGCCAAGCTGGCTGCCCATTTTGTTCTGGATGAAGGCAAGAAAGTATGCCTTATTACAACTGATACTTATCGGATTGCTGCAGTACAGCAATTACAGACCTATAGTGATATTATTAATATTCCTATCCATGTTGCTTACAGTGATATAGAATTGGAAAGATTATTAAGTGTTGATTTAAAGGGAAAATATGATTTGATTTTAATAGATACTGCTGGAAGCAGTTGGAATGATCAGTTTCAAATAGGCAGGTTGAAAAAAATATTCAAAAAAGAGCTGGTCGATGAAGTCCACCTTATTTTGAGTTTAAATACCAAGAGTCAAATCCAGAAAGAAATTATTGATAAATTTTCAATCTTGAGTCCTGATAAGCTGTTACTGACAAAACTTGATGAGACCAGTAAATATGGTGATTTTCTCAATATCCGGAATTTCTGTAAACTTCCCTATTCCTATATTACCATGGGACAGAATGTGCCAGATGATATTCGTGTAGCTGACCTGGATTTAATAATAGATTATTTATTAGGTGATCTGGATGTTTGATCAGGCAACAGGTTTAAGACAAAGGGTAAATGGAGTGAGGAAAAGTCGCCTTATTGCTGTAGCCAGTGGTAAGGGTGGGGTTGGCAAAACCAATCTTGCTGTTAATCTGGGCCTGGCTTTACAGAAGAAGATGCAAAAGGTCCTCTTAATTGATGCTGATCTGGGTACAGCCAATATTGATGTTCTATTGGGCCTTACCCCCAGATATCATCTGGGCCATCTCTTTAATGGTGAAAAGGATTTTGAGGATATCCTTGTAGAGGGTCCTGGAGATTTAAAGATATTACCTGGTACTTCTGGCCTGGAGGAATATCTAAATATTAGCCGGAAACAGGTAGAAAGGCTTAGCCTGCTCTCTTCTCATCTGGAGTTAAACTATGATATAATATTAGTAGATATTGGTGCAGGTGTACATAACAATATTATTAATTTTATTTCTATCTGTGATGAGGTTATTGTTGTCCTGGTTCCTGAACCAACAGCAATAATGGATGCCTATAGCCTGGTCAAGATCCTGCACAATCATCAATATTCTGGCAAGATCAATCTCTTGATAAACCAGGTTAATTCTCTGCAAGAAGGTAAGGGGATCCTGGAAAGGATGAGTAAGGTTATCAAGGATTACCTGGGGATTGAGGCAGATATTGTGGGTTATATACCCTTTGATAACCACTTACGTCAGGCAGTTAAGAAACAGAAAGCTCTCTTGGACCTATATCCAGGCTCTAAGGCAGGACAGGCCTTTCTGGAGATTGCAGATAAACTTCTTGCTGCTGGAGAGATAAATATGATGGAGAGAAAGAGTGGTAAAGAAGGATTTATTGGTCGCCTGTTGAATTTATTAAAATAAAAGGATTTCTTGTCTAAAAGAAACAGGATGGGTGAAAAAATGAAGACAGATCATGAAATCGAGGTGAACCAAAAATTTGAATTAATAGTGGTGGACGGGCCTTATAAGGGTAATTACTTAAGCCAGGTAGCAGATCTTCCCGGAGATATGATTAAAGTTACTGTACCACTTGTACATGGAGAAATAATACCCTTACGGGTAGATCTGGATGTATTGATGTATTTTACTGGAGATCAGGCCGCTTATTCCTATAAAACAAAGATAATTGGCAGGGAAGAGGAGGGAGAGGTGCCCCTTTTACACCTGGCTATTCCGGAAGATAAGTACCGGATTCAAAGAAGGGAATTCTTTCGCCTGGAAGTGAGAGAAAAGGTTATGTATCGGCTCCTGGATGAAAAGCTGGAACCTATGTCTGTGCTGAAAGAAAGCTATACCCTTGATATAAGCGGTGGCGGAGTGAAAATGTTTATAAAAGAACCTGTCCAGAAAGGAACCATGATGGAATTGTATCTCCAGATACCTGGACTGGAGAATATAGCAATAATTTCTAAAATAGTAAATATCTTTGATGTTGAAGCAGGACTGGCTTTTGGCATCAAGTTTATAGAAATAGATGAATATATACAGGAAGAAATAATCAGCTGGCTTTTTGATTATCAACGTAAATTGCGACAGAAGGGTTTGTTATAGTAAATGAAAGAACGGCTTTTCCTTTCTTTGTTTTCTGGCCTCATGGCTTATGGGTTTACTGTTATGATAGGATTTATTACTGGACTAAAGATGGAAAATGTTTTGTATAAAAGTATCCTGGCTTTTTTGCTGATCGCTCTGGGAAGCTTTTTACTCCTCCTTTTTCTTGAAAAGGCCCCTTCTAAGGGGGTAAAAGAAAAGAGAAAGGAAGAAGAGGATAAGGATAAAGGTAAAGAAGTAGAGGAGAAGGAAGTAGCTGGAGGAGAGGAGACAGCAGTGGAGCAGGAGCAAGGAGAAGAAGACTTTTCTCCTCTGGAAATACCTGTAGTAGAGGTGGAAGAGACCCTATAGGAAGATGGGAGGGAGAGGGATGTCAGACCACAAAGCCAAACATGAAGAAGCAGAACTCTGGCGGCAATTTAAAGAGCACAACTCTCTGTCAGCACGACAAGAATTAATTGTCATGTATCTCCCTCAGGTTAAATACCAGGTAGGGCGAATAAAAATGTATCTTCCAGACTTTATTGAGGAGAGTGACCTGGAAAGTTATGGAGTTATAGGTCTGATTGATGCTATTTATAAATTCGACCATAAGAAAGGTATTAAATTCAGTACTTATGCCAGCAAAAGAATCAGGGGAGAGATGATAGATTATCTAAGAAGGCTGGATTGGTTACCACATTCAGTACGGAGGGAAGGAAGAAAATTAAAAAATGCAGTTGATCAGTTTACCAGCAAATATGGCCGCAGGCCTTCTGTTAATGAATTGGCCAGGGCTTTAAACATGAGTGAGGAAAAGATAGATAATCTGGATTCCTTGCTCTATTCTTCCCAATGGTTTTCACTCCATGAACTTTTTGGTGATAGTCACATGTTGGAATTTATACGGGATGAGGGGGATAATCAACCTGAAGCAATATATCAAAGAAAACGCAGTGAAGAACTCCTGGCAGAAGCCATTGATAATTTAAATGATACCGAGAGATTGGTCATTTCCCTTTATTATTATGAGGGACTTACACAAAAGGAGATAGCAGAGATTATGGACCTGTCTCCAGCAAGGGTATCCCAGTTGCACAAAAAAGCAATATATCGATTACGTGGTTCCCTGGCCAGAAAAAAAGAGCAGCTAATCTAAATAGGAAGAGGGGGCTATTATGACTGATAAAATAAAGGTGGTGGCAAGTACTAGAGAAGAGGCAATAAAGTTAGCTAGAGAGAAGTTGGGAGTAGAAGCTGATATTGCATTAAATATTGTAGAAGTAGGTAAAAAAGGTGGTCTACTGGGTATAGATGCCAGAAAAATTTATGAGGTTTCCCTGCAAGAAGGGCTCAGTCAGCGGGAAGAAGATATCCTGGCTATGGTCAGTGATGGTCTGGATGTAGATGGTTCTTTTGCCATTAGAGTTGCTGATGACGGTATTTTTCTAAAAATCACTGCACCTGAAGGTAAGGGGGATCCAGTTAGTTATCAGTTGGTGAAAATGGCTCTGGAGAAAAAGGAATTTGTACAGATTGACTGGAAGACAGTACAGAATGCCATCCATGAAAATAGTGGGGAATGGGTCTTAATCGCCCCCCGTTTACCAGAACTGGATCGGGATGGTAAATTAAAGGTTGAGATAAGTAATGATAAATTACGGGCCTATATTAGTTATACACCTGCCCTGGGTGGAAGAGAACTTACAGAAGAGGAAATATTACAGGTTTTAAAAGATAATCAGGTTGTTTTCGGTATAAAAGAAGAAAAAATAAAAAAATTTGCAGAAAAACCGACCCAGATTGATAACCATTTGATTGCAGAGGGTATCCCTGCTGTTCCCGGTACTGATGCGGAAATTATTTATCATTTTGAAAGCAAAAAGGACTCTGTAGGTACCCAGAGGGAGGATGGCAGTATTGACTTCTATAACTTGGGCCTGATTACAAATGTTAATGCCGGCCAGGTACTGGTTACCAAGAAAGATCCGGTTCCAGGAACAACGGGGAGAACTGTAACAGGAGAGGTTATAAATCCTCCTGAACCAAGAAATAAGGAATTACCTGGTGGCAAAAATGTAGAAAAAAGGGATGAACATACTCTGATAGCCAGTATAGCCGGCCAGGTAGTAGTGGAAGGCAACCGGGTCAGTGTTTTGCCTGTTTATGAGGTAAATGGAGATGTGGATTTAAGTACTGGCAATATAGATTTTGTAGGGAATGTCCTGGTAAAGGGAAATGTTATGGAAGGTTTTATGATCAAGGCCAGTGGTAATGTTGAAATATGGGGACATGTCTTTGGAGCCAATATAGAGGCTGGTGGAGATGTGGTTATCAAAAAGGGCTTTGTAGGCAGGAATAAAGCTCATATCCAGGCCAGGGGGGATGTCCATGTCAAGTTTATAGAAAATGGCCTGGTTAAAGCAGAACAAAATGTGATAGTTTCTGATGCTATAATGCATAGCAATATAAGTGCAGGCCAGGCAATCCAGGTTACCATGAATAAGGGTCTGCTGGTAGGTGGTCTGAGTAGGGCCGGAGCTTTGATTGAAGCAAATATAATTGGCTCTTATCTGGCTACATCTACTGAACTGAAGGTAGGTATTGATCCAGAACTAAAGAACAAATTAAAAGAGATGGAAGAAGACTTAAAGAAAGACAGACTTAACCTGGATAAAACCTTAAAGGCCATTGATATACTGGAGAAATTGAAAAAACAGCAGGGTAGTTTACCTGAAGAAAAGAGATTGATGTTACTACGTTTACTACTACGTTTACAGGCTACGGCAACCAAGCTGCAGGCAGAAATAGACAAGAAAAAAATGAATTATGATGAAGAAAAAAATAAGATGGAAGAAACAGATAGAGGCAGAATTAATGTTTACAAAACGATCTATCCCGGAGTTAAAATGGTTATTGGGAGATCCGCCTATAATATTCATAATACTATGAATCGTACCAGTTTTATTGAGGAAGAGGGAGAGATCAGGCAGATAACCTTATAGGTGGTGAGTATTAAATGAGCCAACCTATTGATCCCAATACTAATTTACCAATGTCTTTGCGGATTGAAAGGATTCAACAGCTAAAACAGTACCAGGCACAGCAGGAAATAAATCATACCAACCAATTAATGGAAGCAAAAAATGAAAGGCGGCAGCAACAGGTCAATAATAACGAAGAGATTGAGAAAAGCAGGATTAGGGATAAGGAAGAGGGTAGAGGCAAATCCCAGGAAAGGGAAGCTAAAAATAAAAAAGGAGAAGAGAGAGAAGAGAAAGGCCAGCAGGCTGGAGGAGAGACAGGGAATATAATTGATATCAGGATCTAAATTTCTAGCTTTGGGAGTCGATACTATGTACTGGATAATTAGTGGTGTAGCACTAATAATAGGAGGTCTTTACTTTAAATACCAATATTACCAGGCAGGGAATTCTGTAAAACTTGCAGAATATCTGGAGAAGAGTAATAAATTGAAAAACATTAACGGTGAACTGGAAGAGTTAATCCAGGCCATAGATGAAAAAGAAAAAGCCCTCCAAAGCAAAATTGATAGTTTACTCCAATTGGAAAATAAACTCCTGGAAAAAAGCAATAGTGATTCTCCACAGCCTGAGGAGCAGGTTGATTTTAAGGACTTACTCAATGGCCAGCTGGCAGAGAAGGAAGAAAGCCTTCCTCCAGACCAGGAGACAGGTGTTATAGCTGCTAAATATCAAGAGGTTTTGCAATTATACAGGCAGGGCCTTACAGCAGAAGAGATAGCCCGGAAATTAAATCTGGGTATCAGGGAAACGGGCTTAATTATAAGATTGCATGGGAAAGAGGAGGATAGCATTGTTTAAGAAGGGTTTTTGGCAGAATATTATTCCCGATATAATAATTGCTCTGGGTTTTTTTCTCCTCCTTATGGGTATCTTTAACCAACAGCAGAATAATGCTCCTTTGCAAACTAATGAGCCTATAGAAAATGATATCCTCATCGNNCTGTCCAGAAGGAGCTGGATAGCAAGGAAAATCTGGGGATTGAGAGTCCACCTGCAGATAACGTACTTCAGGATATAGTTCCGGACCTGGCAGAAGAAGAAGAACAGGCGATAGAAAGGCTAGAAAGGTTAGTAGAGGTAGAAGCTGAAGAAGTAAAATTAATTAGTATTGTTATTCCTGAAGGCAGTACTGGCCGGCAGGTAGCCAGGATTCTGGATGAAGCAGGTTTAGTCTCTTATGATGATTTTATAGAATTATTGCTTTTGTTTGATATAGAGACCAGGATAAAGGCTGGTGATTATACCTTTAGTAATGATAGTGGTCTAGTCGAAATATTAACCAGGATCTTGATAAAAAGGAGGTGACTAAATGTTTAAAGGGGTTTATACAGCTGCTTCCAGTATGATCACATTACAGGAGAAGATGAACCTTATTTCCAATAACCTGGCCAATGTCAGCACCAGTGGTTATAAAAAAGATGAAGGGATTCAGGAATCATTTCCCGAATTATTGATCTCCAGACTGGAAAAGGGAGAAAGGGCCAGGGAGCTAGGGTCACTGGGAACAGGGGTCCAGTTACAGGAAACCTATACTGATTTTAGCCAGGGA
The DNA here is from genome assembly GCA_001512435.1 of Halothermothrix sp. DTU029. GTDB lineage: Bacteria > Bacillota > Halanaerobiia > Halanaerobiales > DTU029 > DTU029. The sequence goes on along the minus strand of LFRS01000115.1, from coordinate 41,859 downwards.
AACCTGCTATATACCGGCAATAAACTGGATCTGGCTATTGAAGGTGATGGCTTTTTTGTCATCCAGACACCCAATGGCTTGAGATATACCAGGAATGGAAACTTTACCCTTAATAACCAGGGACAGATTGTTACAAATCAAGGTTATCCTGTGATGGGAGAAGAAGGTCCTCTCCAGACTATTCCCGGCAGAGGTATAGCAATCACTGCCAATGGCCAGTTGTCTTTTGATGGTTTACAGGGGGGCCGGATACTGATTGTTGATTTTCCTGGTCCTGCTTTGCTTAACAAGATAGGGGAAAATCTTTATAGCAGTGATTTTGAACCAGAAATACCGGCAACTGCTTATAGCATCAGGCAGGGTTTTCTGGAGAACAGCAATGTTAATGTAATCCAGGAAATGGTGAAGATGATCCAGGTTAGCCGCCATTATGATATTAACCAGAGGGTTATTAGTACCTATGATGTAACCATGGAAAAGGCTGTTAATAATGTTGGCAATATAGGATAAACAGCTGGACCTTTTTAAGGGGGCTGTCTGGTTGTGGAATGACAGAAGCAACCATATAAATCCGGAAAAATGCTATATTGCCACTAAATAATAACAAAAATAACAAAAATAAAAAGGAGTGGTCCGGAAATGATTAGTGCTTTATGGACAGCTGCAACTGGTATGAAAGCTCAGCAAACTAATATAGACGTTATTTCCAATAACCTGGCTAATGTTAATACCACTGGTTTTAAAAAGAGCAGGGTGAATTTTCAGGATTTAATGTATCAGCGGGTCAGAGAAGCAGGAACCTTGAATGCTCAGGGGGCCCAGGTGCCTTTAGGTATTGAAATTGGACATGGGGCCAGGGTTTCTGCTACTCAAAAAATCTTTACAACTGGAGATTTACAGAATACAGGTAATGCCCTGGATATAGTTATTGAGGGAGACGGTTTTTTACAGGTTTTACTTCCTGATGGAACAATGGCTTATACCCGGGATGGTTCCCTGAAGATGGATAGTACCGGAAGAATAGTTACATCAGATGGGTATCCCATTCAACCAGAGATTTTTATTCCACAGGATACAATAGAAATCAGTATAACTACAGATGGAACTGTTTCAGTTTTACGGGGAGGCAATGCTATGCCGGAGCAGGTAGGGCAGATTCAACTGGCTCGTTTTTCTAATCCTGCAGGTTTAAATAGCCTGGGCAGAAACCTTTTCGGAGCTACCGTTGCCTCTGGAGAACCAATGATTAATAATCCTGGAGCAGAAGGTTATGGTACTATTATCCAGAACTTCCTGGAGATGTCCAATGTTCATGTGGTAGAAGAGATGGTTAATATGATTGCTGCCCAGAGGGCTTATGAAATTAACTCCAAAGCCATTCAGGCTGCAGATGAAATGTTAGGTACAGCTTCACAATTAAGACGTTAGTGAGAAGGTAAGGATTTATGAGACTCATTAAGAGATTTAGTATATTTTTTCTGCTCTTTCTGGTATTCCTTCTATTGTTTGATGGGAGGGCAGGAGCGAAGCCTATCAGGATAAGTATTCCGGAAAAAACAGGAGTTAATTCAGACTGGATTATCCTGGGAGAGATAGCCACTATTAGTGGGGCTAATGCTGAAGAATTGGCCGCCCTGCAGGTGGTTAGATTGGGTAAGGCTGTTTTTCCTGGTTATAGCCGGGATATTTATCGGGAGCAGATTGAACTGGTTTTAAAAAATGAGGGTTTTTCCTTGGAAGAGATAGTTCTGGACTGCCCGGCCCGGATTATAGTTGAAACCAGGAGCAGGAAAATTGCTGGCCCAGATCTGGTAGAGGCAGCAAAAAAACATATAATTGCAGCTCTGTATTATCCAGCAGAACAGATTATAGTTAGAACAAGGCAAGAGGTACCTGAAATAGTTTTACCAGATCGTGATTATCAATTAAAATTTGAAGGCCTGCCTGGGGGAAATCGGCTTGGGAACCTGACCTTACAGGCCCATATAATAATTGATGATCTGGTTTACCGAAGGGTTTACCTGCCTTTTGAGGTCCTGGTTAAACAGGAGGTTTATCTGGCGACAAGGCCCATCGGGATTGGGGAAACTATCAGGCCTGAGGATTTTATCCGGACAGAGATAGCTTTGGGAAGTATTTCCGGAGACCTGATTACTGATTTAGAAAATCCCCTGGTTAGATACGGTATAGTGCGCACTCCTATTCCTCAGGATGCTGTTTTAACCAGCAGGTATCTGCGGATGCCTGACCTGATCAAGGCAGGAGATGAGGTACAGGCAGAGGTCATTATTGGTAATATGCGGGTTTCTGCTATGGTACGGGCCAGACAGAATGGCAAATATGGTGATTATATAACCGTTGAAAATATAGGAACAGGCCAGAGGTTTAAGGCCCAGGTAATCAGTTCCTATCTGGTGAGGATTGTAAATCCGGGTTGATTTTAATTATAACGGGATTTTCGAATAGGGGGTATTGATATGAGATCCCGGCTACTACAAATATTAACTATATCTGGTATCCTGCTTCTTTCCTTCCTTTCTTTTGCTTCCAGCTCCCTCTGGAGTGATGATTTCAGGGAGGTATATAAGGAGAAGGAGCGGGAATTTAAGATTGGTGATATAGTAACTATTATAATAGAAGAAAATACCACTGCAGTATCCAGTGCCAATACCAGTGTCAGTCAGGGAAGCAGTGTAAATGCAGGTGCTGGGTTTGGGATTTTTGATTTTTTAAGGAGTTTTGGTTTTAGCTATGCTGATGACGACGGTGCCCAGGGACAGACCCAGAGGGCAGGAAGTATAAATGCAGATGTTACTGCTTTAGTGGTTGATATACTGGATAATGGGAATTTACAGATAGAGGGAAGTAAAAAGATTAAAGTCAATGGGGAAGAGCAGGTTATTAATCTATCAGGAATCGTCCGCCAGGAGGACATCAGTAAAGATAATACTGTACCATCCTGGAAAATAGCCAATGTCAGTATTGATATAGAGGGTGAAGGGATTATAGCAGAAAAACAAAGGCCAAACCTGTTCCAGCGGATCTTAAACTGGATATTCTAATGGAGGGGATCGGATGAGATATTCAAAAAAATACAATTTGCTTTTCCTGCAGATATTGATTATAATTTTATTTACAACAAGCCTGGTCTCGGCAGCCTCTTACCATGATCCAGTTGTTGCTATTGGAGATATTACCCGGATTCAGGGTATCAGGGACAATCAACTTTTTGGCTTTGGCCTGGTGATAGGCCTTAATGGGACTGGTGATTCCAACCGGTATCAACCAACTATCCTCTCCCATGCCAATATGTTGAGCCATTTAGGGATTAATGTCAGCCCTGATCAGATTAATAGTAGGAATGTTGCTGCAGTGATGGTTACTGCTACCTTAAGTCCCTTTACTTATATTGGAGATACAATAGATATAACGGTAAGTTCCCTCGGTGATGCTACCAGTTTACAGGGTGGGGTATTATTTATTACTGCTCTACAGGCAGCCAATGGAGAGATTTATGCTGTAGCCCAGGGGCCGGTTTCTATAGGTGGCTATAATTATCGTGCTGCCGGCAGCCAGGTTCAGCAAAACCACCCGACTGTTGCTGTAATTCCAAATGGTGCCATAGTAGAGAGGGAAATAGAGTTTCGTTTAGGCAATGAAGAACTTTTATTTTATCTGGACAGCCCGAATTTTGAGACTGCCCGCAATATTGCCCTGGCTATTAATTCATATTTTGATGTGCTTTTTGCTGAAGAAAAACTGGCCCAGGCCATAGATGCCGGCCAGGTCAGGGTGAAGGTGCCCAAACAATATAAAAATGATGTGGTAGATTATATAGCCAAGATAAATAGTCTGGAGGTCAGGCCTGGACTGGAAGCAAAAGTTGTAATTAATGAGCGGACCGGGACTATTGTCATGGGACATAATGTTAAGATATCTACTGTTTCTGTGGCCCATGGAAATCTAACAGTTACCATCAGGGTTGGGCAGGAGGTTTCACAACCAGCTTCTTTCAGTAGCGGGGAGACTGTTGTCCTGGAAGAAGGTGTCCTGGAAGTGGTGGAAGAGGAAGGTAGTTTAACTGTATTACCTACCAATAGTACTGTAGAAGATCTGGTTTTTGCCCTTAATGCACTGGGAGCTAGCCCCAGGGATATAATTGCTATCCTGGAGCTGATAGATGCCCAGGGTGCTTTGCATGCCCGGCTGGAGTTGCGCTAAAATCCTTGTAGTGGGAGGCAGGTGTTTCTTATGAAACTTAATTTTCCACTGGATAATAATTATTATCGAGAATTAATGAATAATAATAATCTGGAGAAATTAAAGGATACCTATTCTGCTGATAAGCAGGAGGATGTAGAGGATAAAAAGTTAAGATCATTGGCTAATGAATTTGCCTCAATTTTTATGAATCAGATGTTTAAAGCAATGCGGGCCACTATCCCTGAAGGAGGCTTGATTGATGGAGGCTTTGCTGAAGACGTTTTTACTGATATGTTAGATAGTGAGATCAGCAAACAGGGGGTTGGCCAGGATGCTTTTAATTCCTTAGGTGCTCTATTATATCAACAGTTAAAGAGAAAGGAATAATTATTTCCTGAAGGAGGGGATGATTTGCCAGGCGTTAATCTAAAAATCGTAGCCTTAGCTCTCTTAATGGTAGTATTTATTGGACAAATTCCCCTGGAAGCAGTATCTTTTTCCCCTGAATTGGTGGAATTTATCAGGGATGGGAAAGAAGTAAAGGTTTTAGTGGCAGAAACAGAGAAGGAGATTAGTTTAATACCTTTAAAGTCAGCCAGGCTTTATCGAACTGATGATGCCGGCTATCTGGATTTAGAAGAAGGAAAAAACTATACTTTTCGACTGGAGACGTTAGAAAAAGATTTTTATAATATACAGGTTTTTGCGACAAGGGAGCAAGGAAAGGCGGAAAAGATTCTCCTGGAATTAAGTGAAGCCGGTTATCCAAATGGGATAATAGTAGAGGAGAAAGGCCTTTTTAAGGTAAGGTTGGGGAATTATCAGGAACTGGAGGAATGCTTACCGGTAATCCGTTCTTTGCGGGAATCTGGCTGGGAGGGATGGCCGGTCAGAAACAGGGAAAGCCTGTCTGAAAGCATCTATGTATATACCCAGGGGGCCAGGGCTTTCCATGGTTCCAGGCTTTATTTCAGTGGTTCTTTCAGTTATAAAGGTGGTCTTTATACAGGTAAGCATTATATTGAGCAAGTTTCCAGAGGATTAAATATTTTTACTTCTACTGGTCTGGATAACCTGGTGGCAGGAAGTATGGAGACTCTCTTCCAGGGTATAGATTTTTCTTACGAAGATAAGTATTCTCAATTTATAAAAGCTTATTCTATTATATTGCGGACTAATATTTTATCAGATTATTTTAATAAGCAGTTAATAATTAATCCCTTATATAGAGGGAATACAGACCAGGAAGTACTTATAAAAAATGTTCAGGCCACCAGTGGAATGGTCCTGGGCAAAGAAAATGTAAAGGGAGAAATAGAGATCCAGGAACTGAATGATGTGGAATTATTCACAAATCCTGGCCTGGTTTTACAGGGTTTTGATTATCAGCAAATTCTGACAAAAACATATGACAGCACCTTATTTGACCTGAAAAAGATAAGGAATGAAAAGCTTCTGGTAGATGCTGAGGTAGAATGGGGCTTAAAGTATAAAGAAATATCATATATAGACTGGCAGGGACCTGTTTTTTATACAGTTCTGGATTTAGATTTGAGCCGGAGAAGGTTATATTTCCAGCCTGCACTGGCCAGGGGGCAGGTAAGCGGCCTGGAATCACTACAGGCGATAGTAAGGAGATATGGGGCCCTGGCTGCTATTAATGGTGGTTATTTTGATACTAGCAGGCCATTAGGCCTGGTCTATATAGATAAGACAATAGTCTCAGAACCAGTAAAAGACAGGACTGCCCTTCTTTTAACAGAAGATAATAAAATTATCTTTGAGAGAGTAAGCTGGCAGGGCTATTTGGAGACAAATAATAGCAAGGTTCAGTTTCATGGTGTAAACCGTAAACCTGGAGAAAACCAGATAACTGTTTTTAATAGATACTATGGGAAAGAGGCTCCAGCCCTCAAACCTGGAATGGTGGAGGTAGTTGTAGGAGATAATCTCATCAGAGAGATTAATTATTATATTGATAATTATATGAAAGACAGAGCTACCACTATTCCGGAGGAGGGTTATATTGTCCAGGCTCATGGCAAGGCCTGTCAGGAGCTACTTTTATTTAATACAGGAGACCCTATTTATCTGCAAAACTATTTTAAGCCTGATTTTGATGAATATAAAGTCAGGACAGCTATTTCTGCCGGGCCCCGTTTATTAAGGGATGGGGAGATATCTATCAGTTCCCGGGAGGAAGAGTTTCAGCCAGATATAGCTGTTGGCCGGGCGCCCCGTTCAGCTGTTGGCTTGACTGCTGACAACCGGTTGGTCTTTTTTACTATTGATGGCCGGCAGCCTGGTTATAGTGTTGGAGTTACCTTGCAGGAACTGGCGGAATTCATGAAAGCTTATGGAATAGTAGAGGGTATGAATCTGGATGGAGGAAATTCAGCCAGTATGGTAGTCAGGGGTTTTACCATGAATAATCCACTGACAGAAAGATTAATAAACAATGCCATTATAATAGGTAAGGAACAATTATAGATAGGTTTAGTATAGGAAAAAATGGAGGTAGATGGTATGAGGAAATGGAAAATATCAATTCTTTCTTTATTACTGTTGCTTATTTATTCTCTAACCTGTTTTGCTGCTCCATCTATTGATCGGGTTTCTTATATAATCAGAGGGGATTTTAATGAAGTGGAGTCTCTTCAGCTTAAACTGGAGGATAGAATTGATAATATTAATTCATTAGGTCTCCTTCTCCTTTATGATGGCCAATCCTTTAAAGTAGAAGGGGATTGGCAGATCGAGTTTTTAAAAAGATCTTCTTATAAAATGAATCTGGCCTTTATCCTTCCCCTGGATTTATCAGAGATGAAACTGGGGAGAGGCCTTGGTATCTCCGGGGAATCCTTTTATAGTTCTATCAATAGGTTTTCCTGGAAAGTAAGTTATTTCTTTGATAGGGTAGATCCCTGGGCCTATGAAGTCAGTATGCTTCATCCCCTTCATGAGGATACTGCATTGCTAGTAGGTATAGGGAATAATTATTGGAATCGGGATAATAAACTATTTTTTGGTTTCAGGGTCGGGATATAAAAGTATCTTTAATTGTTAAATTAGAGAGAGGTGATGGATATGGAGGCTGTGTATTAAGGAGGCTTTAACTGGTGAAGGAAAAAATACTGAATAACCTCATTTATATTTTGATAATTTTATTGTTGATGGCTACACTGGTAGATTTGCAAATACCCTTTGAACAGGTTTTTAAGTTATAAAGGTTCTTTTATGTATCTTTAAAGGGGTGGTTAAAGATATGTATAATAGTGAAGAAGCGATTATTAGAGAAGCACAAAAAGGGGATAATCAGGCCGTTAATCTGCTGATCCAGAGAAATATGGATATCGTCTATGCCAAAGCCAGGTATTTTTTTATAAAAGGCCTGGATCGGGAAGATGTAATTCAGGAAGGACTGGTTGGTTTATATAAAGCTATAAGGGATTATCGAGAAGACAGGTCAGCCTCCTTTCGGGGTTTTGCTCAGCTTTGCATCCACAGGCAACTTGTGTCAGCCATTAAAAGGGCTAATAGGCAGAAACATATTCCTCTAAATAGTTCAACTTCTATTGATAGGTCTATAGATTTTAATGAAGGCAGCAGATCCTATAAAGAGATTATACCAAATAGTGATAAGAACCTGGAAGACAAGTATATTTATAAGGAACAACTAAAGATCTTGTTTAAAGTTCTTGATGAGACTTTAACTAATTTGGAAAAAGAAGTTTTTATTCAGTATTTAGAAAATAAATCATATCAAGAAATTTCAAAAAATTTGCAAGTTAATATCAAAACAGTAGATAATGCCTTACAGAGAGCCAGAAAAAAAATAGAAAAGATAAAGGAAAAGCATAATATGCATGATCTGGTAGGTTAGAGAAGATGGGTTTACTGGCTAAAGTCCTGGATATTCTTTATCCAGAAAAGAATATCTGTTTATACTGTGGGCGGAAGTATTTATTTAGCGAGCTGAAGGGTATTTGTGATAATTGTTTGACTTACATAGAATTTCTGGACCATTTTTGTTTATCCTGTGGCCGGGAGATGGATCAGGGGGAAGAAGTCTGTACTTTTTGTCAAGACCATCCTTATGTTTTTGACAGGAGCAGGAGTATAGGCTTATATGATGGCTTACTAAAAGAACTTATCCTGCAGTTTAAATATAAGGCCTGTCAGGAAATATGCAGGCCTTTAGTTGAACTATTATACATTGGCTATCTAGAATATTATCATTCTGAAAGAGTAGACAGGATTGTGCCTGTTCCTATCCATGCTAAACGTTTACAGGAAAGGGGCTATAATCAGGCTGAACTATTAGCCAGGGGCCTAAGTCTAAAGACTGGTCTGCCTCTGTCTACTGCCCTAAAGAGGATCAAGGATAGTTCTCCTTTATATGATTATGCCTATCAGGAGCGAAAAGATTTGCTGGAAAATAGTTTTTCAATAGAAAAAGGAGCTTTTTCCGGTGAGAAGATCCTCCTCCTTGATGATATATTTACAACAGGCGCTACAGCCAATGAGATCAGTGTTCTACTTAAGGAAGTTGCAGGAGCCAGAAAGGTACTGGT
>LFRS01000115.1:31648-33044 GCA_001512435.1 Halothermothrix sp. DTU029 | reverse complement strand
TGGGTATTAATCTGGCCAGAAAAAAACCCATTTAAGATTCTATTAGGAGGAATGTTTTATAATGATTTTTACCGGAAAAGTAAAGTGGTTTGACGCGCAAAAGGGTTATGGTTTTATTGAAAGAGAAGATGGAGACGATGTCTTTGTTCACTTCTCTGCAATAGAAGAAGATGGATTCAAAACCCTTGAAGAAGGTCAAGATGTTGAATTTGAAATTGTTGAGGGAGATCGTGGTCCTCAAGCTAGCAACGTTGTTAAATTATAATGAACATATAATCTTTATAAGATAGCAACATCAAGCCCTGGTCACAAATAGTGAACAGGGCTTTTTTAGTTTTTCCAGTATGATATTTTTCTAAAAGGACATATTTAATAAAAAGGAAAAAAAAGAAGTGCAATAAAGGGAAAAAATATCTATATATATTTAATAGAAATATATTTATCCTGGCAGGAATTAGAACTCTTTTTGTCGAATAATAAATTATAGGAAATTCATATTTTTGTTGCTAAAAGTTTCATTTAGCAGGTACATAATATGAAAGGAGTGAGTAGTTAATGAAAGTTATGATTTATGGCAAGAACATCGATGTAACACCAGCTCTAAAAAATTATGTTGAGGAGAAAGTCAAAAAACTGGCTAAGTATTTTCATGAAGCCCTGAATGACGATGCCCAGGAGGCTTATGTCTCTATGGAAGTAGAAAAGGATAGACACATTGTTGAAGTTACAGTATATATTAATAATTTAATCTTGCGGGGCGAAGAAGACAGTAATGATATGTATGCTTCCATTGATGGGGTAATAGAGAAGCTTGAACGTCAGATTCGCAAATATAAAACCAGGATTAAGCGGAGAATCAGGGAAAAGAAACAGGAGTTTAAAGAAGGATATAAAGAAGAGAGGACAGAAGAAGTCTTTAAGGACCTGGAGAAGGAAGAAGTAGAGGAGGAATATAGGCCAAAGGTGGTAAGGACCAAGAGGTTTGCCATTAAACCAATGGCTGTAGAAGAGGCCATCATGCAGATGGATCTCCTGGGCCATGATTTCTTTGTCTTTACAAATGCAGATACCAATAGGGTAAATGTAGTTTATAAAAGAAAACGGGGGGATTATGGTTTAATCGAACCAACCTTATAATATAATACATGAGGATATGAATAAGGCTATCTCTTTTAGAGATAGCCTTTTTTTGTTCAATTTATTTATAAGTCTTATATTTTTATCTCTTTTCCTCCAGATATTCTATAATACTGCGGGCAGCCTTTTTACCTGCCCCCATGGCTTTAATTACTGTTGCAGCACCAGTGACGATATCTCCACCGGCATAAACTCCTGGAATAGAGGTAGCCAGTTTTTCATCAACAGCTATCCCTCCCCAGGCTTCTGTTTTTAAATT
>LFRS01000115.1:30133-31556 GCA_001512435.1 Halothermothrix sp. DTU029 | reverse complement strand
TTTTCTCCATGGAAGGCTACCGGATTATTGAGCACCCTGAAAATAACTCCTTCTTCTTCTGCATGTTCTATTTCTTCTTTTCTGGCCGGCAATTCATTTTTAGAACGACGATAAATAATGGATACTTCCCCGGCTCCTAATCTTAAAGCAGTACGGGCAGAGTCCATGGCCACATTCCCACCGCCGATAACAGCTACCCTTTTACCGATCTTAACTGGGGTTTTATATTCCGGGAATCTGTAGGCTTTCATAAGATTTACCCTTGTGAGGAATTCATTTGCCGAATAGATTCCATTCAGATTTTCTCCGGGGATATTTAGGAATTTAGGCAGGCCTGCCCCGGTACCGATAAATATGGCGCTGTAACCGGCAGCAAATAATTCTTCTATAGTGATGGTTTTACCGATTATTACATTGAGCTGGATATCTACACCCAGTTTTTTAATTTCTGCAACTTCCTGGTCTACAATGTCCTTGGGCAGCCTGAATTCCGGGATACCATAACGTAGGACACCTCCTGTGGCATGGAGGGCCTCAAAGATGGTGACCTGGTAGCCCTCTCTGGCCAGATCAGCTGCGGCGGTAAGTCCAGCCGGTCCTGAACCGACAATGGCCACCCTGGCTTCTTTTCTGGTTACAGGTTTATTATATGGGGAATTTTTATCTTTACTTTTTTGCAGGGCATAGTCCCCTACGAACCTCTCCAGCCTGCCAATGGCAACCGGTTCGTTTTTCTTTCCCATAATACAGACTTTTTCACACTGTTCTTCCTGTGGACAGACCCGGCCGCAGATAGCAGGCAGATTATTTTTAGTCTTGATAATATCTATGGCCTGATCAAAATTACCTTCCCTGATGGCTTTTATAAACTGTGGAATAGGTACTTCTACAGGACAGCCATTGATACAGGGGGCTGTGGGACATTGCAGGCAGCGGTTAGCCTCTCTTACTGCTTCTTCTGTAGTATAACCAAGGGCTACTTCTTTGAAGTTTTTAATCCGCTCCTTGGGGTCCTGAGTGGGCATTGGAGTTTTTTCCTTCTGTAATGCCATTATTGTTCCACCTCCCGGGCCAGCTGTTCCAGTTTACAGAGATGGTCTTCTGTTTCTTTATAGTAAGATAATCTATTGATCAGTTCGTTGAAATCTACCTGGTGGCCGTCAAAGGCAGGGCCGTCAACACAGGTAAATCTGGTCTCACCATTTACAGTTACCCGGCATCCTCCACACATGCCAGTCCCGTCAACCATCAGGGCATTTAAGCTGACTATAGTCTTAATCTCCAGTGGAGTAATATTAACTACAGCCTTCATCATAGGGACAGGACCGATGGCCAGAACCAGGTCTATGTCAGAGTGTTCCTTAAGTAATTTTTCCAGTATATCAGTAACCAGGCCATGGTGGCCATAAGTACCATCATCTGT
>LFRS01000115.1:20595-30068 GCA_001512435.1 Halothermothrix sp. DTU029 | reverse complement strand
CTATATTTTCCAGATGTTTACCCAGGGGGCCTACCAGGTCCTTTATATAATCCCCTACTTTCAGTTGGCCCAGTTTTGTGGTCGTATAACCAATTTCTTGAAAAATAAGGGTAATTAAGCCCTTATCCCGGTCATAATCAGCCACTGTCAGAGGGATCCTTTCATCAGTTTCATCAATGCGGAGAATAACGAAATTTCCTGGTTTAGTTTTTCTGGCAACCAGTGGTGCCTCTACTTTAATTCGCTTTATAGTAGCTGCCAGGTTTTCTTTTTCTACTATCCTGTACATCCTTCTTCACTCCTGTCTATACCAAGTATTATTCCTGGATACTTCCCCTTTAAAGTTTTATAAGATTATATAACTTTAGTAGATTTAAATCAAGCTTTTAACTTTTACTTTCCACTTCTTTTATTATACACAAAGCTGCCTGTTGTGGCAAAGTATATCTCCCTGGAGGAGCTATAGATAGGAAGTTTACAGGAGATAAAAAAAGTCCTGGCTCCAGTGGAAAGGAGCCAGGACTTTTATTTGTATTTTCTTTTATAATTTGCTATATTCTTTTACCATATTAAAATATTTAGCTCAACATTGCTTTAACAAACCATAAGGTTTTGCTATAGCCAGCTATATGGTCTTCCATAATTGCCACTACTTCAAAGTCACCTTCATCATCAGCAGTATTTCTGATATCTGTGGCCAGTTTCTTGAGTTTTGTATAGTCTTCTTCTAAGTATTTAAGTACTTCATCACAGGTATAGCTGTCTTTGTCTAATTCCTGGATAGAGGTGTTTTTCAGGTAATCTGCTACCTTGGCCAGAGGTGCTTCACCTCTCATTTTGATTAATTCAGCAATTTCATCAAATTTTTCAAACAGGTCATCATATAATTCTTCGGTATATTCATGGAGTCTCACAAAACGTTTACCTATCACATTCCAGTGTAAGTTATGGAGCTTAACATTTAAAACATGTAAATCTGATAAATACTCATTTAGTTTTGTGTAATCTTTTATCTTAAAACCATCCTTTCTTTTTTTATATTATTCATATATATTTTACCAGAAATTTGACTACATATGTAGCTATTCAGTAAAATATTTGAAAAATAAATAGCTTATTAGTAATTGTTACTAATAATATACTATAGAATCTTTCTCTTGTCAAGGGTTTTAAAAATATTTTTCAGGATTATTTTTAAAAATTGATTTTTGGACAAAAAGCTTTTTAAGATATATAATAAATTTAGTGGAAAATAGACTAAAGGGGTGGATAAGATGAGTATTGCTGATGAGAAGTATTTAAGGATTATTAGAGATATTATGGAACATGGTTATTATGATCAGAATAGAACCGGTGTTGCTACTTATAAATTACCCCACCAGATAATGCAATTTGATCTGGAAAAGGAGTTCCCTATCTTAACTACTAAATATGTAGCCTTTAAAACAGCAGTACAGGAGATGCTCTGGATCTGGCAACAGCAGAGCAATGATGTAACCTGGTTAAATGAGAGGAATATACATATCTGGGATCAATGGGTTGATGAGAATAATACCATTGGTAAAGGCTATGGTTATCAGATAGCAAAATATAAGCAGGTGGATAAACTTCTGGAAACTTTAAAAACAAATCCCCAGGATAGGAGAATGGTTGTTTCCTTCTGGAATATTGAGGACATGCCGGAAATGATGCTACCACCCTGTGCTTTTATGACCCTGTGGGATGTGACCGACGGCAGGCTTAACTGTATGCTGATCCAACGTAGTGGAGATATGCCCCTGGGTGTTCCCTTTAATATGGCTCAATATGCGGTCCTGGTACATTTAATTGCCCGTTCTACCGGATTAAAGGCTGGTCTCTTTACCCATGTAATTAATAATGCCCATATCTATGAAAACCAGCTTGAAGGAATGAAAATACAGCTGGCCAGGGAAAAAGATGCCTATCCTGCTCCTGAACTCTGGATTAATCCAGATATTAAGGATTTTTATGAATTTACTATTGATGATATCAAGCTAATTAATTATCAGCACTGTGGCAGGATAAAGATGGAGGTTTCTGTTTGATGGTCAGTATCATTGCTGCCCTGGGCAGGAATAATGAATTGGGCAAGGATAATCAATTGCTCTGGCATCTGTCGGAAGATTTAAAGAGATTTAAGAGGATTACCACTGGCCATTTGATAATAATGGGGAGAAAGACCTTTGATTCTTTGCCAGGGGTTTTGCCAGAGAGGGAACATATTGTAATTAGCCGGGACAGGTCCTTCAGTATCCCTGATGAAAGGGTTAAAGTAGTCCATTCCATTGAGGAAGCCCTAACCCTCCTGAAGGAGGAAGAGGAGAACTTTGTTATAGGCGGAGGAGAGATATACCGCCAATTCCTTCCATATACAGAGAGGCTTTATCTGACCATAATAGATAAAGAATTTCCCGCTGCTGATACCTTTTTCCCGGAGATAGATTATCGGGAATGGGAAGTCCTGGAGGAAAGCCCTACCATGGTGGGGGAAAAAAGTTTACTTGCTTATAAATGGCTTACTTTAGAAAGGAAGTTATAAAAAAGAAGGAAATAATAAAGCTAGTGGAGGTTTATAGAGATGGAGAGGATCAGAGTAGCTATAGTTGGTTATGGTAACCTGGGCCGAGGAGTGGAGAAGGCCATAAAAAAAAGCCCGGATATGGAGTTAATTGCTGTCTTTAGCAGGAGGCCTGCAGCAGCACTTAATATCAAAGATGAAAAGGTGGCAGTTTATAATATAGCTGATGCAGAAAAATATGTAGATGAAATTGATGTAGCTATCTTATGTGGCGGGTCTGCCACTGACCTGCCTGTACAGGGCCCGCAGTTTGTCCGTTTGTTTAATACAGTAGATAGTTTTGATACCCATGCCAGGATTCCTGAATATTATGAAACAATGGAGAGGGCAGGCCGGGAAAGTGGACATTTAGCTGCTATCAGTATTGGTTGGGATCCGGGTCTTTTTTCCCTGAATAGATTGCTGCTGGAGGCAGTATTACCTGCAGGTAGTACCTATACTTTCTGGGGGAGGGGGGTAAGCCAGGGGCATTCTGATGCCATCAGGCGGATAGCTGGTGTTAAAAATGCTGTTCAATATACCATTCCTGTGGCTGAGGCCATAGAAAGGGTTAGAAAGGGAGAAAACCCACAATTAAGTACCCGGGAAAAACATATCCGGGAATGTTATGTTGTGGTTGAAGAAGGGGCAGATCAGGAGCGAATAACCAGAGAGATAAAGGAAATGCCAGCCTATTTTGCAGATTATGATACAGAGGTAATCTTTATCAGTGAAGAGGAATTAGATAGAAATCATTCTGCTATGCCCCATGGAGGTTTTGTGATCCGCAGTGGAGAAACCGGGGAAGGGCATAAGCAGTTAGTGGAATTCTCACTGCAGCTGGAGAATAATCCGGAGTTCACCGGTAGTGTACTCCTGGCCTATGCCCGGGCTGTCTATCGTTTAAATAAAGAGGGAGAAAGAGGGGCTAAAACAGTTTTTGATATCCCCTTGGCCTATATATATCCCGGCTTACCGGCGGCTTTAAGGGAAAAACTCTTATAAAAATTCTTGACAAAAGAATTTTTATAAGATATAATTTAAAAAATTAAATTGAGCTGAGCCCAGGTTAGAAGAGTTGAGGAGAGTTGAGTGGAGTTTAGATTAGAGTATATTTATAAACTGTATTCTAACCAGGCTTTTTAAGAGTCTGGTTTTTTGTATCTCAGGAAAGATAAAATTACCTGAAAAGAAATAAAATGGAATATACTCATATTGCTTAACTGCTAAAGAATAAGTTGCCATCTCATTCAGCTATTAAATTGCTCCAGGAAACTCTCCCGGATTTAAATGACCAGGGTTCTAATTTAACTACCTGGTCATTTTTTATTTTGAATAATATAAAGGGAGGTATTAAAACTGATCGAAGTACAGGAATTTTTAAAGATAGCGGAGGAATATAGTTTAATTCCCCTCTATGAAGAGATTATTGTAGATACAGAAACCCCGATTTCTCTGTATCAGAAACTGGCTCAAGGTTTAGATTATTCATATTTACTGGAAAGTGTTAAAGACGGGAGGTATTCCTTTATTGGCCTTCTTCCAGAGATGGTCTTTAAAGAAGGCCAGACGGGTTTGGTCATTGAAGAAAAGGGAGTAAGTAAGTATTATCCCGATAGGGACCTGGTTGAAGAATTGAAAGCTTATTTAAAAAAATACAGGGTGAAGGAATATGCAGACCTGCCTCCATTTCCCGGCGGTTTCGTTGGTTTCTTTGGCTATGAAATGATTAATAAATGGCAGGATATCAAGCAGGAAGGGGAAGAGGAGGGGAATCCTGGCAAACCCTTAAGTATCTTTGTTATGACCAGGCTCCTTATTGCTTACGATCACTTACATAATACAGTCAAGGTTATAAATAATATTCTCCTGGATAAAAATCTGAGCAGAGCTGATAAGGAAGAATTATATTACCAGGGGAGGGCAGAAATAAAGGACCTTATAAATAAAATCAGGAAGACTGCTGCCGGTTCTGTTTTGGCAAGGAATGAAGAAATAGTTGAGATGGGGGACTTATATACAGGTATGAGTAAGGAAGAGTATTGTGGCCTGGTGGAAAAGGCCAGGGAGTATATAAAAGAAGCAGAAGTATTCCAGTTGGTTCTTTCACAAAAATTCCTGATTAAAAGCAATATAGATCCTTTTCAGTTATTCCGGGCCCTTAGAGCCATTAATCCTTCTCCCTATCTCTATTATTTAAACTTTCCGGAGAAAAAGTTAGTGGGCTCATCACCGGAAATCCTGGTTAAAGTGGAACAAAAAAAGGTTACTATCAGGCCTCTGGCCGGAACCAGGTCGAGAGGAGAAAGCCGGGAAAAGGATTTGCAGTTGGTGGAAGAGTTGAAAAAAGACCGGAAAGAACGGAGTGAGCATATTATGCTGGTAGACCTGGCCTATGATGAATTGGAGCAGGTTTGCCAGGTTGGTACTGTTGAAGTTACTGAATTAATGGAGGTGGAGTATTATTCCCAGGTTATGCATCTGGTTTCACAGATAGAAGGGGTGCTGGAAAAGGGGCTGGATTGCCTGGATGTTTTAAAAAAGGTTTTCCCGGCAGGAACAGTTACCGGAGTGCCGAAAGCCCGGGCTGTAGAGTTGATTAAGGAGTTGGAAAAGGAAGCCCGGGGGCCTTATGGCGGGGCAGTAGGGTATCTGGCCTTTAATGGTAATCTGGATACCTGTATTACTATTCGTACCTTTATAGTAGAGGATGGGTTGATAACTATCCAGGCTGGAGCAGGGATTGTGGCTGATTCCCTTCCGGAAAAAGAATATGAGGAAACCCTGAATAAGGCCAGGGCTCTCTTTAAGGCCTTTGCTCTGGCCAGGGAAGGCGAATTGGTTTCTGGAAAAAATTTATAGAAAAAAGGGGAGGGTTTATGTTTATTAATTATCTGGAAAAAGTGGTAGCCAGAGAAAATCTCAGTCTGGGAGAAATGGAAAAGGCTATGGAGATAATCATGGAAGGAGGGGCAACAGATAGCCAACTGGCCGGTTTCCTGGTGGGTTTAAGCATGAAGGGTGAAACCATAGAAGAGATAACAGCAGCAGCCCGGGTGATGCGGAATAAGGCCATCAGTATAAAGAGTGACAGGGTTTTAATTGATAGTTGTGGAACTGGTGGAGATTGTAAGGGTACTTTTAATATTTCCACTACAGTGGCCTTGCTTATGGCTGCAGCTGGTTTAAGTGTAGCCAAACATGGTAATCGCTCTGTTTCCAGTAAAAGTGGTAGTGCAGATTTACTAGAGGCACTGGGAATTAATATAAATCTTTCTCCCCAACAGGTGGAGTACTGTCTTAATGAAATTGGTTTTGCCTTCCTTTTTGCCCCTTATTTTCATAAAGCCATGAAATATGCTGCCAGGCCCCGGAGGGAATTGGGCCTCCGGACTATATTCAATATCCTGGGGCCTTTAACAAACCCTGCCGGGACCAGGTATCAGATTCTCGGTGTTTATCAGCCAGATCTTGTTTATCCTATGGCAGCAGTATTGAAAAATCTGGGAATAGATTCTGCCATGGTGGTCCATGGGGCTGGAGGTATAGATGAATTTTCCCTGGCCGGAGAGAATAAGGTGGCTTATTTGCGGAATGGCCAGATCGAGGAATTCTATATAAGTCCAGAAGAAGTAGGCCTGCAAAGGGCTGACCTGAAGGAGCTAATAGGGGGGACAGCAGAAAAAAACAGGGAAATAACACTGGCAATCCTGAAGGGAGAAAGGGGAGCTAAAAGGGATGTGGTTTTATTTAATGCAGCAGCAGCCTTTCTGGTCAGTGGCCTGGTGGACAGTTGGGCCCAGGGCATAGAACTGGCTGCGGAAATGATTGATTCCGGCAGGACTCTAAAGAAATTAGAGGAAATGATCGAGTTTACGAATTCCCTTGAGGTGGTATTATGATCCTGGAAAAGATTGTGCTTGAGAAGGAAAAAGAGATAGAAAATTTAAAGAGGGCAGGAAGGTCACTGAAAAAGCGCCTGGCAGATAAAGATATTAGCTTGATTGCCGAGATTAAAAAGGCTTCTCCTACAAAGGGCTTAATAAGTAAAGACTTTCAACCGGAGTTTCAGCTGGCAGAATATATTAGAGCCGGTGCTGCAGCTGTCTCTATTTTAACTGATGAAAAATTTTTTCAGGGAAGTAAAGAGCTTTTTCAAAATTTAAGAAAAGAGACTACTTTACCTTTATTGCGGAAGGATTTTATTATAGAGCCTATACAGGTTTATGAGAGCTTATTTCTGGGGGCAGATGTAATCTTATTAATAGCCTCAATCCTGGAAGAAGAGAAATTAAAGGATTTATTAAAGCTTGTTCATAGCCTGGGATTGGAGGCTATCGTTGAGGTTCATAGCCTGGAGGATCTGGAAAAGATCCTGGGGACTCCTGCAGAGATTATCGGAATTAATAACCGGAACCTGCAAGACTTCTCTGTTGATTTGAAGACAACAGAGAAGATTGTAAAGGAACTCCAGGGAAAAAAGCTTAGAGATAATTATTACATAATAGCTGAAAGTGGTATTAAAGACAGGGAAGATATAGATTACCTACGGGACCTGGGGGTAAATGGTGTCTTGATTGGGGAGACTTTGATGAAGGCAGCAGACCCTTATAGAAAAATAAGGGAACTGGGTTTAAACTGAGGTGTTAAATGATGAAGGATATTTACAGGAGAAGGGGTGTCTGGATAAAGCTGTGTGGCCTGAAGAGGAGGGAGGATATAGATCTGGCTTTAAAGTTACAGCTTAATGCTCTTGGCTTTATACTGGCAGAAAGTCCAAGACAGGTTAGCCTGGATGAGGTTTATTATCTAACAGAAGGTTTGCCTCCCTTTGTCTCCCGGGTGGCAGTCGTGTCAAATCTCGAAGCAAAGGAATTGGAAAAGATAATAGCCAGCAGGCTGTTTGATTATATCCAGTTTCACGGAGATGTGGATCCGGAATTAATTAGGGACCTGCCAATCAGGAGTATAAAAACTATATCCATTGGACTGGAAAAAGGGCAGGAAGATTTGAGTAGTTACCTGGAAAGATATCTGGCTAGATATCAGGAGGCTGACTATTTCCTCTTTGATTCAAAAGGTGGCGGGAAAATGGGGGGTACCGGGAAAAGCTTTGACTGGGCTTTATTAAAAAATATTAATCTGGAAAAACCCTATATTTTGGCCGGTGGTTTAGGGCCTGGGAATATTATAAGAGCTTTAGAGCAGACAGGGGCAGGAGCAGTTGACCTGAATTCCAGGGTTGAGGAGGCCCCAGGTGTTAAAAACCAGGAGCTTCTTTTGGAGACTGTCAGGAAGATAAAGAATTATAATCCAGGAAGGGAGTAGTAAGATGAGAAGGGGTTATTATGGAGAATTTGGGGGTAGATTTGTACCGGAAACACTGATACCAGCTCTGGAAGAGTTGGAGGGGCTCTACCTTGAATTAAGGAAGGATCCAGGATTTCAGGAGGAATTGAGGGCCTTGCTCAGGGATTATAGTGGCAGGCCTACCCCTCTTTATTATGCAGAGGAATTAACTAAATATCTGGCTGGAGGCAAGGTGTATTTAAAGAGGGAGGACTTGAATCATACAGGTGCTCATAAGATAAATAATACCTTAGGCCAGATTTTACTGGCTAAAAGGATGGGTAAAATGAGGATCATTGCCGAGACCGGAGCAGGACAACATGGAGTGGCTACAGCCACGGTGGCAGCTAAATTCGGCCTGGAATGCCATATTTATATGGGTGAACGGGATATAGAGAGACAGGCCCTGAATGTCTATAAGATGAAACTGCTGGGGGCAGAGGTGATACCGGTCAGGACTGGAACCCGGACCCTGAAGGATGCAACGAACCAGGCTATCCGGGACTGGGTGACCAATGTGAGGGATACCCATTATATAATTGGTTCTGTGGTGGGGCCCCACCCCTATCCGGTGATGGTCAGGGATTTTCAGCGGATTATTGGAGATGAGGCCAAAAAACAGGTCCTGGAGAAAGAGGGAAGGCTGGCGGATTACCTGATTGCCTGTGTCGGCGGCGGCAGTAATGCCATGGGGCTCTTTTATCCTTTCCTTGAGGATGAAGGGGTCCAGCTGATCGGGGTAGAGGCTGCCGGCAAAGGGTTGAATACCGGTAAACATGCAGCAGCCCTTACAGAGGGGCGGGTGGGGGTCCTCCATGGCAGTAAATCATTTTTGCTCCAGGATGAGGACGGCCAGATAACTCCTGCCTATTCTATTTCAGCAGGCCTGGATTACCCAGGAGTTGGCCCGGAACATAGTTACTTAAAAAGTACTGGCAGGGTAAAATATGTGTCAGTTACGGATCAGGAAGCAGTGGCTGCCTTTAAACTCTTGACCCGGCTGGAAGGGATTATACCAGCACTGGAGAGTTCCCATGCCCTGGCCTATGCCCTGAAATTCGTTCCTGAAACCCATCCAGATTCGCTAATCGTAATAAATTTATCAGGCCGGGGAGATAAGGATGTGGAGACCATGAAAAGAGTTGAGGAGGTTGGTGTCAGTGGAGAAGATCTCTAATGCTTTCAGTAAAGGAAAGGCACTGATTACCTACATAAGTGCCGGTGACCCTGACCTGGAAATGACTAAAAAAATAATCTTCAGCCTGGACAGGGCCGGGGTTGATATTATTGAGCTGGGTATTCCCTTTTCTGATCCCCTGGCCGATGGCCCTGTAATCCAGGCAGCCGGCCAGAGGGCTTTGGAGAAGGGAGCCACCCTCTCCCTGATTCTGGAGACAGTAAAGGAGATCAGGCCTTTAATACAGGCTCCCGTCGTTCTGATGGGTTATTATAACAACATTTTAAGCTATGGCCAGGAAAGGTTTATCCAGGATGTGAAAAAGGCCGGGGTCAACGGCCTGATTGTTCCAGATCTGCCCTATGATGA
>LFRS01000115.1:19879-20587 GCA_001512435.1 Halothermothrix sp. DTU029 | reverse complement strand
CAGAAGAGAGATTGCAGGAGATTGGCAGGAGGAGTACCGGCTTCCTTTATTGTGTTTCATTGCTGGGGGTTACCGGTGACCGGAGAGGCCCCCAGGAGGGTATTAAGGAGTATTTGCAGAAGGTGAGGGAATACTGCCCTGGCCTGCCTCTGGCCCTGGGCTTTGGTATCGATGGTCCGGAGAAGGTTAAAGAAGTGATTACAGATATAGATGGTATAATTATAGGCAGTGCCCTGATTAATATTATCAATAGCCATGATACTGAAGAGGGAATCCTGAAAAATGTGAGTTCTTTTATTAATGACATTAAAAGAGTACTTTAAAATACTGTAGAATAACAAAGAGAGAGAAAGGGCTATCTTTCTCTCTCTAATATCCTTTTGTATGCAGTAATATAAGCAAATTTATTTTTTTATAGAAGTCCACTTGATTTTAACAAATCCCCTATATTTTCTTCGTACCAGTAAAGCCTATCCATTATTGCCCCATTAATATATTTATAGAACTTATCTAAATCTGTTGGATATTTTAGTTTCCTTATTCCGTAATTAATAATCCATAATCTCGCTAAAGGAAGCATATAGACCAGGCTTTCCAGTAGTTTTACCGGCCCTCCATGCTGTATATACACATCTAAAAAGTGATTAAATTTATCATAATCCAGAGCGAATTTTTTTGAATCCCAGTCCCTTCCCCACATTTCCAGAG
>LFRS01000115.1:0-19861 GCA_001512435.1 Halothermothrix sp. DTU029 | reverse complement strand
TTTCCAGAGGGGATGGTTCTAAGATCCAGTCTAATGAATTACAGTAAGGATAGTCCAGAGGCTTTTCAGGTCCTCTAAGATCTTTTGCAAGCTTCTGAAATTCTGCAAAGGTTTTAGCTGCATTGGCTATTCTTTCTGGTGTTTCTTCCGGTACATACCAGCCGTCCTTGAAATCACCAGGGTCATTCTTACAGTACTGGTAATAAGCGACTATCAGATTATTTACAGGTACAGGCTCACATAGAGGCCTTTGGACAGGTATATCATTTGCAGCCAGTTCCCGGCTAAGTTTATGTATATATACTATCTGTTCATATTTTTCTTCAGGGAAATAACGTCCTACTTTTTTGTTTACTTTATCAATCCAGGTCCTGTTCAGGGTACCTAAATAAGAGTTCCTATCCTGTGGAATTTCAATTCTATTTTTGTTTTGTGCCAATGGAATCACCTCAAATTAAAAAATTCTACCCTGATATTAATTCTCCTTTTTTTAACATTTTTATTAGTATAAATTATCATGTAGAAGTGGATATAGAAAAGCTGAGAAAGTTAGGGGATAATATCTTTGAGATTAGTTCTCTGGAAGCCCTGGATAAGGATATTAATTAATTGAGAATTTTAGTAATTAGTGCTATAATGAAAATTGGATAATAGGCTTTATTTATAAGTTGTCAGGAATAAAAATATCCTGACATTTTTACTGAAAGCTTACATAGGAACGGGGTTTAAAAGAATAGACTGTACAGGCTATTAAAGACAAATAATATATAAGGGTGATATCAAAATGTTGAATTTCATCAAAAGGATTTTCAAGGATTCCAATACCAGAGAATTGCAGAAGATTATGCCTATAGTAGAAAAAATCAATGCCCTGGAACCAGAGATACAAAAAATAAGTGACCAGGAGCTAAGGGGAAAGACAGCGGAGTTTAAAGAGAGACTCTTTAAGGGAGAGACCCTGGATGATATATTGCCGGAGGCCTTTGCAGTTGTCAGGGAAGCAGCCCAAAGGTCTACAGAACAGAAATTCCGCCATTATGATGTCCAGTTGATGGGTGGGATTATCTTACACCAGGGCAGGATTGCCGAGATGAAGACTGGAGAAGGAAAGACCCTGGTGGCTACCTTGCCAGCCTACTTAAATGCCTTAACAGGCAAGGGGGTCCATATCGTTACTGTTAACGATTATCTGGCCAAACGTGATAGTGAATGGATGGGACAGATCTACCGCTTTCTAGGTTTATCAG
Source organism: Halothermothrix sp. DTU029 (assembly GCA_001512435.1). Lineage (GTDB taxonomy): Bacteria > Bacillota > Halanaerobiia > Halanaerobiales > DTU029 > DTU029. The sequence goes on along the minus strand of LFRS01000115.1, from coordinate 18,614 downwards.
TAGGGGTTATCCTCAGTGGTATGACTCCTGAAGAGAGGAAAAAGGCTTATCAGGCAGATATCACCTATGGTACAAATAATGAGTTTGGTTTTGATTATCTCCGGGATAATATGGCCCTTAGGCCAGAGGAAGTAGTCCAAAGGGAATTAAATTATGTCATCCTGGACGAAGTGGACAGTATCCTGATTGATGAAGCCAGGACTCCCCTGATTATTTCTGGACCGGCCCAGGAGGCTACCAGGGATTATATCAAGTTTAACCGGATTATACCAAGACTGGTCAGAGACCGGGACTATGAGGTAGATGAAAAAAACAAGGTGGCTCATTTTACGGAAGAGGGGATTCATCGTATTGAAGATATCCTGGGTATAGATAATCTCTATGCAGAGGAGCATTTTAAGCTTGTTCACCAGTTGAACCAATCTTTAAGGGCCCATACCCTGATGAAAAAGGATAGGGACTATATTGTTCAGGATGGTGAAATTAAGATAGTTGATGAATTTACCGGCCGGATAATGGAGGGGAGGCGTTATAGTGAAGGCCTCCATCAGGCTATTGAGGCCAAGGAAGGGGTAGTAGTACATAAAGAGAGCCAGACCTTTGCCAGTATTACCTATCAGAATTTATTCCGGATGTATAAGAAACTGGCCGGGATGACAGGAACTGCTGCCACTGAAGAAGAAGAATTTATCAAGATCTATGGCATGGATGTAGTTGTTATTCCTACCAATGAACCCATGATCAGGGATGATAGGCCTGATTTGATCTTTGCTACCGAAGAGCAGAAGTTTAATGAGGTTGTTAAAACAGTAAAAGAATTATATCAGAAGGGACAGCCGGTTCTGGTAGGGACTGTAGATATTGAAAAATCCGAGGAATTAAGTAATAGGTTGAAGAAACAGGGTATTCCCCATAATGTACTTAATGCCAAGAACCACGAGAAAGAGGCAGATATTATCAAAGAAGCTGGCCAGAAAGGCAAGGTTACTATTGCTACCAATATGGCCGGCCGGGGTACAGATATAGTCCTGGGTCCTGGAGTAAAGGAACTGGGTGGTTTATTTGTACTGGGTACAGAGCGGCATGAAAGCCGCCGTATAGATAACCAGTTGAGAGGCCGTTCCGGCAGGCAGGGAGACCCGGGTGTTTCCCAATTTTATGTGTCACTGGAAGATGACCTTTTGCGTCTCTTTGGCTCAGATAATATCAGTGGAATTATGAATAGATTAGGGATGGAAGAGGGAGAACCTATAGAACATCCCCTGATTAATAAATCCCTGGAAAGGGCCCAGAAAAGGGTAGAAGGGCGTAACTTTGAGATCAGAAAAAATATACTCCAATATGATGATATAATGAATAAACAGAGGGAGATAATTTATGGGCAACGCCGGGAAGTGCTTTTTGCAGATGATCTGAAGGAAATTATCCTGGGTATGTTCCAGAAGGTTGTTGAAGACCAGGTGGATCTTTATCTCTCTACAGAACTCCATCCCGGAGATTGGGATTTGCAGGGTTTTCTGAAATACTTTGAACAATATAATTTAAATAAAAAGATAGAGCTGGCTGATATAAAGGATTTAAGTAGAGATGAAATCAGCAATAAGGTTTACCAGATAGGAGTAGAAACTTATCAGGAAAAAGAGGAAAAACTGGGGAAAGAACTGATGCTGGAATTCTGTAAATTTGTCACCCTCCGGACCATTGACAGCAAATGGATGAGTCACCTGGATAATATGGATGAACTTAAACAGGGGATTGGCCTGCGGGCTTATGGCCAGAGGGATCCTCTGGTGGAGTATAAGTTTGAGTCCTATGATATGTTTAATGAAATGACCAGTTCAATCAGGGAAGATGTATTAATAAACCTCTTCAGGATTCAATTACAGAAGGATTCTATAAGCCTGACTCCAGTTGAAGAACAAAACCTCAAGTATCAGCGGGAAAGAAGCCAAATGGAACGGAGTCAATTGAGGACAAATCAGGGCCAGGGAGAGGTAAAAGCCCAGCCCATTGTTAAGACTGCCACACCTGGAAGAAATGACCCCTGTCCCTGTGGTAGTGGGAAAAAGTATAAGAAATGTTGTGGCAGATAAATATAGGCAAGTTAAATAATAAGTAAATAATAAAAAAGAAAATAAAGTAATAAGAAAGTTACATAAAAATTGGCAGGCTAAATAATAGGAAGTTAAAGAAGTTAAAATGTAAAGTAGAAACAACAGAATTAAGGGGGATTGTAAATGGCTAATTTTAACTATAGTGAGAAATTAACTGCTTTAAGAAAAAGAATAGATGATTTGAGTGATGTACTTTGACCTGGCTGGTCTAATCAAGGAAAAAGAGGAACTGGAAGAAGTAATGGGCTCTCCTGATTTCTGGAATGACCAGGAAGAGGCCCAGAGGATCTCCAAAAAAGCCAAACAGTTGAAAGACAGGATTGATTCTTTATATTCCCTTTATGAAGCATTGGAAGAACTGGAGGTTATAGAAGAACTGGCCAGAGAAGAGGGAGAAGATTCTTCTTTAATGGAGGAATATAATCAAAGCCTGGATGCATTGGAGAACAGGCTGGAGAAGATGGAGTTTAAATTAAAGCTCAGTGGCAAATATGATTCCCATAATGCTATTCTTTCCATTCATCCGGGAGCAGGAGGTACTGAGTCCCAGGATTGGGCGGAGATTTTACTACGCATGTATACACGTTGGGCGGAAAGCAATGGTTATGAAGTGAGCACCCTGGATTTTCAGTCTGGTGATGAAGCAGGGATTAAAAGCGTTACCCTCCTTATTGAAGGGGATTATGCCTATGGTTATTTGAAAGGGGAAAGAGGAGTTCACCGTATGGTGAGGATTTCTCCCTTTGATGCTTCTGGCAGAAGGCATACTTCCTTTGCTTCTGTAGATATAATGCCGGAGATTGAGGAAAATATTGAGGTTGAGATAGATCCAAAAGACCTTAAAATCGAGACTTACCGGGCCAGTGGTGCTGGTGGACAGCATGTCAATAAAACAGATTCTGCTGTCCGGATAACCCATCTTCCTACTGGTGTAGTAGTACAATGCCAGAATGATCGGTCCCAGCATAAGAACAGGGAGATGGCTATGACTATTTTAAAATCCCGCCTGATAGAATTGATGGAACGGGAACAGGCGGAGAAAATAGAAGAATTAAAGGGAGAACACAAGGAGATAGCTTGGGGTAATCAGATTCGCTCCTATGTCTTTCATCCTTATAATATGATAAAAGATCACCGGACCAATCTGGAAGAGGGTAATGTCAGGAAGGTTATGGATGGTTACCTGGATGATTTTATAGAAGCTTATCTCCTTTCACAACAGAATACCGGTGAGAAAGGGGAGCTATAATTATGGCTGCCAGAAGATACAGGTTTCTTTATTTAATAATTGCTTTGATGATTGTCTTTCTACTGAGTCTGGAATTTTTCCTCCCTGCTTTATTAGCCAACATGCTGGAGGATTATCTCCGGAAAGAGGCAGATAGTATAGCCTATTTAAAAATAGAGCTTGCTTCTTTTCCTGCTGTAAAGTTGTTAAGGGGAAAAATTGATCAGGCAGAGATTGAGCTAGAAGGCTTATTGCTTGATGAACTCTCTCTGGACAAACTGGATCTTCACTATAAGGGTGTTATCCTTAAAGAAGACGGGTTTACAGGGCATAATACCTGGTTGGAAGCAATCATTTCAGAAGAAGCTCTTAATAATTATATAAAGGCAAAATTTCCGGAATTAGAGGCTTTTCAGCTTGAGCTCAGGCCAGACCAGGTGTATCTGGCAGGGAAAATAAATTTTTTTGAAATGGTGCTGGAGCTTCAACTCAGTGGTAATTTTATTGTCAATGACCAGAGGGAGGTTTATTTTATTCCCGCTAATGTCAGGATTGAGAATATAGATATCCCGGTCAATTTATTGAAAGCCTATATTGAAGGCCTGGATTTTTCCTTTAATCTGGAGGATTTAAATATTCCATTGGCCATAGATGAGATTAAATTAAACTCCGGATACCTTATATTACTCGGAGGAGATAATAGGGAGGAAAAATGAAAAGAAAAATATTTATCTTGATCTTTCTTCTGGCACTTATTTCATCATTGGGGGCTCTTTACGGCAGGTATAGAGTAGAGAATGCTGTTCAGGGAGTAGAACTAATCCTGGATTATGATGCCTTAAGCCAGTTGGAGGTAGATAAGGCTGAATACCTGAAGGAACTTAAGGACAAGGGCTTAACTGCTATTGCTCTTTATCCAGTGCGCTTAATGGATTTACTCAATAGTAAAGAGGCTAAACTTATAACCGGTACTGAATTGATAAGATATTCCCTGATAACAGGAGAACTTAATCCTTTACTGGCTGATTTTCCTTTTACAGAGGAATCCGCCTTTCTGATAGCAGACAATAAATATCAGTCCGGCCTTGGGAAAATAGCCAGTAAGTATGAGCTAGAATATCGGTTGGCAGGAGAAGAGGTAATTTTATTTTTTCCTGAATGGAAGAATGAATTTTTGCACTTAAGTCCAGGCTTTGATCAGGAAGCCCTGGCCCTTATCCGGGAGAAGGGTTTAAAGCCTGTACCCAGGTTTTATAATAATGAGCTTATAAATGATTATTACCAGGAATTGATGGCAGAAATGGCTCCAGAACTGATTATCTTTGCTGGTGCTGACCTGACTGGCTATCAGAATAAAGGTAATAAAGGACTGGAAAAAACAGCACAGGTCATGCGGGCTAATAAGATATGTTTTGGTATGATTGAGCCCTTTATTGCCAGACAGAAAGGGGCTGTATCCCTGGCTTATTTACTGGATTTTAATATCTTAAGGGTCCATAGCATCCAGCAAGAGGAGATGGATGAAAGAGAGAACTATACGGTTGATAAGATTATAGAACGTTATATGCGGGCTGTAAGGGAGCGGAATGTTAGATTATTATATTTAAAGCCATTTTTAAGGGATAAGGATGGTCAGACCGCGGCAGGCCGGACCCTGGCCTATATAGACAATCTGGCAGAAAAACTGGAGGAAGCAGGCTATAAGCCAGGCTCTCCTGCTAGCTATGATAAATATATAAGTCCGGGTTTTCTCTTGATATTGACCGGTATGGGGATAATTGCTGGAGGAGTATTGCTCCTGAACTATCTTTTACCAGAAAAGTATGCCAGCTATAATTATCTGCTTCTGGTCCTGGGACTGCTGGTAGAGCTGGCTTTGTTGTTTCTGGGTAGGGGGATTTTTTTGCGGAAAGTCCTGGCCCTGGGTAGTGCTGTGGTTTTTCCTTCCCTGGCTATAATTAGTCAGCTTATGGATAATGGCCATGGCCACTATATTTTTAGATTTATCAAGGCCTGTTTAATATCCTTAGTGGGGGCCCTTTTTCTGGCGGCCTCCCTGGCCCATATCAGTTTTATGCTCTATGTGGATCTCTTTACTGGTGTGAAACTTTCCTTTATACTGCCCCTGGTCTTTATTTCGGTTTATTTCCTACAGGGATATATAAAGGGATCTGGCCAGACTTTTTCCACTACTATTAAAGCTTTTCTGGAAAAGGAGATTAAGGTAAAACACTTGCTCTTACTTGCTTTACTGGCTCTGGCTGGCCTGATTTATATTGGCAGGACCGGTAACTATTTCATTATCCCTGTATCCAGGCTGGAGGTTTTTTTCCGGGATCTCCTGGAAAAAACACTCTATATCAGACCCAGGTTTAAGGAATTTCTTATTGGCCATCCTTTTCTACTCCTGGCCCTGGGTTTAAGGAAGAGGTTTAAGGATAGCCTGTATTTCTATCCCCTCATAATCCTTGCCACTATTGGCCAGATAAATATTTTAAATACCTTTTCCCATGCCCATACCCCTCTTTTGGTGTCTTTTCTTAGAAGCTTTCATGGTATCTGGCTGGGAGGCCTGCTTGGTTTTATCTTGCTGGGCATAGTAAATTATATAATGCTTAAATTGGACAGATATAGGGGTGATTATCCTGGCTAAGTTAATATTTTCTGGCTATTTTGGTTTTGATAATCTTGGGGATGAGGCTATCTTACTTTCCATGGTTACTGCTTTCAGGAGCATAGAGCCGGACCTGGAGCTTCTGGTTCTCTCCGGTAACCCGGCTCAAACCAGGGAACGCTATCAGCTGGCTGCCATCAACAGGATGAATATACTGGCTTTTATTAGAGAGCTGAAGGATTGTGATCTTTTCATCAGTGGAGGTGGAAGCCTCTTGCAGGATATTACCAGCTGGAAAAGCATTCCTTTTTATCTTGGCCAGGTAATATTGGCCCAATTAATGGGGAAAAGAACAGCTTTTTATGCCCAGGGTATTGGGCCAGTAAAAAGTCGGTTTTATCAGAGCCTTATTAAATGGGTAATGAAGAGGGCTGATTATATTTCTGTCAGGGATGCTTTATCCAGGAAGTTACTGTTGGAATGGGGTTTAGAGGCTGACCGGATAAAAATAGTTGTTGACCCGGTTTTTGCCATCAAGGAGCTTTTTCAGGAAGAGAAAGCAGAAGATGATATTAGTAATGAAAACAGTAATAAAAGGCCCCTGATTGGGGTTTCTGTCAGGCCCTGGGGTGATAATGCCTATATAAATAATCTGGTAGAGGCTGTAAGCAGTTTTGCCCGGGAAGTCAAGGGTGATATTCTGGTCCTTCCTTTTCATGCTGGCGAGGACCAGGAAATCAGCAGGGAAGTCCAGGAGAAACTCCTGGCAACTTTTCAAGAGCATAATTATGCAGGGAAGGTTCTGTTGGAGGCTAATTCCTCTCCTCTGGAGATGCTGGAAAAATACCGGGAGATGGATGTTTTCCTGGGGGTAAGGTTACATTCTTTGATTTTTGCGGCAATAGCCAATATACCTTTTGTTGGCCTGGAGTATGACCCCAAGATAAGGGGTTTTATTCAGCTGATGGGTATAAACAGTGGTTTTCAGCTGGAAAATCTGGATGCCGGGGAATTATACCGGGTAATTTCTTCGGTTTATGCTCACTCTGCACAATTTAAGGAAGTTCTACAGGCAAAAAGCAAGCTCTTTGCCAGATATACATTGCAATGTACAGAGGAACTACTTAAAGGAGTCAAGCAAAATGCCTGATTATGTGGAGATACTGGGGATTAAAATTAGTAAATTTAAGATGGAGGAAGCTCTTGCTTATCTAGACAGCCTGATCCAGAAGGGCCAAAAAGCAATGGTAGTTACTCCTAATTCGGAGATGATTGTTCTGGCCCGGAAAGACAGGGAACTGGCCAGGATATTAAATAATGCCGACTTAAGTGTTCCTGATGGAGCCGGGGTGGTAATGGCTTCCCGCTTATTGAAAAACCCCTTAGCAGAAAGGGTGGCTGGCTTTGACCTGATGCAGGAAAGCCTGGCCCTGGCCAGTAGAAAGGGATATACTGTCTATTTGTTGGGGGCTGAACCAGGGATAGTGGATCTGGCCAGTGAAAAAATAAAAGAAAGCTATCCTGGTATAAGGATAAGTGGGACCCATCATGGTTTTCTGGCAGATGGCCTGGAAGAAAGGGTCCTGGCTGACTTAAATAAGATAAAACCGGATATATTATATGTAGGTATGGGGGTTCCCCGGCAGGAGAAGTTTTTGGACAAACACTTGAAGGAGATAGATGTAAAAGTAGCCATGACAGTGGGTGGTTCTTTCGATGTCCTGGCTGGAAAAGTCAGGCGGGCTCCACTGTGGATGCAGCGTTTAAACCTGGAATGGCTTTATAGGTTAATACAGGAACCAGCCAGGATAGGCAGAATGCTGGCTTTACCTGTCTTTGTTTTCCTGGTAATAAAGCAATATTGCAAGGAAAAGATAGGCTCTTTATCCTAAATAATATTTTTTTAATATTAATCTTTGTATTATGTAATTAATATTATATATTTATAAATGCTAAATGATCAATGCCAGGTATTTAATAATATGTGAATATAGTAATACAAATAAAACAGGGTAAACAATATAATGTAAATAATAGAATTGAAATAATTTAATGGCAACAAGATTATAATAGGGATGACTATTTATCTATATTAATTTAGTAAGGTCAGGTGGCGATGATGAAAAAAGGTAAAAGAATTTTCCTGGATTATTTAGGTATAACTGTAGGGTCTGCTTTATTGGCCCTTTCCTTGACAATCTTTTTAATTCCAAACAGGATTGCTGCTGGAGGCTTAAGTGGTTTATCTACAATCATTTACCACTGGACCGGCTGGCCTGTTGGTGTTATGACTTTTTTAATGAATGTTCCTCTCTTTATTGCAGGTATTAAATCCTTTGGCCTTTCTTTTGGACCCAGGACCATTTATGGTATGGTGATTTATTCTGTCTTTATTGATGTTTTTCAGCAGTTTGTTCCAGTTTTGACCAGTGACTTATTATTAGCAACTATCTATGGGGGAGTTATTGGTGGAGTTGGAGTGGGGATAGTATTTTTATCCAGAGGAACAACCGGTGGAACCGATATGATTGCCAGGCTTATCAACCATTTTACCAATCTCAGTATGGGTAAAGGTCTTTTACTGGCTGATGGTTTAGTTGTTTTACTGGCGGCAATTCTCCTTAATGCTGAGGTAGCCTTATATGCAGTTATTACTATTTTTATCACCAGTAAGACTGTAGATGTGGTTCAGGAAGGCCTAAATTACAAAAAAGCAGCTTTTATTATTTCCAACCATTCCAGAGAGATTACCCAGATAATTTTAAAAGAGTTGGACCGGGGTGTTACTGTACTCAAGGGTGTTGGAGGTTATACCAGTGAAGATAAGGAGATCTTATATTGTATTATAACCAGGTCAGAGTTAACAAAACTGAAACGCCTGGTTTATGATATTGATCAAAATGCCTTTATGACTATTTCCGATGTTCATGAGGTTTTAGGCGAGGGTTTTAGTGTTTTAAAGAAAATCTAGAGAAAAATTGAAATATAAAAAATTAGAATAATAAGCCACAGGTACTTTAAATTACCTGTGGCTTTCTTTTATATTAGGAGACAAAATATATATACTATTAATAAGGGGGAATAAAATGATTATATTTAATAAAGTAAGTAAGGATAAACTTAAAAATTTCTCTTTATACATTAAAGCTGGAGAACTGCTTTGTATCAATGAAGAGGACCAGGATGTGTTGAAAACAATCTTTGAATTATTGCGAGGCCGGGAGAAGCCGGAGCAGGGAGTGATTAGATACCAGGATAAGGGTGTTTACTCCAGTAAAGCACCTGGAAATTTTCTGGGTTTTGTCTACAGGGAGAACTTATTATTACCTGACCGCAGTCTGGAAGAAAATCTGGCCTATATTATGCAGGTAAGGGATTTAGAGATGCGTAACCATCATGTTATGGTCAGACGTATCCTGGATATAGTTGACTTACAGCACTGTTCTAATAAAAAACCTGGAGACTTATTGGAACATCAAATTGTCAGAGCTAATATAGCCCAGGCTATCTTAAGTTATCCGCCGGTTTTAGTGCTGGAAGATCCCTTTAGCAAACTGGATGAGGTTAATGGCCGGGGTATTATCAATTTGATCAAGAGATTAAACAAGTTTTCCATGACCATAGTTCTGCTCAATAGTTCTGGTAAGCTCTTATTGGGCAAGGGTGTCAGACAGGTAAAAGTTAAGGAAGTATTTCTGGAGAGGAAGGATTATTATGGTTGAGAAGATTATCTTTAGTTTACAGGAAAGTTACCGCCATATAATATTCCTGCCACTAAAAAGCAGCCTCTACTTTCTTTCTTTACTTATCAATCATTTCCTATCTATTATTTGCTTGATCTTTTACTTAAATCTTCATATCCTGAAGTATGAGCTCCTTTACCCTGTCCAGGAATTTTTATATCTCTGCTTCTTTTTTTCTTTACTTAGTTTTTTCTTTATAAATACTAGCTTTATCAGGTATTATCTTAAATTTAATTATAAGGAGATTAAATTGATAAAAACACTAGAGGCAAATCCAGATTATATCCGCCAGCCCCTTATCTTGACTTCCCTATTTATGAATTTCTGCTCTTTATTATTAATAATCAATCTTTTTAGTATTCTTTATAATAAAATAGGATATCCTGGATTGGGTTTCCTGAATCTGGGCTTCTTATTTTCCTTTCTTTTTTTACTAAGTTCAATATTATTGGTAGGGATTGTTTATTATCTATGTAATAAAGAATTTGCAGGAAGACAATAGTATTCAGCTTCTTGCCCTACTACTTACAGGAATATTCTATTTTCTCCGGAAAATGCCAGGAGAAAATAGAGTAATTAAAGCAGGAAAAGCCATCATGATAGAGAAATATTTATAGATAATGGAGGTATATTTAGATAGTGAGATGTATTAGTAAAGGTAAAAAAATGAGGATAGGTGGAGAATATTGAAAAAAACAATTTACATTTTACTGGCTTTGGTCATGCTTTTTGGCGGGATACAGGTAAAAGCAGCAGAGGAAGAAATAGATCCAGCGACAATTTTAAAATCCTTTAATGAATTATATAGTTATATCTTATATTATTATGTTGATGAACCGGATATTGTTGATCTCCTTAGAGGAGCCATGCAAGGTATGGTAGAGACCCTGGATGTCCACTCTACATACTTGTCAGAGGAGGAATTTGAAGACTTGCAGATGGAGTTTGAAGGTCATTTTGGAGGAATTGGTATAGTAATCCTGCCAGACTTGACAGTTGTATCACCAATAAAGGGCACTCCAGGTGAAAGGGTAGGAATACAGCCTGGTGATGTAATAATAGCTATAGATGGCGAATCCACAGAAGATATGAGCCAGACAGAGGCTGTACAAAAAATGCGAGGTGAACCAGGAACTACTGTCAGAATAAGTATTATGAGGGAAGGGGAAGAAAAACCCCTGGAATTTGAAATTATTAGAGAAGATATTGAGATTCCCTATGTAGAATGGGAAATGAAGACTGATAAAATAGGCTATATAAGTATAGCGGATTTTGCTGTTGATGTTGGTCAGAAAGTCAGTATTGCCATTGAGGAGTTGACAGCAGAGGGGGCTGAGGCTTTAATCCTTGATCTGCGTACCAATCCAGGAGGCCTATTAAGTGAAGCCATAAATGTAGCCAGTAATTTCCTGGCAGAGGGTACTATAGTATCTGTGCGCTATCGGGTTGGTAGTGATGAAATCTATGAGGTTAACAATGATTTCAAAACTAATGATTTACCATTGGTAGTTTTGATTAATCAGGGGAGTGCCAGTGCATCAGAAATAGTTGCCGCAGCTATCAGGGATCATGGACGGGGGATTTTAATGGGAATGAAGTCTTTTGGTAAAGGAACTGTACAGACTTTATTTTCCCTCAGTGAAGGCTCTGCCCTGAAGCTAACTACTGGCCGCTATTATACACCATTAGGGGATTTTATCCATGAAAAAGGAATAGAACCAGATGTAGAAGTGGGCTATGATCCTGATTATGAAGGAGATAATCAATTGGAAGCAGCTATACAATATATAGAAGATATATATCTGGGGGATGTTTTAAAGGCAGCCAGTTAAAAAACATATCAGGGTAAAAAATTTTTATGTAAAAAAACCGGGAATTTTCCCGGTTTTTTATTTTTCCCTGAAGCCAGATCTGTTCTGGGTTTAAGGGATGATCAGGAAAAAATATCCAGCCCAAAGGCCTGGAGCTTCATATATAAAGATGCCATAATTTGACAAAAAAAGAAAAATGAGAAAGAATTTTCAGTAAAAAGAAAAAAAGCAAAATAATGACAATTTATTGTGATAATGATATTATAAGCATAATTAACGGATTTTTTATCTTTGCTCTGGCCAATAAGTCTCCAAAAGATAGAAAAAGATTGGGTGGGTTGATATTAATTGAGCCAGGATCCCCAGGGCACTGGCCAGGACTAAAGGCAAATAAGCAGTAAAAAGCAGGGAACTTGTTATTGCCAGGCTTGTCCAGGCTGTCAGGACTATAAAGGCCTTCTTCTTTAAGTTCTGGCGTAAGTGGGGATCAGTGATGGGGATGGTTTTTGTATCAGCCGGGGCATATTTATAGAGTAAGAATGAGCCCAGTAGGCTTATAGAGAGGATTAAAATAATTATACCTGGCAGAGATACCTGGAGCTTACTTGTAATAAAGCCAATAAAGAGGAAAACTACTAATGTAAGTAAGAGACAGGCATTATAACTGGGTAGATGTATCCCTCCAGCATAGGGCCTGATAATAAGAAAGCTTATGAGGGCAATAAGGACTGGCCAGAAGATTTTTAAAAAATAAGCCAGTATTAAAAGAATTATGGCTTCCAGTATGACTCCTACCACTAATTCCAGGCCAAAAGAGAAGAGGGCTTTCTCCTGGCTTTCTAAGTTCAAACTTTCACTGATAGTTTTACTTAAATAATCTACCATTTTTTTATACAATTTATCACATCCTCTTCGTAAAATATAGTATTTACCTAATTCGTTATTTAATGTGGAAAATCCTGCATAATAAGTAAAAATATAAAGGAGGTGTTTTTATGCTAAAGAGACTGGTTAATCTCTTTATCAAAACCGCCAAGAATTCTTTATCTTCCAATTGCTTATGTTTTTTTTATCAGCCAACAGTGCCTGAAGAATTAAAAAAATAAGAGAAGAAAAATTTCCTGCCCGGAGGATACTCCGGGTTTTTTTTGGCAAGATACAACAAAAAAGCTAATAAAAAATGAAAGAAAAAGAAGTATAATGTTATAATCTATTTTTTAAAGGAATTTTTAGGGATTAGTAGAATTATAAATAAGAACAATAATTAAGGAGGCCAGAAAGTGGAAAACATTTCCCTGATCCTGATTATCCTGTCCCTTTTCGAAAATCTCCTGGTAGCAACACTGATTTATTCTTTTTTGTCCTTAAAGAAATACGATCGCAGATTTTTTATTTTGTTTTTTCTTTTACTCTTTGTCCAGCTGACAATCAGGAATTTACCGGTTATGCCAATGGTAATTATGATTCCCATCCTCCTGGTTTATACCATATATTTTAAATATATGTATAATAGCTCAATACTTACTACCATAATCACTGTTATTATAACCTATTTACTATATTCCTTTGTCGAAGGGATAAATATGATCATTTCTCCCAAAATAATAGGGCTTGAATTTCAGGAGATCTTAGCCAATCCTCCTCTGCGCTTTGCCTGTTTTATCTTTCAGGCCCTGGTTATGCTGTTGATAATAGGCCTGGTTACCTATTTCAAACTAAATTTGGGAGATTTGAAGAAGTTTTTTAATTTTGAGGATTTGAAGATGCTGGTTGATGATGAGATGGATTTCAGTAGGGAGAAGAGGATTATTATTACCTACTTTTTTGTAATTGTTTTTTTGTTAATTCAAGGTCTATTTATTAATATATATTTTATGCTGGGGAAAACCTGGCGGGTTTTTAATATCCATGAATTTTTTACATCACCTGTTTTCTTAAATACCTCTATTATGATCCTGAATTTTATTCTTTTGTTTCTATTACGACACATGATTATTAACTTAAGATTAGAGAGAAATGATATTATTACCCGTATTAAAGAAAAAAATGCCCTCCGGCTGGACTGGGAAAAAAGGGCCCAGCTCCATGATCAGAATCATCATTTAAGTATGCTATATATGTTATTACAGCTTAATAATATAGATAGGGCCAAAGAGTATTTAAAGGGGATGGTAGGAGAGATTCAAAATGTAGATGCTATAGTCAGATCGGGTAACCAGGCCCTTAATGCCCTGATATTGAGCAAGATATCCCGTGGCAGGCAGCTGGGAGTAGATATAAAAATAGATGTTCTGAAAAGTCTATCTCCCATGAAAATCCATGACTGGGATTTAAATAGAATTCTGGGTAATCTTCTGGATAATGCTATAGAAGCTATAGAAGGTATTTCTGGCGAAAAGACAGTTGAGCTTATTATTGAGGGAGGAGAAGAAAATAATCGGCTGGAGGTTACAACCTATGGTGTCTATCTTACTGATGAAGTAGAAGCCCGGATTTTCCAGAGAGGTTATAGTAGCAAAGAGGAAGCCGGCCACGGGCTGGGACTGGCTATTTGCAAAGAACTGGTCGATGATTATAAGGGTAGTATAAATATAAATAAAGACCAGGAGAAAAATTATACCTCTTTCCAGGTTTTATTGCCTGTAGCCTGAGTGAAGAATAAGCCCCGAAAATTTTTTCTATTGTAGGGGTTTTTTTATGAGTTTTTTGCGAAAAATGTACTATTTTGTAATTTATAAAAGGAAATAGTCTATTAGAGAAGAACTATTAAGATAGGGTAGTAATGAGGATAGGTGGAATGAATCATGAGCATATTTTTTATTATATTATTGCTTTTTATGCTTTTGTTTTTTTATGGCTGGAAATCGAAAGTTATTAATCTTCTCAAGCCTGAAGATTTAGAGATTTTGGGGGCTGATGAGGCAGATCTGGACAGGGGCAAGAAGATCAGCAGCACTTTTTTTCTGGTAATTGTTTTTTTATTAATCCAGCTCTTATTTATAAATATTGCTATGTTAGCTGAAGAATCGCTAAGTCATACAAGGTTAGGGGTTATTTTGAATTCCTTTTATTTAGTTAATTTTATTATTATCTGTTTAAATCTAATTCTTTTTTTCTTGATCCACCACTTAATTAAGTTTATGGGGCAGGAAAGAGAAGAGGTTATAAGGAGGATTAAGGAGAAAAATGCCCTGCGGCTGGATTGGGAGAAACGGGCTCAACTTCATGACCGGAACCATCATTTAGGGATGTTGTATATGTTAATTCAGACAGGTTATATTGATAGGGCCAGGGATTATTTGCAAGGTATGGTAGGGGAGATCCAGGCTATTGAGTCAATAGTCAGAACCGGTAATGAGGTATTAAATGCCCTGGTTTATAGTAAAATGGCTAAGGCCAGACAGTCTGGTGTACAGTTACAAATAGAAGTCCTGAAAGGCCTTAATTCCATGATGATACAGGATTGGGAACTAAACCGTATTATCGGCAATCTCCTGGATAATGCCATTGAAGCTGTTGAGGGTTTAGATGGAGAGAAAAAGGTAGAGTTTTTGCTAGAGGGTGGTGAAGATCACAACCTCTTTAAGGTCATAACCTATGGTGTTTATCTGGCTGATGAACTTGAGACCAGAATTTTCCAGAGAGGTTATAGTAGTAAAGAAGGGACTGGCCATGGGCTGGGCCTGGCTATCTGTAAGGAGTTAGTGGAACGGTATCAAGGAGATATTTTGATAGAGAAGGATAGGGAAGATAATTATACAGCTTTTCTGGTAAAATTACCGGTCAGCAAAACAGGTTCTTGAGAACCTGTTTTTTTTATTTGTTAATCTTGATACAGATAATAGTTTTGGTTTTTGCTAGAATACTATATAACATATAAATAGGAGATAGGGCTAAAAATAAGGGATAAGGGAGTGAAGGAAAATGGCTGATTCCTATCAGTTTATAATATTTGGTGCTACTGGTGATCTAACTCACCGGAAACTTATTCCTGCCTTTTATAATCTTTATCGGCAGCAACAATTACCGGAAAAAATTGATATAATTGCTATTGGGAGAAGGAAGAAAGATAGTCAACTTTATCGGGAAGAGGTCTATGCTTCTGTAAAAAAACATTCCAGATATGAAGTAGATGAAGAAAGCTGGCCAGAGTTTGCTAGTAAAATAAAATATCTGCAGTTTGATTTTCGCCAGGATGAGGGATACAGGCTGTTGAAAGAAGAGCTGCATAAAGAGGCCCATTGGATTTACTACCTGGCTGTAGCTCCGGAATATTTTGCTTTGATTGTAGATAAACTGGAGAAGGAAGGTCTGGCAGGGAAGGAAACTAAAAATACCAGGGTGGTTATTGAAAAGCCCTTTGGTAAGAACCTGGAAACAGCCCGCCAGTTAAATGATAAGATTAACGAGGTTTTTTCTGAAGAGAATATATATCGGATTGACCATTATCTGGGAAAAGAGATGTTACAGAATATCATGGTTATAAGATTTGCCAATAGCCTTTTTGAGCCCCTCTGGAATAATAAACATATAGATAATATACAAATTGTTTCCAGTGAAATTGGAGGGGTTGGAGAAAGGGGGGCATATTATGATCAATCTGGTGCTCTAAGAGATATGGTCCAGAACCATATGATGCAATTGCTGGCCTTAACAGCTATGGAGCCACCAGTTGATCTGGAAACCGACTCTATCCGGGCTGAAAAGGTAAAGGTTCTAAAGGCCCTGGAGATGGATTTCCAGAATATTGATAAATATGTGGTGCGGGGTCAATATGGCCCAGGACAGGTAAATGGAGTTAAGGTTCCAGCCTACCGGGAAGAAAACCGGGTAGATAATGATTCCGGGACAGAGACTTTTGTTGCTTTGAAATTATTTGTTAATAATCTCCGCTGGAGTGGAGTCCCTTTTTATATTAAAACCGGTAAAAGGCTCACACAGAAGTCTACAGAGATCATTGTAGAATTCAAGGGTGGGGCCCATCCTGTTTATCTGGCAGGAAACAAAAATATTTTACCTAATCTCCTGGTTATAAGAATACAGCCTCTGGAGGGGATATTTTTACAGTTTAATGCCAAGAGACCCGGGACAGATAATTTTATATTACCTGTACAGATGGATTATTGTCAAAATTGCCAGCTGGGCGAAAACTCACCAGAGGCCTATGAGCGTTTGATACATGATATCCTGAAAGGAGATGCCACCCTTTTTACCCATTGGGATGAGGTGGAATATTCCTGGCGTTTTATTGACAGGATTGCTGAAGCCTGGTCCAGGGAGGAGATTGCCTTTCCCAATTATCCTGCTGGAAGCAATGGGCCGCTTGAGGCAGAGAGACTCCTGGAAAGGGATGGTAGAAGTTGGTGGCACCTGGAAGGGTTCCATGGAGAACATTTGATATTAAAAGCAAAGGGGGTAAATAATAATGAAATTTAATATTCTTTATGATATTTCCATGACCATCTCGCCAGAGATGCAGGTTTATAAAGGTAGAGATGATAAAAAGCCAGTCATCGAGGTGCGCAGTGACCATAATACAGGAACCTCTTATGTGACCTTGCTTAGCTGTGATCTGCATCTGGGTACCCATGTTGATGCTCCCCTGCACATGATCAGGGATGGGGAGACTATGGATTATTTTGGCCTGGACAAGGTTTTTTCTCCCGCCCTGCTCCTTGATCTCACTGCTGTAGAAGGGGGGATTACTGCAGCAGACCTGGCGGACAAGGAGATTGAAGCAGGCCAGGTGGTTTTGCTGAAAACAAAGAATTCCTTTGAAGAGAGGATAAATGACTTTATCTATCTGGAGGAAAGTGGGGCCAGATATCTGGTGGAAAAGGGGATTAAAGGAGTAGGTATAGATACACCTGGCATTGAGCGGGACCAGGAGGGACATCCCACCCATAAAGCCTTATTGGGACAGGGTATTTTTATTGTGGAAGGACTGGTTTTAGGGGATGTACCGGCAGGTAAATATACCCTTTTACTGGCACCTTTGAAGATTGCAGGGGTTGAAGCTTCCCTGGCCAGGGCTTTTTTGCTGGAAGCTGAAGAAGATTAGCAAAGCAGCCACCCCTTGAATAGTATATTAAGGTAAGGCAAATATACTTTGAAGGGGTGGCACTGTGGAATTCAATGATTTTCTCAAGGATAATTATGAACAGGTTAAGAACAGGGTAAGGGAAGTCAGTAATAAGTTACTGGGGATTCCCTATCTTCATAATGGCCGTTCCTATACAGGAGTAGACTGTCTTGGCCTCATATATCTTTTCTTTAAGGAACTGGGTATTGAATTCCCTGTTGATGATGAAAAGGGTGAAATAGCAGAGGATTGGTATTTGACAGAACCGGATCGTTATATTAATGGCCTACAATCTCTGGGCACAGAGGTAGGCCATTACCGTGATCTGCAGATTCTGGATATACCTTATTTTCGTCTTTACAAAAATGTTATTACCCATACAGCAGTCATGCTGGATGAGAAACATTTCCTCCATGTCCTCCTGGACAGAGAAGTAAGGATAGACAGTTTTGATAGGCGTTTCTGGCGGGTCAAATATGCTGGAGCCAGAAGGCTTTTCTAATAGGATAATTTTTTAAGATTATTTCATTCTATTCTTTTTCTGAGCTGGACAATGTTTTTCCTGAGTGTTATAATATAAAGGTGAACATATATTCGTATAATCAGGACTTTGATAAGCTTAATTTTACTATAAATGAAAATAAATTATTCAGGAATATAGATTATCTATGAAAACTTATTATCTATAAAAATTAATTATATATGAAAACTTTTATCGATTAAATGATAAAGACAGGGTGAAAATAGATGAAAGAAAGTATGTTTAAACTGGTGGCCCCTTTTACAGCTAAAGGGGATCAACCTGAAGCTATCAGAAAATTGGCTGATGGGATTAAGAAAGGATATCGCCATCAAACCCTTAAGGGGGCTACCGGTACCGGAAAAACCTTTGCCATGGCAGCAGTAATTGAAGCTATAAATAAACCTACTCTGGTTATAGCCCACAATAAAACCCTTGCTGCCCAGTTAACCAGTGAATTCAAGGAGTTTTTCCCGGAAAATGGAGTAGGCTATTTTGTCAG
>LFRS01000048.1 GCA_001512435.1 Halothermothrix sp. DTU029 | reverse complement strand
CCTCCGCCCAGGGTACCCAGCTGGTCAGCCCGCTTGAGGGCCTCACTGGAAATGACGGAAGCATCCGCTCCCTTGATACAGCCCCTGTCTTCAATCTTATTTAAATCCTCTGCCCTGCCGAAACCCTCTTTGACAAAATACTCTACACCTTTTCCGGCTATGGCATCCAGAGGCACCTTCTTGAAGGCCTTCTGGGCACTCGATTTACCCACACCTCCAGGTACCCGCCGGGAAATATGTTTCAGTAAGTCTGCTATTGTCTTCTTATCCAGTTCCTCTGCCGGAACCTTTGTTGTCAACAACCTGACCCCACAGTTTATATCCATACCCACTGCCCCGGCTGATACAACCCCATCTTCATAGTCAGTTGCCATGACTCCCCCTATGGGTAGGCCATAACCGGTATGGATATCCGGCATACCTATAACAGGGCTCACCACACCCGGCAACAACGAAGCATTATAAAGCTGCCTGACAGATTCATCCTCTAAATAGTTCTCATATAGCTCCCGGCTTAAATAGACATTGATATCTATTCCATTCTGTTCATTGGTTAAAGAGTAACAATTGGCCCTGATTTCCTTTAACAGTTCCTTCATATTATCCACCTCTAAAAAGTGTTCTTCCCTTATTTCCAGGTAACAATCTCGTCCAGACCCTTTCTCTTTTTCTCCGGTATTCCCTCTTCTGCAGGGTAACCCAGGGGCAGGAGGGCAACCACTTCCAGATTATCCGGCAACTCCAGTATCTCATGACAGCGCCTGGCATCAAAGGCACAGACCCAGCAGGTGCCAAGGCCAAGGTCAGCAGCAGCCAGGGCCATATGTTCAATGGCAATGGCCAGGTCGACGTCACAGTGGTCCTTGCCGTCCCCCCTCTTCCAGGAGGAAGAATGGTCCCCACAGGCAACAATGACCACCGGTGCCTCTCTAAACCAATCCCGTGGATAGGTTTCAGCTATCCTGTTCTTTAATTCCTCATCAGTGACAACAATAAAATGCCAGGGTTGATAGTTACAGGCAGAAGGCGCATACCTGGCTGCCTCCAGTACCTGAAGCAGTTTTTCCCTTTCCACAGGTTCATCTTTATATTTCCTGACAGAATACCTCTTTTTTGTAAGTTCCAGAAATGACATTTTATCTTCCTCCTTATAAAATTAATAATTGATTTAGCACAATATAAATACAGACAAGAAATCTAAATTCCAATAGTATTTGAAAAAAAACTCAAGATAACCACTTAATTTAGCCCCTCATTATTTTAATCGCTTATTTATTATTATAAAAGATTTATATGGGCAGTTCAAATATGCCCACTACTGTTATAAAATATCTATAAATAATTTTGTAATTCTTGCTTCATATGATATGATATCAATTGACACAATTAATTCTTACCTAAATATAAATTTGCTGCTAAAAAAAAGAACTTGTTAAAAGTTCTTAATATAAGTTAATATAAGGAGGCGATATCATGAAAGGCGTAATTTTTGATATGGACGG
>LFRS01000092.1 GCA_001512435.1 Halothermothrix sp. DTU029 | reverse complement strand
TGGTGCTGGTACCTATGTTAGAGGAATTTCAGGCAGCAGGGATAAAAAAGAAACAGATTACCCTCCTTATAGCAACCGGGATGCACCGGCCTATGACTGCAGAGGAGGTAGCCGGCAGCCTGGGTGAGGAGATTGCCAGGGCATATAAATGGGTGAATCATGATTGTGATGGGGAACAGGCCTATTACGGCGAATTGAGTGAGGGTGTCCCCCTTTATGTAAACCCACTGGTTGCTGAGGCTGATCTTTTATGTGCTGTAGGTGTCATTGCCCCTCATTATATGGCCGGCTATTCAGGGGGCAGGAAATCCCTCCTGCCTGGTGTCTGTGGCCGGGAAACCATAGAAAAACATCACGCCTTGATGCGCAGAGAGGGAAGTACTACAGCCAGCCTGGCGGGAAATGACTTTCATAAGGTGATGGTGGAGGCAGCAGAAAAGTGCGGATTAAGGTTTATTGCCAATATAGTTGCTGACAGCAGAAATGAGCCGGTAGACCTGGTGGCCGGACACTGGCTAAAGGCCTGGGAAGAGGGAGTGAGGCTTTGTGAGCAGGGCTCCCTGGTTCCTGTCGATGAGCTGGCGGATCTGGTAATAGTCAGTCCGGGCGGATTTCCAAAGGATATCAATATGTATCAGGCCCAGAAGGCCCTGGAAAATGCTTCCTATTGCACCAGGATTGGTGGGAAAATATTGCTCGTAGCAGAATGCCGTGAGGGATTAGGGGAGGCGGCTTTTGAGGAATGGCTCCTGGAGGCCGGGGAACCCCGGGACCTGGAAGAAAGGATTAAAAGGGAATTTGTCCTGGGCGGTCATAAAGCCTATGCCATTGCCCGGGTAGCTGTTAATCATTCCCTTTTTCTCTACAGTTCTTTAGATACAGAAAGCACTGCCAGGTGTTT
>LFRS01000178.1:4005-5266 GCA_001512435.1 Halothermothrix sp. DTU029 | reverse complement strand
GAAAACATGCAAGTAGAGGATTCCCTCATTGCCAGAATTGCCCTTAATATCTGCCAGGCTTACCCCCTTCTTTTTGCTTGCCCGGAAGCTAAGGCCTCCCAGTACAAGAATCGAACCCAGGATATAGACCAGGAAGTACTGCAGGAAATTATTTGCTGGATCAAAAACAAACTCTGTACCTCTAAAGCCAGCAATAAAGCCATAAATAAAACCTATCAAGGCCCCATACAAAAAGGTGAAGAGGAAACCCAGGGCAGTTAAGCCAATAGACTGCCACACATTAGGATAAAAAGTATTTTTCTCCTCCATTAGACATCACTCCCCATTCCTTAATTTTTTTTATATACTCCTGACTAATTAATAGCAGGTAGTATCCTCCACCCAATCTTCAAAGGAATTTGTTTTTAAGAAAAGGAAAGTCTAATTAAGGCCAGCTAAAACTTAAATATCACTCCGATAATTGCAGCAGTTACTATATATACTATTGGGTGCTTTTTATACCTGTAAATCAAGAAAAACAAGAGAAGAAACAATAGGATGGCCTTAATATTAAAGAAAGCCAGGCCAGTAAAACCAGGATTAAACAACTGGGCCCTACCCAGGCCGAAAGCTACAGAGGCAATTAAGCCTGTGACAGCTGGCCTGACTCCATAAAAAGCTCCCTTAACCAGAGGGCGCTCATAAAACTTATCAAAATAATGGGCAATTACTATGATAATCAGCAGGGCCGGAGCCACTATACCTGCTACAGCTATTATTCCCCCCAAAACACCACTCACCTGATAGCCTACATAGGTGGCAGTATTAATCCCAATAGGACCTGGGGTAGATTCAGAAATAGCAATCATATTTAAGAGTTCATCCTGGCTTATCCAGCCATATTTATCTATTAATTCCTTTAAAAAAGGCAAGGTTGCCAGTCCACCACCAACAGAAAAAAGGCCAATTTTGAAAAACTCCAAAAAAAGTATTATGTAGATCATTTATTATCACCATCTGTACTATAATTTGTTTCTGTCATTCTATTCTTTTGTCTATTTTGCATCAAAATACCGACAAGGGCTGAACTCACTATTACTATTATCGGGGAAATACCCAGAAAGGAAAGTAATAGAAAAGCCAGAATAAAAATAACTAGCCCAGTATAGTCCCTGATCCCCGTCTTCCCCATCTTAATCACTGTATCAAGAATTAAGGCTATGACAGCAATCTGAATCCCGGCAAAGGCATGTTGGACCAGGGCATATTCCTGAAACCTCTG
>LFRS01000178.1:2940-3858 GCA_001512435.1 Halothermothrix sp. DTU029 | reverse complement strand
AAAAACATCCAGAAAAGTTGCCAGATCTCCTGCATCTTTTTTTCCACCTCTTTTAGCTAATTTCAAAAATATTTCCTCTCCAATTATATCAATAAAAGTAGCAAGAGACAATTTTTCCACTAGATCGGCTGAAAAACAAGCTATTTCTATCATGAGGTGGGGCATTTTAGCCTGAATACATTAACAGGAAGCTGGACCACTATTCCCTGGGCCAGCNNCCTGTCTGCTTATATTATTGAATTAAAACAACTCAACTACCTCTACCTCTATCCCTTGTTCCTGGAAGGCTGGCAAAACATCTTCTTTCTTGCCAACTATCACAGTCAAAAATCTTTCCGGGAAGGTATCTCTGGCAAAGACCTCCTGGACCTCTTCAGCGCTCAGATTGTTATATTCTGAAATATAATTATTTATGTAATCTACACCTTCTCCTAATATTTCCCGGGCATACATTATCTCTGACAGGACACTGATCTGCTCTTTATAGGTTTTCGGGAAAAAGGCATTATAGAGGTTTACTATCCTGAATAACTCCTCTTCACTGATTTCTGCCTGGCCTTCTTTTACCGCTAGAAACTCTGCCTTTATAGCTTCTCTGGTTTCACAGGCCTTTTCTGGTGCTACATCAGTAGTTATAAAGTATAAGCCCCCTCTTTCATTCAACCTGAAGTTGGAATAAATCCCATAAACATAACCCTGTTTACTGCGCAGATTATCCATTAATCTACTGGAAAAATCACCACCGCCAAAGACCAGATTGGCCATGGTAAAGGCTACCCGGTCTGCATAAGAATTATCATAAAAGCTATAACCCATTTTCATCTTGGCCTGGGTAGCATCTGGCTTATTAACAAGTATTATCCGGTTATAATTGGCCTCATTTTCCTCTACTCTTCTTTCCTCTAATTCAGTTCCCTT
>LFRS01000178.1:2740-2865 GCA_001512435.1 Halothermothrix sp. DTU029 | reverse complement strand
GAGATAGCCATGATAATATTGGCAGGGTCTATATTCTCCTGGTAAAAACTCTCCACTGCAGCAGGAGTCATGCTTTGTAAAGCTGCTACTACTAAACCCAGGTTATCATTATAGCCATAAGGGTG
>LFRS01000178.1:859-2581 GCA_001512435.1 Halothermothrix sp. DTU029 | reverse complement strand
TATCTGGATAATTCCAATTCACTGAAATTTTTGGTCCCTGTATTCATTAATCTGGCCATCAGGGAGGAAATGCCAGCCTGTTCCATACTCTCCTGGCTCATTCCTCCTCTTATAAAACCAAGAACTTCTATAACAGGTAAATCCCTTTCTTCAGCCAGGTAAAAGACCATCCCATTATCCAGTTCAACCCTCTTATAAGCAGGGGTTTCTATATAGGGAATAGGATTTATATTGGCAGCCAGCTCTTCAAACAAGTCCTGGGTAAAATCCACCTGGGCCTGAACTGTCAAGAAAACAAATAAAGGTAAGATAAAAACTAATAATAATCTATTCTTTTTCACCATTATTCACCCTTTCTCTCTACTCTTTTACCGGCACAATGTTACCAATTACACGATTCTCAGGCCTGAAATACTTGCTGGCAATCTCTATGAGTTGTTCTTCACTTAGTTGGTTTAAATAAGCCAGCTCTTCCTTATATAAATCAGGTTTATTGAAATTTAACTTACTATAGGCAATACTGGTAGCCATTGATACTGTATCCTTTTGCATGAAAATCAGGGATTTTTCATAGGCTTTTTTTACAGCCTCAAACTCTTCAGCAGCAATACCCTCATTAATGATTCTGGCTACCTCCCTGTCAAAGGCTTCCAGGGCTTTTGCCAATAGGTCCTCATTGGCCGGCACATAATAGATCAGGGCAAAACCAGGCACCCGGATACTATTCAGAAATGAGCCGGTTTCCAAAATTATCTGCTCTTTATTCTGCAATTCCTGCTTTATTCTGGAACTTTGATTATTAATCAGAATATCCAGTAAAACATTAATTCCCATAATATCAGGGTGATCTCCCTCCGGTATCCTGTATAGGTGCAAAACAATAGGTATATTGGTATATAACTCTATATCCCTTACCTGTTCTTCAGTTTGACTGACTACTTTAAATTCCGGGTGGACTACTTCCCGGCTTTCATAATCAGCAAAATACTTCCTGGCTAATCTCTCTACCTCTTTTACCTCTACATCTCCAGCCACTACCATTACTGCATTATTGGGTACATAATATGTATTATAGTATCTTTCCAGGTCTTCAAGCTTAATATTATTAATACCTTCCATCCAGCCAATTACCTGGTGTTCCAGGGAAGAACCTTCAAAGGCAAGGGCCTGGGTAATCTCAAGGCCAACATTGACCACATTATTCTCAATACCACTTCTCCGCTCCTGACGGATAACCTCCCTCTCCCTCTCAATCTCTGCAGGGTCTAATTTCAGGTTTACCATCCGGTCTGCTTCAATGGCCATGGCCAGTTCCAGCATTGAAGAAGGAACTTCTATATAATAATAGGTAAAATCGTAACTGGTCATAGCATTATACTGGCCGCCTACAGACTTGATTAATTCCTCTACCTTACCCTTGGGCAAGGTCTCTGTACCCAAAAACATGCAATGTTCCAGGAAATGAGCAATACCGGTTAAACCCTCTTCCTCATCAATTGAACCAATTTTGTAAAAGATTGATAGTTCAACCAGGGGAATACTATGATCTTCAAAAACATAAACTTCCAATCCATTATCCAATTGGAAATTGTGATACTGAAATTCCGGTATTACTATCTCTTTTTCCCCTGCCAGGGAACTAATACTGAAAAGCAGGGTAAAAATAATAACACCGAGCAGGAAAAATCTTTTTGTCCTTACTTTTTCATAATCCATCTTCAT
>LFRS01000178.1:0-771 GCA_001512435.1 Halothermothrix sp. DTU029 | reverse complement strand
AGATTTTTACTGATAATGCAAAATTACTCTTCATAAATATATCTATAAAATATAGAAAAGGCCGCCAAATTTGAAAATTCACATAATTATATAGATAAAAGGTATAATCTTTCAGGTTGTATCCTGAGCCAAAGAAAACTATAATATTAATGATAGCAATAAAAATCTTCCTGTAAATACTCTTTTTATTTTTTCAATATTTAAAATCATAAGAGAGGTGTGAAGAATGTTAAAACAAAGCTTCTTAAAAAAAATCATTCTAATATTGGGGGTGATCTTTTTGGTATTTACAGCATTAGCTAATGAATTTGATGCAGAAGGAAGGATTATTGCTAAATATGGTAGTCCCATCATTGACGGCCAGATTGATGAAGTCTGGAAAACAGCCTATGTATATACACCAAAACATGTCAGTGGAAACCTCAGTACTGAAGCCAGCTTCAGGGTATTGTGGGATGACAATGCTATCTATGTACTGGCAGAGGTTAAAGATAAACAACTATCTGCCCAATCTAATACTCCCTACATGCAGGATTCAGTGGAAATCTTCCTGGATGAAAACAATGATAAGAGCAAGGAGTTTGGTCCTGATGATGTCCAGTACAGGGTAAATTACCAGAATTTCCGTACTGTTGATAAGGGAGATCCTAATCGTTTCTATACTGCCAGCAGGATAACAGATAATGGATACATAATTGAAGCCAGGATTGCCCTGAAAAACAAGGCTGAAAACGGCCAGGTAATGGGTATTGAATTACAGGTTAATGATGC
>LFRS01000038.1 GCA_001512435.1 Halothermothrix sp. DTU029 | reverse complement strand
ACTTATAAGTAATAATAAAGGATGGAGGCTATAGATATGGTTAAGATCAGTAAATTGTTTACTGCAAGAGATATGACAGAGGGAACCCCCTGGAAACGGATACTGGAATTTTCAATACCCATGCTGATAGGGAATATTGCCCAACAGTTTTATAATACTGCTGACTCCATTATTGTCGGCAGGTATATAGGGTATAATGCCCTGGCGGCAGTAGGCAGTGCCGGGCCTATTTTGAATCTCCTCCTGGTACTCTTTGTTGGAGTGGCTACAGGAGCCGGGATCATGGTCTCCCAGTATTTTGGCGCCAGGGACAGGGAAGGTCTTTCCCGAACCATCGGTGTATCCATTACACTGACTGCCCTTACTTCATTGATTATAATGATTATCGGCCCTATGCTTACCCGACCTTTGCTGCAGTTCCTTAATACTCCGGAATCAATTATCGGCTGGAGTGAAGGGTATTTGAATATATTCTTTCTGGGTGCTGCCGGTTTTTCCTATTATAATATTTTATCCGGTATTTTAAGGGGACTGGGAGATTCTGTTTCAGCCCTGGTTTTTCTTCTTATTTCTACAGCACTGAATATTGTTCTGGATATCTGGTTTGTGGCAGGTTTT
>LFRS01000013.1 GCA_001512435.1 Halothermothrix sp. DTU029 | reverse complement strand
TGCTTGCTGCTAAAGGCTTGAACTACTGGTTCAGGCCCCTGATAAATACTTTTGTACTCCCGGAAATAACTATCATCTGGCTTGCTGCTCATAAACTGCTTATCGGCAAACTCCCGGATCTGTTTCGTAGTCCGATAATTTACAGTGAGATAATGAGTCCTGCCCACGATATTTATTCCTGTATCTTTTCTCCAACTCTCCATTCTGAAGATGCGCTGGTTTTTATCTGATAAAAGGAACAGTCCATTCCTCTCCCTTTTTACCAGGCCAGCCAGAATCTTAAGTTTACAGGGGGTCAGATCCTGTGCCTCATCAACAATGATTGAATCATAGAGGGGTTCTACTATCCCATCTTCTATAGCCTGGTAAAGAATATGGGCCCTATCCTCAAAATCAATAATATTATTCTCTTCCTTTTTCTCCAGTAACCTGGCAAAAAAATCCCAGGCCTTGGTCCTGTTTTCAGCACTGAATCTCTTCTTCCGGCCACTCCGGGAAACATTCAGGTATTCATCAAGGCTCCTTATCTTATATCTCTGGATTACCTCATTATATTCTGTTTCATAAAATTCAAATTCCTCATCCAGATGTAATTCCACGTATGTTTCTTCCATCAGCTCTTTAAGCCTATTCGGATTAACCGTTTTGTCGGTTAAGTTATAGGTGTTGAGCAATCTATTAATCAACCTGTCTACACCATCGACCTCTATGATATCTGGGGCATTTTTTTGTTCTTTTAATTCATTTACTTTTTCATCTATGTAACTGGCCAGTTTACGGCTAAAGGTGCAGAAAAG
>LFRS01000051.1:355-61226 GCA_001512435.1 Halothermothrix sp. DTU029 | reverse complement strand
ATCCTGTCATAAGCCCGGGCACTTAAACCTAGCCGTTCTATGGCATTCTTTAACAGGAATAAGCCATTATCATCTACCGGACAGTATTTTTCCAGGGCTTTGCCACTTAAGTCAGAGTTATAATTAAACTTCTCATTTTTATAACGGTCCAGTTGTATCTCCTGTGCTGCTACAACCTCTTTTCGCATATCTGCTGAACTTTCTCCACTCCTGGCTTTTCCCGTCAGTTCATCTATGGTCAGGGCTGGTACCTCAATGTGAATATCGATCCGGTCCAGGAGAGGCCCAGAGACCTTGGCCCGATATTTATTTATCTGAGGCCCGGTACAGGTACATTCATGGCGGTCATCCCCATAATAGCCACAGGGGCAGGGGTTCATGGCTGCGATCAGCATGAAGTCAGCTGGAAAGGTAACACTCATGCTTGCTCTTACTATATTGACAATCCCTTCTTCCATGGGCTGGCGGAGCATCTCCAGGACATTTCTCTGAAATTCCGGCAATTCATCGAGAAAAAGGGTACCATGATGGGCCAGGCTTATTTCACCTGGCTCCGGTATCCGCCCTCCACCGATCAGGCCAGAGGTAGAAATACTGTGATGAGGAGCCCGGAAAGGTCTTTCCTTTAGCAAGGCCTGTCCTGGTGGTAATAAGCCCATTATGCTATAAATCCTGCTTAACTCCAGGGCCTCTTCTTCTGTTAAGGGCGGTAATATAGTCCGCAGTCTCCTGGCCAACATGGTCTTGCCTGCTCCAGGAGGGCCGATCATAATCAGGTTATGTTTGCCGGCAGCAGCTATTTTCATGGCCCTTTTGGCCTCTTCCTGGCCCTTTACATCAGCAAAATCCAGTGCATAATTCTCCTCCCTCTTCTTATTTGAAAACACCTCATTTTCTCGGCTTAAGTCTAATTTACCACCACTATAAAAACTAATTAGATCCTGTAATCTCCTTACCGGAACTACCTCCAGGCCCTCCACATAGAGTGCTTCCTGATAGTTTTCTTCTGGCAGAATAATGCCCTGTAAACCCTGCTTCCTGGCTTCCAGGGCCATAGGCAGGACACCCTTAATCCCCCTTAGACTCCCTGTCAGGGACAATTCCCCTACATAGAGATAATTCCCCACTCCAGCAGGCAACTGGCCTGAGGCATCCAGAATTCCTATAGCAATAGCCAGGTCAAAATGAGACCCTATTTTCTTAATATCTCCAGGAGCAAGATTAATGGTAATCCGCTGAATGGGAAATTCATAACCAGAATTCAGAATTGCTGCCCTGACCCTTTCCCTGGATTCCCTTACTGCTGTATCAGGTAAACCAACTATATCAAAGGAGGGCAGACCCCGGGATAGATCTACTTCTACCTCAATAATGATCCCATCTATACCATAGATAGTAGCACTCTTTACCCTTGATAACATCTAACTCCCCCTTATTCTATTAAACGATAAAAATCTATTGATTCTCCTATTTTAAGAGATTTTGTAACATAAATTTGATTTGATAATATACTGTATTAAAAAGATGAGTCACTATATCAGTTAAACTATTTGACCCCAAATCTATTGTAAGGAGGTGAATAGTTTGCAAGGAAAAAGATTTCTTAGTCCTTTTTGTATTGCAGTTGCAATTTTTGCAGTAGTACTGATTGGTCTTGGTGCTTACCTGATAACAATTGGTTTCCCAACATTTATTAATGTCGGCCTGATTGTTGCCGGGGTTTTATTATTGGTTCTCTGCTGCAGCAGATTTGTTCCCAGAATAGTTTGCTGTATACTATTGGTACTAGTTACGTTGTTCCTGGTAGTTGTGGGTATTATAGGAATTTTAATTAGCTTAGTAATAGGAATAATTATACTAGTACTTGCAGTTATAGCATTAATTCTTGCTGCAATATGTTTTGCTATTTCAGCAGCCAGACGTTTTGATATTGATATTCATGATGTAAATTATCAGGCTTAATATATAAAGGTAGGCCTCTCAGCCGGGGCCTGCCTTAATTTTTTTCTACCCTTAAAAGGCATTAATAAAATGCTCTAATTTGCTTTTTCCGGATTCTACAAGTATACTTATCACATCAAATCTTATTAATTCAGTATTAAGGCCATTTTTCAATAAAAAGTACTGGGCAAGCTGCCTGATCTTCTCCTGTTTCCTATAGTCTACCGCTGTCTGGGGATAACCATAGGCCAGACTTTTTCGCAATTTAACCTCAATAAAAACAATATATTGCTGATCCCTGGCAATTATATCAATTTCACCCCGGCCAGTCCTGTAATTCCTGGCAATGATTTCGTAACCCTTTTTTTCTAAGTATTCTATAGCCTTTTCCTCACCATATTTACCTAATTCTCTCTTATTCATCAAGATCAACCCTGCTTTTTTGCTTATCTGACATATTTTCTTATTTTTTACCTGTTATATTATTCTTGATTTTTCCATATTATCCTTTTTTTCTTGTGTTTTTCTTTTTTTGCAAAAGAAAAGCCCCCAGTATATATTACAAGAATATACTGGGGGATTTATAAATCTTTATGTTAAAAAACTAGTGTTTAAAGTGTCTTACTCCTGTAAAGACCATGGCTATCCCATACTTATCTGCCATCTCTATTACTTCAGCATCCCTGATAGAACCACCAGGTTGGATAATGGCTTTAATACCCTTCCTGGCCGCCTCTTCTATTGCATCAGGGAAGGGGAAAAAGGCATCTGAGGCCACTACCCCGCCTTCCTGTCTGCCGGCAGACTTTTCACCGGCAATAATCATGGAATCCACCCGGCTCATCTGTCCTGCTCCAACACCGGTTATCATGCCATCTTTAGCCATAACAATAGCATTGGATTTAACATGTTTTACCACCTTCCAGGCAAAAAGCAGGTCCTTCAGCTGTTCTTCTGTTGGCTTAACCCTGGTAACAGTCTGCAGATCCTCCTTCTTTAAGACATATAAGTCTCTCTCCTGGACCAGTAAACCTCCAACTACCTTTTTCATATCATAACCTGGCTTATCCCGGTTTATAAACAAAGCTCCTGTTTCCAGGATTCTGATATTTTTCCAGCGGTTTTTCAGAATCTCCAGGGCTTCTTCCGAATAAGCTGGAGCAATAATGACTTCAAAAAACCTGTTTTCTCCGGCAATCTCTCTGGCTACTTCTTCTGTAACCGGTTCATTTAAAGCAATGATACCTCCATAGGCAGAGAGGGGATCCCCCTCATAGGCTTTCCTGTATGCCTCCAGCAGGCTGCTTCCTGTTGCCATACCACAGGGATTGGCATGTTTTATTATAGCTACTGCTGGAATATCGGTAAATTCCTTCACCAATTCCAGGGCACCATTACTGTCATTTATATTGTTAAAGGACAGCTCTTTCCCATAAAGCTGTCTGGCACTTGTGACAGAGGGTTCACTTTCCTCCAGTTCCTGATAGAATACTGCTTTCTGGTGTGGATTCTCTCCATAGCGGAGGTCAAATTTTTTCTGGTATTTATCCAGTAATATTTCAGGGAAGTCTCCTTCCTCTGTCTTATGGACAAGTTTATTCAAATAATCCTGGATCAAGTAATCATATTCTGCTGTATGCCGGAAAGCCTTATAAGCCAGTTTCAGAGTTAACTCCTCACTGAGGGTTGAGTCATTATCCTTTAATTCTTTGATAATATCAGCATAATCAGCCGGGCTTACAACTACTGCAACATCCTTAAAGTTTTTGGCAGCAGCCCGGATCATGGTAGGGCCGCCAATATCTATATTCTCAACGGCTTCTGCCAGGGTCACACCTTCTCTGGCAATGGTCTCAGCAAAGGGATAGAGATTACAGACCACCAGATCAATAGTTTCTATACCCTGTTCTCTCAACTCTGCCAGATGTTCTCCCTTATCCCTTAGAGCCAGTATACCGGCATGGATCCTGGGATGCAGTGTCTTGACCCGTCCATCCATCATCTCCGGAAAACCGGTCACCTCATTTATGGGAATAACCCTTACTCCAGCCTCTGCCAATAATCTATAGGTACCCCCTGTTGAAATTATCTCAATACCCAGGTTTTCCAGCTCCCGGGCAAAATCAACAATTCCTTCTTTATTGGAAACACTGAGCAAGGCCCTTTTTATCCTGGCCATTGTTTCTCTCTCCTTTCTCAATTAAACATTTACACCAAAATATTATTCCTCTCCGCAAAGAGTATAGTAAAGTAAGAAATCTATAATATCCTGCTCTTTATAAAATCCTGACCTTCCTGCCTTCAATCTTTAACCTGCCTTCACTATAGAGTCTAATAGCCTCTGGATAGAGCTCATGTTCTTTCTCTAAAATCCGGCCACTTAGACTTTCTTCTGTATCATCATCCAGTACAGGGACCACTCCCTGTAGAATAATTGGTCCTGTATCCATGCCTTCATCGGCAAAGTGCACTGTACAACCACTTACCTTTACCCCATGTTCCAGGGCCTGCAGCTGTGGCCGTAAACCAGGAAAAGCAGGAAGGAGGGAAGGGTGGATATTCATAATCCGCTGCCTGTACTCTCCTATAAAATATGGGCCAAGAATCCGCATAAAGCCTGCCATAACCACCAGGTCTACTTCTTTTTCCCTGAAAAGCTGTACCAATTTTTCCTCATATTCTCTTTTGCTATTAAAACTTCCCGGCTCTATGTACCTGTTTTCTATCCCGTGTCTGGCAGCCCTCTTTAAAGCAAAGGCCTCTTCCCGGTCACTGATAACAATACTTATCTCAGCCTGGATTTCTCCGGCTTCTATTTTATCAATAATAGCCTGGAGATTACTCCCATTACCGGAGACCAGTACTCCAATTTTTAACATCCTTCCAACACCTCTATCTGTAGATAAGTAATCTTCCCCAGCCAGCAAATCAATGCAATAACTACTCGATAATAATCCCTGCATCTCCCTGGCTTATCTCTCCAATAAGATAAGCCTCTTCTCCCAGTCCGCGGGCTGCTTCCAGGAAGTCTGCAGCCTCTTCTTCCTTCACGATTACTACCATTCCAATACCCATATTAAAAGTCCGGTACATCTCCTGGTCTGCTATCCCGCCCAGGTTCTGCAATTCCCTGAACACCTTATCTACCGGCCAGCTATCCTTTTCTATCCTGGCAGTCAAACCTTTCGCAAAAATCCGGGGAACATTCTCCAGGAGCCCTCCCCCGGTAATATGGGCCAGACCCTTAATATCAAAATCCTCAATCAGTTTTAAAATTGTCTGGACATAAATCCTGGTAGGCCGTAAAAGAATTTCACCAAGGGATTCTCCTCCTTCTCCCAGAGGCTCATCCAACTTCAGGCCTGCCTTTTCCAGGAATACCTTCCGGACCAGGGAATAGCCATTGCTATGGAAGCCGCTGGATGCCAGGCCAATTATCTTATCCCCGGCTTTTATCCTTTCCCCGGTAATCATCTTCTCCCTGTCCACAATACCTACGGCAAAACCAGCCAGATCATACTCCCCAGACTGGTATAAACCAGGCATTTCTGCAGTCTCGCCTCCAATCAGAGAGCAGCCAGCTTCCTTACAGGCCCTGGCAATTCCGGAAACAATAGCTGAAGCCTTTTCTACATCCAGTTTCTCAGTAGCCAGGTAATCCAGGAAAAAGAGCGGCCTGGCCCCGGCTGTCAGGATATCATTAACACACATGGCAACCAGGTCTATACCTATAGTATCATGTTTATCCATCTGAAAGGCAATCTTCAGTTTTGTCCCGACACCATCAGTACCGGAAACAAAAACCGGCTCCTTATAAGCAGCCAGGTCTGGTGCATATAAGGCACCAAAGCCACCAATTCCCGTTAAAACTGCCGGACTAAAGGTTTCCTCTACATCCTTTTTAATCTTTTTTACAAATTGATTTCCGGCATCTATATTTACCCCGGCATCACTATAATTTAAGCCCATACCCCTTCCCCCCTTAATTATTCTTTACTTCTATAGGATATTCTCCGGTAAAACAGGCTGTACAAAGGCCTGTTTTTTCTGTATTAATAGATTTCAAAAGGCCTTCATGGCTAAGATAGGTTAAAGAATCAGCCCCAATATATCTGGCTATCTCTTCCGGACCCATCTCTCTGGCAATCAGGTCTTTACGTTTGGAAGTATCCAATCCATAGAAACAGGGCTCTTTAACTGGTGGTGAAGATATGGCCAGGTGTACCTCTGTGGCGCCAGCATCCCTGACACTGCTGATAATCTGTTTACTGGTAGTCCCCCGGACAACGGAATCATCTACCAGGATAACCCTCTTCCCCTCTATAATCTCTTTTACGGGACTTAATTTAATCTTAACTTTCAAATCCCGGATCTCCTGCATTGGCTGGATAAAGGTCCTGCCTATATACCTGTTGCGCATTATACCCATGGAAAAATCAATTCCCGATTCCTCAGCAAAGCCAAGGGCAGCTGCATTACCGGAATCAGGTATCGGTACTACCAGGTCAGCCTCGATATTCATCTCAGCAGCCAGTTCCCTGCCCATGGCCTTTCTGACCAGATGGACATTCTGCCCGAGAAAATGACTATCAGGGCGGGCAAAGTAAATAAATTCAAAAACACAGAACCGGCCCGGCCTTTCACTGGCATACTTAATGCTTTTGATACCTTCTTTATTGATTATCAATAGTTCACCTGGCTCTACTTCCCGGATAAACTCCGCCCCAATTAGATCAAAAGCACAGGTCTCAGAAGCAACTACATAACCATTACCCAATTTTCCCAGGGCCAGGGGCCGGAAACCATAAGGATCCCGGCAAGCCAGGAGGCTGTCTTTTGTCAAGGCCACCAGGCTGTAAGCACCTTTTAATTGATACAGGCTCTGCTGTAAGGCACCTATAATATTATCCTCAAAAGAACGCGCCACCAGATGGGCAATAACCTCTGTATCCAGGGTAGAATGAAAGATAGAACCATGGGATTCCAGGCTTAGCCTTAATTCCTTGCCGTTAATCAGGTTTCCATTATGGGCCAGGGCCAGATCTCCCTTGATACAGCTGATTAATAAGGGTTGGGTATTGGCCGCCAGAGTTGAGCCACTGGTAGAATAGCGGACATGGGCAATGGCCATTTCTCCCTTCAACTCTGCCAACTTATCCTGATTAAAGACATTCTCCACCAGGCCCATGCCCTTATGGATTTTAAAACTGCCTCCCTGATTAGTACAGATACCGGCACTTTCCTGGCCTCTGTGCTGTAAAGCCAGGAGCCCCAGATAGGCCAGTATAGAGATATCCTCGGCTTTATCTGGATAATAAATACCCAGGACACCACATTCCTCTTTCATCTTATCCTCTGCAAGATTATAGAATTCTGCCATTCAATAACAGCTCCCTTATTCTGAATTATACCTTGCATTCGCTTATAAAAGCCTTGCAAAAACAATCAAGTCCCTTTAATTTAACCCCTCTAAAGCAAGAATAAAAACTTTTTGCCTTAAGCCTGGAGCCTGGCCAGTATCTCCCGGTAGGCATCCTCTATTTTACCCATATCTTTCCGGAACCGATCCTTATCCAGTACTTCCTTAGTTTCGCTATCCCAGAAGCGGCAGGTATCTGGAGAAATCTCATCTGCCAGGTAGATCCTGCCCTCCTTATCCCGGCCAAATTCCAGTTTAAAATCCACCAGATCTATACCCTTTTCTTTAAGATAGGCCAGGAGGACCTCATTAATGTCAAAAGCCATTTTCTTGATTATCTTCAATTCCTCTGCTGTGGCCAGTTTCTTGCCAAAAATATGATATTCATTCATCAAGGGATCACCTAAAGCATCATCCTTGTAGTAAAACTCCAAAATCGGCTTTTCCATTACTTCCCCCTCCGGAAAACCCAGTCTCCGCACCAGGCTGCCGGCTGCAATATTCCTGACTACTACTTCAATTGGAATTATCTCTACCTTTCTGGCCAGCATTTCATCAGCAGCAATAAGTTCTAGATAATGAGTGGGGATCCCCTTCTCTTCCAGGAGCTCAAAGAATATAGCTGAAATAGCTGTATTCAATAAGCCCTTTTCCTTAATCTCCCCTTTTTTCTTGCCATCAAAGGCTGTTGCCACATCCTTAAATTTTACTATAACCTTATCTTCATCAGCAGTTTTGTAGACAATCTTTGCCTTACCCTCATACATTAACTCTTTTTTCTCCATAGCTGATTCCCCCTTATATTCTTAACTCTTTTTTCCAGTAATCCACAACCAGCTCTGTCTTCCGGGCAGCAATCCCGGTATATTGTTCAGGATTTAACAATAAGTCCCTTTGTTTTTCCGTAAAATTCTCCCAATACCCCCTTAATTCCTCATGATCCTTGAGGACTTCCCGCAAGGCCAAACCTTGTTTTTCTGCCTCCAGAGTCAATCTCCGTACTGCTTCATGGGCATCGGGATGGCCATAAGAAGCCAGGAGGATATATAGTGGTTCTGCCACTATCATCTCCTTATTCTGCTCAAAATTCTTCTTCAGATTCTCTTTATCTACACTCATCTTGGCCAGGACCCTCTGCAGCCTTTTAACTGCCATCAAGAGGCCCACTACTATCTCTGGCAGGAACCGGCCGGAAGCAGAATCCGTCAAATCCCTCTGGTGTTCAGAAATCTGGTCCATATAGACTGTCATCATACCAGGCATGAACTTTTTCCAGAGGCTCTTAACATTTTCATAATTTATGGGATTCCGCTTATGGGGCATAGTAGAAGAACCTACCTGGTCAGCAGCAAAATATTCCCCCACCTCACCGATTTCCGAACGCTGTAAATGACGCATATCATCACTGAGATTAGCCAGGACCCCAAAACAGGAAACCAGGGAATGGATATAATCGGCCAAAGGTTCTGGCTCAACTATCTGGGTAGAATGAGTGGCAGGCTCCAGGCCCAGTTCTGCCAGAACCTCTTTTTCAAATTCCAGTGGGTCAGCAAAGAAAAGATAACTGGCATTATAGGCCCCAACAGCACCGGCAATCTTCCCTACCAGCCTCTGGCTCTTCTCCCGGATCTCCCTGATCCTGTTACCCAGCCTGCTCACATATTCAGCCATGGCAAAACCAAAGCTGATGGGTACAGCATGCTGGCCATGGGTTCTCCCGATCTGCAGGGTCTCCTTTTCCCGCAGGGCAATCTCCATTAATATTTTCTCCAACTCATATAATTCCGGCAGAAGCAGTTTTTCACTTACTTCCTTGAAGCGGAGGGAATTAGCTGTATCTACAATGTCAAAAGAAGTTGTCGTAAAATGCACATAAGGCCTGGCTGCCGGACTGACCCTTCTCTGAATGCAATTTACCAGGGCCCGGATATCGTGTCTGGTTTTTCCCTCTTCCTCATAAACCTCTTCTGGACTGATCTCCTCTATGGCCTCCAGGATCTCCCGGGCAATCTCCTCTGAACAGATGCCCCTTCTGGCCAGTACTTTTACCAGGGCCCCTTCTACCTGGGCCTGATAACCGATCCTGGCTTTTTCCGATAAATAGCGGGAGTATTGCTCAAAATCCTCCCCGGGCAGGGAATAACGGTGATCCAGGGGGCTAATATTCTCAAAAATATTCCGTTCATACATGATTAATTTCCCCTTTTCTGCAGGTACTCCTGATAACCCAGTCTTTCCACTTCTGCAGCAATCTTATCTACCTTCTCGGTCATGGCTGCTTTATAGGCTGCCAATTTTTCCTGTAAAGCTTTATCAGCCAGGGCCAGCATCTGGACAGCCAGAAGGCCGGCATTTTTTGCCCCATTAATCCCCACAGTAGCAACCGGTACACCACCAGGCATCTGGACAATGGATAATAAGGAATCTAGCCCGCTCAAGCTAGAGCCTTTAATGGGAACACCTATCACAGGTAAGACTGTATTGGCAGCAATTACACCAGCTAAGTGGGCAGCTCCTCCTGCTCCGGCGATTATTACTTTCAGCCTTCTCTCTCCGGCACTTTTGGCATATTGAAATACCTTCTCCGGATTACGGTGGGCAGAGATAACAGTTAATTCATAAGGAAGCTGAAATTCTTCCAGGACCTGGGCAGCATCCTTCATAACCGGCAGGTCAGAATCACTACCCATGAGAATACCTACAAGTGCTGACATCTTATCATACCTCCCGTAAGCTCTTTTGCTTATATTTTTCTCTATCTTTAAATATTTTTCCTCCTATATCCCGCCGAAAATGAGCATCAGGAAATTTTATTTTCTCCACTCCTGCATAGGCTTTTTCTATAACCTCTCTAAAAGAAGCCCCCCAGGCAGTCACTGCCAGGACCCTGCCTCCTGCAGTCAAGAGTTTACCATCCTCTAATTTAGTCCCGGCCTGGAAAACCTGGATATCTTCCCGGGCACTGAGTTCCTCCAGACCAGTGATTTCCTTCCCGGTAACATATTCTCCCGGATAACCACCAGAGGCCATTACTACACAGAGGGCCTTCTGGTCATACCATTCTATTTCTAATTCCTCTAAACGGCCTTCTATTACAGCCTCTGCTATCTCCACCAGGTCAGTCTTCAACAGGGGTAAAATCACCTGGGCTTCCGGGTCACCAAATCTCACATTATATTCCAGGACTTTGGGTACCCCGTCTTTAATCATTAAGCCACAATATAATACCCCTTTAAAATCAATACCTTCCTCCTGCAAACCCTTTAAAGTAGGTTGGAGGATTTCCTGAAAAACCCTTTTCATCAAGGCTTCATCAACAATAGGTGCCGGAGCATAAGCCCCCATGCCACCTGTATTAGGACCCTGGTCATTGTCAAAAACCTGTTTATGATCCTGGGAGGCCAGCATGGGTACAATGGTTTTGCCATCAGTAAAGGCCAGTATAGTAGCCTCCTCCCCGGCTAAAAACTCTTCCACTACAATCCTGGCCCCAGCTGAACCATAGACCTTATCCACCAGGATCGAATTAATCCCTTCCAGGGCCTCTTCCATAGTCCAGGCAACAATTACCCCTTTTCCGGCAGCCAGGCCTTCGGCTTTAATGACAATTGGAAAGTCCTTTTCTTTTATATAGGCTATAGCCTCTTCAGGATCAGTAAATACCTCATATTCTGCTGTAGGGATCTGGTACTTTTTCATAAACCCTTTGGAAAAAACCTTGCTGCCTTCCAGCTGGGCTGCCTTTTTATCAGGGCCAAAAATTCTTAAACCCTTTTCCTGAAAATAATCTACTATACCTCTGGCCAGGGGTTCCTCGGGACCAACTATTGCCAGATCAACCCCCTTTTCCCTGGCAAATTTCGCTAAAGCAGAAAAATCCAGTGCCTCGATGGGTATATTTTCTCCCCAATCTCCAGTTCCTGGATTTCCCGGTGCTATATATATTTTTTTTACCTTCTGGGAGCAGGCCAATTTCCAGACAAGGGCATGCTCCCTGCCACCACTACCTATGACCAGTACTTTCATCTATAAGCCCCCCTTTCGTTATAAATAAGCCTGGTCAGAAAAAAGTATCTCCTCAAAATAAAAAAACCAGGCGGGAAAATCTACTTATTTAGCCATGAGTAGAACCTCCCCGCCTGGGCTTTTATCCCTTCGGTGTAATATATATATAAGATATATCTGTACCGCTTGGACCAGCCACCTGTACAAAAAATACAGATGCGGAACCCTAAGTACACTTCCCTCATAGTCAGATAGTTTACGGCTATCTGGTAGAAACTTGTGGGCCATATCCCCACGATTATATGAGGTAATATTCAGTTTTCCCGATTACATGTATATAATAACAGAAGGAAAGAATTAAGTCAAATATTTCAGCCATAGAATTCAGTAAAAAAGCCCATTTTTTCTGCTTATCTGGAGGAAACGACTATCTCCTTAGCATGGAGGAAGGGCATTAAAGAATAACCAAAATTGATCCTGTCTTTACTGATCCCCATAATATTCTGGAAAAGACTAAAAAGGTTACCACTGATCATGGTTTCCTTGATAGGATACTTTATCTCTCCATCCTCAACATAATAACTGTTTTTGGCTACACCGGAAAAGTCCCCATTACTGGCCGGTTGGCCACCAGAAAACCTGGCCAGAATAATTCCCCTCTCTACAGACTCAACCATTTCAGCAATACTTTTATCCCCTGCCTCAACCACCAGATTGCTGCCCAGGGAAGGACCTCTTTGTAAACCGGTTTTTCTGGACCCATAAAAATCCAGGAGGTAATTCTTTAAAACACCCTCTGCAAAGATATAATCATTACGGTTTACTACTCCATCACCACTATAATAATCCTTAATTGCTAAAAGGTCTGAAACCGGTTCTGTTTTCAAAGTAAATTTCCCGTCCAGGACTTTTTTGTCCAGACTGTCTTTAAAATATGAAGTGCCGGCAATTAGCATATCATTTCCTAAATGGGAGAGCAAGGAATAGAGAATGCTCCGCAGGCAATCTGGTGTAATAATAAGGTCACCAGTAAACTTTTTATTATCAATAATCCTGGCATCCAGATGTTCAACAGATTCCCGCAGCAAGTAGGGCAGGGAGGCCAGTTCATATAGCTCCTCATCCAGGTTTTCAAGTGCAATACCGGTATAATTCATGGAAGAGGTTTCCCTGTTCCTCCTGCCAAAAAAACTTGTACTAAAAAAATAATTATCATGATTGGATGACAGGTTAACACCCTTTGAATTCCGGTAATAATTGTATCTCTTCTGGTACTCCAGGACTGCCCCTTCCAGGACCAGATCCGGATATGCAGCTATAACCTCTTTATTAAAATTCTCCAATCTTTTATACATTAGCTCTGGATCATAATTATCTTTGCAATTATTAAAATCCCTTTCCTGAACCTGGTCACTAACCCCATTGGCTTCATCTATCTGGGAATTTTCAGCATTGTGTATCAGTTCGCTGACAGCCTCTGCAATGGCTTCTTCATCAATTTTATTGATCTGGATACTGGCCCTTTTTTTCTCAATGATTGCATTCAGGTTAAGATAATACTCATCCCTGGATCTTAAGAGATCTATATTGCCATTCTTTAATTCCATCTCTTCATTTTGTACATGAGTAAGGGAAACCTCTCCTTCATCAGCACCTTTTTCTTTCAACAGAGCAAGACATTTATCCAGTAATTCCATCTTACTTACCTCCTATATTGACTTTGCATTTTATAGCAGGGCCGCCAAATCCCACCGGAATCATCTGCTTTTTGCCACACATGCCCCCACTGGACCAATACATCTCATTTGAGATCATGCTAACTGTTTTTAAAACATCAAAGGCTACTCCAGAAATGGTAGTATCCTTAATAGCCCTACCTAATTTGCCATTCTTGATCTCATAACCAAAAGTAACCCCGAACATAAACTCACTGGTAGCGTCTGCCTGGCCATTATTTGTATCAATGAAATAATAACCATCTTCAATAGAGGCAATCATCTCCTCCAGGCTGTTTTCACCGGGTAAAATGGCTGTATTCCTCATTCTTACCAGTGGCTCATCAGAGAAAGTATAGGCCCTGGCATTACCAGTTGGTGAAGTATTAAACTCTAAGGCCAGTTCCTTATTATTCATGTAGTTCTTGAGAATCCCATCCTGGATAATAACCACATCTTCCGCCCTGGTCCCTTCATCATCGATATAGACCGGGACAGGACAGGGCTTATTATCATATTCAGCAGCAAAATCAACCAGATTGACAATCTCAGTAGCCACCCTCTCATTCAGATAATCCCTGGCTATAGAACCGCTTTTTACAAAATCTGCTTCAGTGGTATGGCCGATGGCTTCATGGGCCAGGATACCGGATATTCTGGAATCCAGTATAACCTCCTTATAACCAGCCTCCGGGTAAATCCCCTCTGCCTTCTCCCGCAGCCTTTTATACATGGTATCGATCTGGCCATAGAAATTCTCCGGATCAGTAAAAAGATCCTCATATTGTCCCAGGCCACCTATTACATCATAATAATCATAAATAACCCCATCTTTTTCTATTGTCATGACTATTACCAGGATGGTTCTGGGAACCATAGTATAGGCATATGTATCAAAAGAGGTCACCAGGTTTTTCTCCATATCCAGGCTATTCAGCACAAAGTTACTGGCCTTGAGGTCACTATATTTACTCCTGGTATAATTATCTAATTCCCTCAAAAAGTCGATCATCTCTTTCCGGGAAACCCTGGCTTTTACTGTACTAAAATCCTTAATAAGCTCATGGCCCTCTTGTGCTAATTTCCCTATATCTTTCCTGCCCAGGCCTGCCAGGAGAGAGGCATTCTCTCCAGCTTTTCTGACAATCTCTTTAATTTTATCTGCATCACTTAAGGGACTGGAGGCAAAACCAAAAAAGCCATCCTTATAGACCCTGGCAGATACACCTCCCACCGTTCTTTTACCATTTTCTATCAGAGTACCATTCAGCAATTTTAGAAAAACATTGGTGTTTTCCTGCCACCGTAATTCCGTATAATCAGCAAATAAATCCTTGAAACTCTTTAAATAATCCAGTTTCAATCCAATACCCCCCTTAGTATAAAACGACTTTAGATGATTTTTATCTATAACTAATATAAGTATATCATATTTTTCCCAGTTTTACAGATTTTAATGAGAACCTTATATATTTTCCCAGCAAAAACCCCTCTTTACTGGCCGCTTAAGAGGGGTTTTCTTTATAACAAGGCTTTTATACCTGTATTATATTGTATTGTAACACCTGCTATTTTATTCCTATTCTCTGCCAATATACTCAAAGAAATCAAAATCTGCAGCCTTCCTCCGGCCAGTTAAGTCCTGACAGCAAATGCCCACAAAGGCCCCGGTAAAACCAAATTTTTTATCATAAGTAGCATATTCATCTGATAAAATACTGGCATCCAGTACAGGCCCGACTTTCTTCCATTCCTCCCCATCAGTGGAATAGTAGAACTGGAGATTTTCATAATCTACCTTGACCCGCAGATAAATCCTTTCCCTTCCTTCCAGGGAAATCTCTTCAGCCAGAGGTTCATCAAAATCATTACGGTTACAGCTAAGGATCCCCAGGGACTTGCCCTTATCTTCATTCCAGGAGACCTTCAGGTAATACCAAATCTCTGTATTATAATAAGCTACCAGGCCGGCCATCTGCTGGAAGCTTTCTGGCTCAAACTCCAGGCAGGTAGTGGCTGTATAACAATGATGTTCCTGCCTTCTGGCCACAAGGCTCTGCCTGTGTTTTGAACTTAAGGTTTCAGCACCCTTTAATCTTAGATAACCAGGTCTTTCTTTTAAAGACAAAAGATCTTCTCCCAGGGGTATCCGTAAGGTCTGGAAATCAAGAGCCAGGTCTTCTCCATCAAAATCATCCCTGGCAGGCCTTTCCTCCCATTTCTGTTCAGGAAGTGCTGGTGCAGGAACCTTTACAGCAGGTTTATTGCCACCTTCCACCAGGTAAGGCCAGCCCTCCCTCCACTCTATCTTCTGAATGGCTGTCTCCCTGCCCAGGATTGAACGCTGCCTTCCTGCCAGGGGACGGCTGCATAAATGCACCATATACCATTCACCATCCTGAGTCTCTACCAGGTCAGCATGGCCTGCCCTCTGCAGGGCCAGGGAAGGGTCTCCTTTTGATGTCAGCAGGGGATTGTCTGGATGAACCTCATAAGGACCATCTATATTCCTGGAACGGGCAATGGTCACAGCATGGTCATACCAGGTACCACCTTCAGCAGTCAGGAGATAATAATAACCGTCTTTTTTGTAAAGATGCGGTCCTTCTGTAAAACCCAGTTCTGTACCCCGGAAAATATTCTTAATAGGTCCAACCAATCTTTTCTCTTCCGGGGAATACTCCTGCAGGAGAATACCGCCAAAGGTATTCTTCCCTTTCCGGTGGTCATAAACCAGGTTCACCAGCCATTTCCGCCCATCCTCATCATGAAAAAGTGAAGGGTCAAAACCGCTGCTATTCAGATAAATGGGATCAGACCAGTCTCCATAGATATCATCTGTCATTACCAGATAATTAGGCGTATCTTTCCAGATACCCCCACTATGCTTTACATCAGTATAGACCAGATAAAATATACCTTCATGATAGGTCAAACAGGGAGCCCAGATTCCACCAGAATCAAGGTTTCCCTTCATATTTAACTGGGATAGCCGTTTCAGGGGCCTGTTTACCAGGCGCCAGTTTATCAAATCCCGGGAATGATGAATCTGGACACCTGGAAACCATTCAAAGGTAGATGTTGCAATAAAGTAATCATCACCCACTCTAATAATTGATGGATCAGGATTAAAGCCTCTCAATATGGGGTTAATAATCTCTGCCATATCCACTTGCTCCTTTCCTGTTTTGTTATTATCTTCTTTACTTCATCCCCTATTTTAATTCCACTGGATATAAAACTTATAAAACCCTTATCATAAAATAGATTTTGAATTAATTATTCTGAATTATTATGATGAAGTTATTATTTATGAAATAATTATTATAAAATTATCACCATAATATAATTATAAACCAATAATAAAACAATAATAATTAATCCTTTGTAAATAAATCATACTTGTTTATGATTCTAACTAAAAGAAAGCCGATAATATAAACAGAAATAAATTGGCCTACTCCAACCTGTAAAACAGAGAGCCAGTAGGGCAATTCCAGGGTATAATATAATATAAAGGCCACACCAAAGGCATTTATGGCAACCGGGTAAATACCGGCAATATACATATTACGGGCCCTGGCTGTAAGAAGTCCAGCGATCAGGGTTAAGGCTGAACCCAGGACTATATCAATAATCCCCAGGCCACCGACATAATTGGCCAGCATACAACCTATCCATAAAGCTATGGCTGCCGGTGCTCCCAGAAAAAAAGGCAATAAAGTCAGGGCTTCACTGATCCGGACCTGGAGGCCGCCAAAGGATATAGGGGCCAAAGCCAGGGTTATTACAACATAGATGGCCGCAATCAGGGCCAGTTTGGTAATTTCCTTCACATTTAATTTCATAATAAATCATCTCCCTAGTTTTGATAAGGCAGGATTTCGCGAACTGCCATTATTTTTCCTGATAAACTTATGTCTCTAAAAACTTATTTCTCTGAAACCTTATAATATCTTTCCTGATAAAGCCTTCTTAAAATATTCAAATTCTCTTCTGAAAAAAAGCTGAATTCAGCTATCCTGTAGCCAATCTCCCTTAACTCCTCTTTATTTCTGGCCAACTGTAGGGCATCCTGTACCTTCTGAAAATAGTATTTATTAACAATGGTAAAGGAATAACGATGAATGGGAGTAGGCCCATGAAGCCTTAGAGCCTGGATGTGCTCACTGGTCCCATAACCCTTATTTCTGGCAAAACCATATTCAGGATATACTTGATCATACTCCAACAGGATCCTGTCCCTGGTTACCTTGGCAATAATGGAAGCTGCAGCTATACAATTAACCTTGAGATCACCATTTATTACAGCCTCCTGGGGCAGGTCCAGGCCAGGTACCTCCATATTTCCATCCACCAGCAAATAATCAGGAACCAGAGGGAGTTTTTTAACTGCCTCATTCATGGCCTGAAAGGTAGCCTGGAGGATATTCACCTGGTCAATTACTTCATTACTGACTATCCCTACAGCTACAGCCAGGGCCTTGTCCATAATTATCTCATATAGCTCTTCCCGTTTTTTCTCTGTCAGTTTCTTGGAGTCATCCAGGCCATAAATGGGCTCTTCCGGGTCCAGAATAACCGCTGCTGCCACCACCGGGCCAGCCAGCGGCCCCCTGCCGGCTTCATCTACCCCGACAATATGGCGATAACCCCTGGCATATATTTTCCTGGAA
This sequence comes from Halothermothrix sp. DTU029, assembly GCA_001512435.1. Lineage (GTDB taxonomy): Bacteria > Bacillota > Halanaerobiia > Halanaerobiales > DTU029 > DTU029. Next base: position 43,470 of record LFRS01000051.1, on the reverse strand, counting down.
AATTCATTCATCTTCTCCCATCTCATTCTCCGGGCTTTTTCTTCATAGACCATAGTCCGGTACCTGGCCAGTAATTTCTGGACACCAGACCGTTCATCATTATCCAGGGCTTCCAGCATGGCCTCATCTATTTCAGTTCCACTGCTGGCAAATAACAAATCCTCTAGCTCTTTTATAGTACATTTCCGCCAATCCATTAGCTATCATCTCCTGGTACTTCCAGTGATATACTGCCTAACTTCCCTTTCCGGAAGTCATTAATCAACCTGCTGGCAGCCCTGCTGCGGTCAACCCGGCCGCCACTCATCAGGCAACCACTTTTCCGTCCTATATTGGCCAATATATCATAGGCTATCTCTATTTCTTCATCAATTTCTATATTATAGGCCTTTTCCAGGATTCCCTTATCAATCTGGATTATGTATTCAATCAGCTTACAGGCTGCCTCTTCCTCATCAAAAACCTCATCCCGGATAGCCCCTGTCAAGGCCAGGCGGAAACCCACATCTTCATCATCAAATTTAGGCCATAAAATCCCCGGTGTGTCCAGTAACTGGATATCCTCCCGGACAACAATCCACTGCCTGCCCCTGGTAACCCCCGGTTTATTGCCAGTCTTTGAAGTCTTTGTTCCAGCCAACATATTGATTAAAGCAGATTTACCCACATTAGGAATCCCTGCTACCATAATCCTGACAGCCCTTTTATTACGCCCCTTTTCCTGGAGAAGCTTATTTATCTCCCTGCCCTCTCCTTCTATAATAGCCAGTAAATCCTTCATCCCCTGTCCTGTCAAAGAATTTAGCAAAACAACCGGATAATCCCTGGCAAAATAATTTTTCCATTGGGCAGAGATAAGGGTATTGGCCAAATCCATCTTATTTAAAACAATAATCCTCTTTTTCTTCCCCAGGAGTTCAGTCAGGTCAGGATTTTGACTGCTTAAAGGAATCCTGGCATCTAGTACCTCTACTACCAGATCCACCAATTTCAAATCCTCTTCCAGAATCCTTTTTGTTTTAGCCATGTGTCCTGGGTACCATTGAATCATATTTACACAACCCCTTATTATTTTCTATAGTTAATATCTAAAAAGGGACAGGTAATTCCCGCCCCCATCTTAGATATCTCTTAGTTTCTTGGTTCCCTTTTGGTTTTAACTCTGGCAGCTTTACCCCTTCTTTCACGGAGATAATAAAGCTTGGCCCTTCTTACATCACCACGGGATAAAACTTTATATTCAGCAATTTTGGGAGAATGTACAGGAAAAATCCTTTCTACTCCAACACCATGGGAAACCTTCCTGATGGTAAATGTTTCGCGAACGCCAGTACCCTGACGGCTAATAACAACTCCTTCAAAAGCCTGAAGACGCTCTTTACCACCTTCTACAATTCTAACCATAATACGTAAGGTATCTCCTGCCTTAAACTCAGGCACATCGTCTCTTAACTGGCTTTTTTCAATATCTTTAATAATCTCGCTCATCCTTAATAAACCTCCTTCCATTAACAGATTATACAGAAGAATAAACTATTATTCATTCCACCACTCTTTAGCAAGTAATCTATCCAGGATAATTGCTGCTGCACTGCGCACTGAAAGATGATTGAAATCCCCCCGGCCCCAGACAGGTTCCAGGACATAATCACAGGCTTTCACCATCTCTTCTGTCAAACCCCAACCTGTACCATAGATCAGATAAATGGGCCGATCTGACTTATACATAATCTCCCGCATCTCTCTATAAGTAACATTATTGGGAAAGGGATTAGCATCAGTAGCCACCAAATAAGGTTCCTGGCCACAGATATCCTTAATCATAGCAATGGATTCTTCCAGGCTGCTGGCAATCTCCAGGATAGAAAAGGCCTCACTCCGGTTAGGGATATATTTAGCCCCATATTCACTGGTCCAGTATTTTTTCATCCTCCGGACCAGGGCTTGCTGAGATTTGATAGGATTGATAACAAAGTATTTATTTATATTATAGGTTTTACCAACTCTGGCGATATCATGAAGATCCAGATTAGTAACAGTTGTAGTAATTATCTCCCCTGCTTTATTCCGGATGGGATAATGGATAAGACCCAGAAATACCTCTACATCCAACCTAGCCATTCTTTCCACCTTCAATTTCCTGCTTTATTTCTTCCAATAAGTTAAGTTCCTCTTTAGATAGTATCTTTTTTTGTAATAAATCAGGCCTTCTAAGATAGGTCCTTTTCAGGGCCTCCTTCCGCCGCCATCTTTCAATGGCTCCATGGTTACCACTTAATAAAACCTCTGGCACCTCCAGACCCATAAACTCTCTGGGCCGGGTATAATCAGGGTAATCCAGTAAGCCATTATAGAAAGAGTCTTCAATCATGGACTCTTGGTCACCCAGTACCCCAGGTATCATCCTGGCTACTGCATCAACTACCACCATGGCAGCCAGCTCTCCTCCGGTAAGCACATAATCACCTATGGAGATCTCATCTGTTACAATCAAATCTTTGACCCTTTCATCGATCCCTTCATAATGCCCACAGAGCAGTATCAAGCCTTGCTCCTGGCTCAAGTCTTTGACCAATTCCTGGTCTAAAGGCCTGCCCTGGGGACTTAACATGATTACAGGAACCTCTCCTCTTTTTTTGTGGAGATCCTGCCAGGCCCGATAAATAGGCTCTACCTTCATGACCATACCGGCGCCTCCACCATAAGGAGTATCATCAGCTGTATTGTGTTTATCAGTGGTATAATCCCTTATATTTATTAAATTTATCTCTATAATTCCCTTTTCCCTGGCCCGCTTAATGATACTTTCATCAAAGGGACCAGTAAACATCTCTGGAAACAAGGTTAAGATATCAAAAAACATGTTACTACCTCCTGCTCAATTACTAAAGTTCCAATAAACCTGGAATGGGATCCACCAGCATCTTCTTTTCCAGTTCATTGACTTCAGTAATGAGTTCAAAGGCAGCCGGGATTAGATAATCCTTTTCCTCACCTTTAACCACAAATACATCTGTTCCGCCAGTAACAATAACCTCTGAGATTTCACCCAGAAATTCCCCTTCCTGAGTATAAACAGTAAAACCAATTAAATCATCAATATAATACTCATTATCTGCCAGTGGTAATAAGTCTTCCTCAAGGATACAGACCTCATAGTCCCTTAATTCCTGGGCAGCATTAATATCATTAATGCCTTCTAACTTCAGGATAACGAAATTTTTGTGAAATCTATAGGCCTCTATCCTCTTTTTCTCCACATGATTACCTTTAAGTAAATAAACCTCTTCCAGGAACTCAAATCTTTCCGGTGTATCTGTCAGTGGATAAACCCTGATTTCACCTCTATTACCCTGGTGTTTGGTAATCTTTCCTATCCTTATCAGCTCTTGGTCCTTCATTGTTATACCCCGGGACTAATTATCCTGAATATCTACAATTACTTTTTTACCTTCTCTGGTAGCTGCAGCTTTTACAACAGTACGGATAGCCCGGGCAATCCTCCCCTGCTTACCAATAATTTTACCCATGTCTTCTTCAGCTACACTTACTTCCAGAATAACAGATTTCTCTCCCAGAACTTCATTTACAACAACCTCTTCAGGTTTATCAACTATTGCTTTTGCAATTGTCTCTACTAATTCTTTCATCGGAGTAATCCCCCTTTACTTCTGCTCATGATATTTAGCCATAATACCTTCTTTTCTAAATAAACTCTTAACAGTATCAGATGGTAAGGCCCCTTTATTTAACCATTCCAGGGCTTTTTCCTCATTAATCTTGATGGTTGCAGGTTCGGTAGTCGGGTTATAATAACCTAACTCTTCAATAAAACGACCATCACGTGGTTTTCTTGCATCTGCTACAACTACACGATAGAAGGCATTTCTCTTGCTACCCATTCTTTTTAAACGGATCTTTACTGCCATACCTTCACCTCCTTCCAGAAAATCATTCAAAATTTATCTTTAAGAGCCTGATTATAGCTCTTTTCTGGCAAATTAAGGCTTCAAGCTAGTGGAAAAAGGGCATTCTTCCTTTAAATTTACCCTTGCCAGCCATACCACTTAACTGGCGCATCATCTTTTTGGTCTGCTTAAACTGCTTTAATAAACGGTTTACATCCTGGATACTGGTTCCACTACCAGCTGATATCCTGCGCCGGCGGCTACCATTGATAATATCTGGATTTCTCCTCTCTTCAACAGTCATGGAACTAATTATGGCCTGGATCCGGTCCAGTTGTTTTTCATCAATCTGGAGATTTTTCAACTGGCCTGCTCCCCCCAAACCGGGAATCATACCCAGGATTTGCTCCAGAGGACCCATGTTTCTAACCTGTTCCATTTGTTCCATAAAATCATCCAGGGTAAATTCATTTTTCCGGAGTTTTTCTTCCAGTTCCATGGCTTTCTGGGCATTTATATTAGCCTCTGCCTTTTCAATCAGGGTTAAAACATCCCCCATGCCCAGGATCCGGGAGGCCATCCGGTCTGGATGAAAGGGCTCCAGGGCATCCAGTTTTTCACCCATACCGACAAATTTAATTGGCTTACCGGTAACAGCCTTAATGGACAGGGCTGCACCACCACGGGCGTCACCATCAAGTTTGGTTAGAACCACCCCATCAATACCCAGGGCTTCATCAAAACTACTGGCAACATTTACTGCATCCTGCCCGGTCATGGCATCAACAACCAGCAATATTTCATGGGGTTTGATATTTTCCTTAATCGCCTTTAACTCAGCCATCATGGTCTCATCTATATGCAACCTACCAGCAGTATCTATAATTACTACATCATTTCCTTCAGAATTAGCATGGCTAAGACCAGCTCTGGCAATATCCACCGGGCTCTGCCCATCCCCCATGCTGAAAACAGGTACCCCCAGCCTCTCTCCGAGAACCTGTAATTGTTTTATCGCTGCCGGACGGTAGATATCTCCAGCCACCAATAAGGGCTTTTTCCCCTTTTCCTTTAATAAGCGGGCTAATTTACCACACTGGGTCGTTTTTCCTGCCCCCTGTAATCCTACCATCATAAGGACAGTAGGTGGTTTGGCGGCAAAAACAAGATCGCTTTTCTGGCCTCCCATCAGGTTAGTCAATTCTTCGTTAACAATCTTGATAACCTGTTGGGCAGGAGTCAAACTCTCCATAACCTCATGGCCAACAGCCCTTTCTTCTATTTTCTTTACAAAATCCTTCACCACTTTATAATTAACATCTGCTTCCAGGAGGGCCAGTCTGACTTCTTTTAAAGCAGCCTTAACATCTTTCTCATTCAGCTTGCCTTTTCCCCGCAATTTCTTGAAGGTATTTTGTAACTTTTCCGCCAACCCTTCAAATGCCATCTATATTTTCCTCCCTATAGGTGTTTTTTAATCTTCTCAACCCTCTGAATCAAATTATTCTTAACCTTATTTTCAATCTTATAATCATTAATGGCTTTTTCCAGATCTTCTAATTCTTTTTTCAATAGATTATAACGCTGGATTAAGCCCAGTTTTACCTCATAATCCCTTAAGGCTTCTTCTCCCCGATGTAGATGATCATAGACACCCTGTCTGCTTATCTCCAGTCTTTCTGCTATTTCACTCAAGGATAGATCCTGATAATAATAAAGCTGGATGGCCTCCTGTTGTTTTTCTGTCAAAAGGCTGCCATAAAAATCAAACAATATGCCAATTTCAATAACCTTATCTAACATCTAGACCACCTACGCTATCCTTAAAGTATACCTGGATTTTCATTAGAGGGTGAAGCCAGGATTTCCTCTGTTAAGTATTTATACTTAACAAGTAATAGTTTACTACAAACTCAATATCCTGTCAAGCATTTCTACTTAACAGGAATTAGTTTACTACAGACCTGGATTTCTGTCAAGTAATAAAAGCAATTCTGCCAACAAAAAACCTCTCCTAAATAAATTCATCAGGAGAGGTAGAAAAGCATGCAAGTCTTATTTAATTTCCATTATTTGTGGAGGCTGATTCTTCTCCAGGATCCAGGATAATATGTCTTTCGGCCATGCCATTATATAATTGTTCTGGCCGGAATATTTTGTTCCTTACCTCCATATGCTCAATCCAGTGAGAAACCCAACCGAGAATCCTGCCCAGGGCAAAGATAGTTGTAAAATACTCGGGTTCTATACCAATGGCTTTCAGGATTAAGCCAGACCAGAAATCCACATTAGGATAGAGCTTTCTTCCTGATAATTTTTCCAGGACCACCAGCTCAATCTTTTTGGCAATCTCATAAAGATTGACCATCTCATCATCAACCTGGATAATACTGTCTTCACCAAAAACCATGGGCAAAATCTTGTTTTTCATGTATAGGGAACGGGGGTCATAGGTTTTATAAATCCGGTGACCAATCCCCATTATTCTTTGCTTCCGGGCCAGTTTCTCTTCAACATAGGCTTCCACATTGTCAGGAGAACCGATTTCCTCGAACATCTTGATTGCCCTCTCATTAGCCCCGCCATGCAAAGGACCAGAGAGGGAATTTATAGCTGAGGCAATTGAGGCATAAATACTGGCCATAGAAGAGGCAACAGCCCTGACTGAAAAAGTACTATTATTCATGGTATGGTCAGCATGTAAGATTAAAATCTTTTCAAAAACATTTACCCAGTTTTTATCTAAAGCCAATTCCGGGTTAAAGACATATAAACAATAATGGGCAAATGAGTCAAACTCTTTTCCGGCAGCAAATTCCGGGTCTTTGTTACGGAATACACCCAATATACTGGGTAGCTTTGCTATTAAATTCAATCCCCGCAGATAATTATGCTGATAATCATTTACAGTGGCACATTCCTGATCTTCCGCCTGTAGTAATAAAACACTGGAACTCAACATATACATAGGATGTAATTCTTCATCCATTTCTACAATAACTTTGCTGACACTGGCTGGTAAGTCCTTTTTAGCCAAAAGCTCATTCCGTAATTGTATTCTTTCCTGGAGTAATGGCAGGTCACCATGGATAAGTAAATAATATATGTCCTCATATGTGCAATATTCCGCTAATTCCTGGACAGGATAACCTCTATAAGTAAGTACTCCATTTTCCCCATCAATATGACTGATGCCGGATTTAATTACTGGCACCCCTTCAAGACCAGGAAAGTAACCCTTTTCCAGTAATGTCAGGATAAGTTGTCTATATTTTTCCTTTAAATCTGGCTCCTTGACCTCGCTTAACAATTCATTAACACGGTTTTTCATTAAGCTACTCACTCCTTCACTGCCTTAATTTAGTCGTCCTTCTGTTACTTCTCCTTCCTTCTCCAATACAAATAGTAACAGAAAAATAAAAAGACCTTAACACCAGTCTACATAATTTAATAAATATATATTTGCTTTTTTAAGATAATATCACAATAATAATTCTAATACAAGAATTATTTTAGAAAAATATCACAGAAAAAAACAAGATTTAAGCAAGAATAGCAAAATATTTCTCAATTAATTCCTTGTCTCCCTTTTCCCCTGACAAATATAAACTAACCTGACCAGGAAGCAAATCAAGAGGCCTGGCCCCTTCCCCGGCCAGGGGAACCTGCAGGGTTTTAGCCAGGTGCCTGATGGTACCCTCATTACCATCAATAATCTCTATCCCGGCAGGTAAAATCTCCCGGAATATTTTCTTGAAATAAAGAAAATGGGTACAACCCAGGACTATAGTGCCATACTTATCCAGGTCAAATACAGCTAATTCCTTCCGGAGATATGCTTCTACTGCTGGATTATGAAACTCATAGTTTTCCGCAAACTCCACCAACCCGGGCAAGGGTAAAGAATCCACAATATGATTCTGATCCACCCGGGAAACCAGGTCTTCATACTTATCTTCTTTCAGGGTCAAAGGGGTGGCCAGGACCAGTACCCTTTTTTCTTTAGTATTTCTTATGGCCGGTTTTACTGCTGGTTCCATCCCGATAATAGGTATTTGGTATTTGCTCCGCAATTCCCTGACAGCTATACTGGTGGCTGTATTACAGGCCAGCAAGAGGGCATCTACCCCCTGCTTGATGATAAAATCCACAGCAGTAAAAATATACTCCTTAACCAGCTCTTTGCTTTTGGTCCCATAAGGAACATTCTCTATATCGGCATAATATAGGTATTCTAGTTCTGGCAGCAAACGTAGGGAATCATATAGTACTGTCAGTCCACCAATACCGGAATCAAAAAAACCCACCTGCATAATTTCATCTCCATTAATCTGAAAATAAAGCCTTCACAAATTCTTCTGCCTGAAAATCCTGTAAATCTTCTGCTGCCTCCCCTACACCAATCAATTTAATGGGGAGTCCCAGTTCATTCTTTATGGCAACAACAATCCCGCCTTTAGCAGTACCATCCAGTTTGGTCAAGGCAATAGCATCAACATTAATGGCCTCATGGAATAATCTGGCCTGATTGATGGCGTTCTGGCCAGTGGTAGCATCCAGGACCAGGAGAACCTGGATATTGCAGCCCTCTCCTTCTCTTTCTATAACCCTTTTTACCTTTTTTAATTCTTCCATAAGATTTTTCTGGGTATGGAGACGGCCGGCAGTATCGACAATTAACAAGTCCACTTCCCTGGCCTTAGCGGCCTGGACTGCATCATAGGCAACTGCTGCTGCATCTGAACCCTCCTGTTGAGCAATAAGACCCACCCCAATCCGTTCACTCCAGACCCGTAACTGGTCAATAGCAGCAGCCCGGAAGGTATCCCCGGCAGCCAGCAGGACATTTTTACCCTCATTTTTAAATCTCTGGGCCAGCTTGGCAATGGTAGTGGTTTTGCCAACACCATTTACCCCTACCACCATGAATATATTTAACCCTTCAGCCAGGTCCAGCTGTCCATCTTCTGTCTGTAAAAGGGCAGTCAATTGTTCTCTAAAAAGATGGTTTAATTCTTCCGGATCCTTGATTCCTTCTTCATCGACCCTTTCTTCCAGTTCTTCCACCAATTGCATGGTGGTCTGCACACCTACATCAGCCTGGATTAAAATCTCTTCCAGTTCCTCAAAAAGCTCCTCATCTATCCTGGTATAGGAACTGAATAAACTGCTCACCTGATTTATAAAACCATCCCTGGTTTTGGTCAGGCCGGATTTTAAACGGCTAAAAAGACTCTGTTTTTTCTTCTTCTCATTGGCTGGAGCCTCTACAGCCTGCTCTATATTCTTATTTTCCACTACTTCCTCAAGCTTTTCTGTCTTTTTATCCTTATCTCTTTTAAAGAAATTCAACATAAGCAGTGCTCCTTTTTTATATAATTTATTGGCCTATATATTATTATAATCAGTTTCAGGATTATAATCAGTATCAGGCAATTTCTTCATCCAATCTCAATGAAACGATCTTGGAAACCCCCTTCTCCTCCATGGTCACACCATAAATTACATCTACCTCTGACATCATAAGCTTATTATGGGTAATCAGGATAAACTGGACATCATGGGAATAATGTTTCAGGTAATTAATAAATCTCCTGACATTGGCATCATCCAGTGGGGCATCAATCTCATCCAGTATATAAACAGGACTGGGATTAACCTGCAAAAAGGCAAAAACCAGTGCAATGGCAGTCAGGGCTCTTTCTCCACCTGACATCAGGGTTAAGTTTTTCAGCTGTTTGCCTGGGGGCTGGGCTTCTATTTCAATACCCGTTTCCATCAGATTCTCTGGCCTGGTCAGGCGCAGTTCAGCCTTACCGCCATTAAATAAATCCTGAAAGGTTTTTTCAAACTCCTCCTTTACAGCAACAAAGGTCTGGTAAAAGAGGGAGCTCATGCTCCTTTCCAGTTCTTCAATAACCTTTTCCACAGATTCCCTGGTCTGTAAAAGGTCATCCTGTTGTAATTTCAGGTAAGCCAGCCGCTCTTTCAGTTCTTCATATTCTTCAACAGCTGCCAGGTTTACCGGCCCAAGAATTTTAATAGCCTCCTTCAATTCCCGCAAGCGCTGGCTGGCCCGGGAACGATTCTCGATCCGGATCCTGTTCTGATAACCCCTGGCCGGGTCAAGTTCATATTCTTCCTGCAAACGTTCTTCTATCTGGATTTTCTTATCCTCCAGCCGGCTGATCTTATATGTATTTTTGTGATACTCTTCCTTCAGGTGGTTTAAAGCCAGCAGATCCTTGTTATAGGTCTCCTGGAGGACCAGCAGCTTCTTTTCATTGGCCTCTAATATTTCCCGTTTACTATGGTAATCAGCTTCCACTTCCTTAATCCCGGCAGAAATACTCTCCTCCAGCTCAGCTAATTCTCTTCTACGGTCAGCAATATTCCTTATTTTTTCCTCAATCTCCAGCAAAAGCCCCTGGACTTCCTCTTTCCGCTTATTATAATTGGCAAAATCACTTTCCAGGCCTTCTTTTTCCCTCTTAATGCTATCTTTCTGTTGGAAGACCCTGGCCAGTTCTATTTTTATCCCGGTCAGTTCCCTGTTTTTCTCTTCTTCTTTCTCTTCCAGGACCTTAATTTCCTCCTCCTGGGTATTGAGCTCTTCTCTCTCCCGGTACTGCTCGTTGTTGATAATACTTAACTCCTTCTCCAGGCGCTGTACTATATTATCATTTTTCCCCAATTGAACATGGTAGTCTTCAAACTCTTTATCTATTGCGGCCAGTTCCTTCTCCAGCCTCTTGCCTTCCTTTTCCAGATTTATTATATCCTTATTTAAATCATTTTTAGCAAATTCCAGGTTTTTAATCTCTTCTTCCTTTTCCCTCTCCAGCCTCAGGAGCTCTTCTTTTTCTTTCTGCAGTTCTGCACCCCTGGCCTCTTCCCTTTCCAGGGTTTCTTCCAGTTCCCTCATATTCTCTTTCAGCTCATTTATCTCCCGGCTCCGTCCCAGCAGCCCTGGCTTATTACTGGCCTGGCTGCCGCCAGTTATAGCTCCACTGGAGCTGACAAAATCCCCCTCTAGACTTACAATCTGAAAACTGCTTTTAATTTTCTTGCCTATCTCTACAGCAGTATCCAGATCTTCTGTAACAAGGGTTCTGCCCAATAAACTCTGGATTATCCCCTCCAGATCCTGGGGATAAGTAACCAGGTCAGAAGCTATACCAATATAGCCAGGATACTGATCCAGGCCCATTTTTTCCACATTAGCCTTGCTTCCCCTGACCATATTTATGGGTAAAAAGGTTGCTTTACCACCCTTATTTGTTTTCAAAAACTCTACTGCCTTTCTGGCAGCAAGATCATCTTCAGTAACTATATTCTGGAGCCTGCCCCCTAAGGCTGTTTCTATGGCCAGCTCATAAGACTTCTCTACCTGGATCAAATCAGCAATAATCCCCCTGATGCCAGGCAGCTCTTTCTGATTTTGCAGGATACTTTTCACTCCCCGGAAATAGCCCTCATAGTCCGCCTCCATCTCCTGCAATAACTTTAAGTGGGCTTGTTTATGATTATAGCTGTTTTTGCTCTTCTGGATTTTTTCTTCCTGCCTGGCTATCTCTCCTGTTAATTCCTCTATATTATTTTTATAAAGGGAAAGTTCTTCCTTGCAGCGCAGGAGTTCAGCCTCCAGTTTTTCCCTCCGCTCCAGCAATTCCTTTGCTGCCAGCAGGTTATCATCAAATTCTTCCGAAACACCCCTTCTCTTACTGGCCAGTTTTTCAATTTCCCTTTCCAGGTAACGGCCCTTTTCCCTTCTCTGCTCCAATTCTGACTGGAGCTCATTGAGTTCCAGATTCTCACTGAGGATATTATCACGCCTATTATCTAACTCCTCTTTCCTGGCATTTATAAGATTTTTAATCTTCTTTACTTCTTCCTCCAGGGCCAGCATCCTTTTATTTATATCATCTTCATCCAGAGCTAATTCCTCCAGCTCTTTTTCTAACTCCTGGCTTTTTTGCCGGTTTTTTGCCAGATCAGCCTGGATATTTTCCAGCTGTCTCTGGTAGTTTTCACTTTCTCTCTTCAGGCCACTTTCCCGTTCCTGCAAGACCTGTAGCTGGTTTCCTGCCTGTTCCTTCCTGCTCCGCATGAGAAAGAGGTTGTTTTTTAGTTCTTCTACTATCTCCTCTTCCTGGCGCAGGTCTCCTGTCTTTTCCTGCAGGAGTTTAGCTGTTTCTTCTACCTTTTGTTCCAGGGCAAAAAGTTTCTCCTGCAGGGCTTCCTCTTCTTTTTTACCCTCCAGCAGGATTTTTTCATTATCTTCCCATTGGTCCAGTAAGAGGTTTACCTCCAGTTGTTCCAATTCATCCCTGTATCTCCTGTATTTCTGTAATTTCTCGGCAGATCTTTGCAAGGGTTTAAGCTGTTTTTCCAGTTCCCAGACCAGATCCTTAATCCGCTGTAAATCATGCCTGGTCTCTTCCAGCCTTTTTTCTGCCTCTTCCTTTCTGCTTTTATGTTTAACAATTCCGGCAGCCTCTTCAAATAAACCCCTTAGTTTTTCCGGTTTACAGCTCAGGATAGCATCAATCTTGCCCTGTTCCACAATAGAATAGGACTCATTGCCCAGGCCGGTATCCATTATTAATTCCCTAATGTCTTTTAAACGGCAGGCCTGGCCATTAATATAATAATCACTCTGGCCCTCCCTGTTAACAGACCGCCTGATCCGGATCTGTTTTTCTGCAGTAGGCAGGATCCCCTTTGTATTATCAAAATAAAGGGTCACACTGGCCTTGTCCAAGGCCTTATAATCTGCACTACCTGAAAAAATAATATCAGACATCTTGCCACCACGCAGGCTTCTGGCACTTTGTTCACCAAGAGCCCATCTGATAGCATCAAGAACATTACTTTTTCCACTGCCATTTGGGCCAACTATGGCTGTCAAAGGGGCTGGAAAATCTATTACCACAGGATTGGCAAAGGATTTAAATCCATCAATTTTTATTTTTTTCAGGAACATTGAATTTCACCCCAGTCTACAAGATAAAAACCTATCCTTTCTGGATAGGTCAAGCTTTACTATCATTTATATATTCTGTATAAAAAATAAAATTCCTGCATTCTTTTCAGCCAAGTCCCTGCAAGAATTTTATTTCCTTTTCCGTCAGATATCGATACTGGCCTTCAGGTAAACCACCTAATTCCAGGTAGGCAAACCTAATCCTTTTTAAGCTTTTGACCGGATACCCAAGGGCTGCACACATCCTTCTAACCTGGCGGTTGCGGCCTTCATGGATAGTCAAATGAAAGAAAGTCCTGTTACCCTTAGTCCTGACCCTTTCTACACGGGCTGGGGCTGTAAGCCCATCTTCCAGAATTATTCCCTTTTCCAGTCTCTCCAGTTCCCTGCCGGGCTTCCCCTCCACCTCAACCAGATAAGTCTTGGGCACCTCAAAGGAAGGATGAGTCAATTTATAGGTCAATTCCCCATCATTGGTCAGGAGCAAGAGGCCGCTGGTATCATAATCCAGCCTGCCCACCGGATAAACCCGCCCACCTACATCAGCCAGGAGATCCAGAACAGTTCTCCGGCCCCGGGGATCATCCACAGTGCTTAAATAGCCTACAGGTTTGTTTAAAAGGATATAAATCTTTTTTTCCTCCCTGATGGGCTTACCATCTACCTCAATATAATCTCCGGCTCCCACTTTTTTTCCTAATTCCCGGACAATTTCCCCATTTACCTTTACTCTGCCGGCCAGGATTAATTCCTCAGACTTCCTTCTGGAAGCAATACCAGCATGGGCCAATACTTTCTGCAATCTCTCCATGAACCAACACCTCAGCCCTTTTTCTTAATCTATATTGTTTATTTCTGTTATAATGAATAAAATCCTTCCCTGTTTCTGCTTTTTTCTCTAAGCCAGTGCCAGAAGCGGAGAAAGAGGGAATTATAATTCAGGTTCTCTGCTGCCAGCAGCTCTGTTTCTACCAGGACCTTATCTTCATCCCGGAAACACAAGAGCCCTAAAGGCTGGCCTTCCCTGATGGGCAATTTCAAATCCTCTTTTAAATAAAGCTCTTTTTTTAACCTTACCTCACCTACTTCTGGAATCAAGACTTCCAGAGCCTTTGCAGCCAGTAAATCCAGCTTCCCCTTATCTGAATTCTCCCAGGCTAAACTGTAAATCGGCTCACCTTCTGCAACAAGCCGGACCTTTTTAAAGGCTTCCAGGCCATAATCCAGTAATCTCCGGACATCCAGCCAGTCATCAGGAGCATTCAAAACAACTGCCACTACTTCCCGCCCCTCCCTTTTGGCGGAAGCTACCAGACACCTGCCAGCAGCCCTGGTATAGCCGGTCTTCCCCCCTGTTATATCATCATATTGCCAGAGGAGTTTATTATGGTTCCTCAAGCCCCTTCCCCAATCATTATCAGCCCAGGGAATAGTCTTATTCCTGGTAGCGGTTATCTCCCGAAAGATACCATTCTTTAGGGCATACCGCATAATCATAGCCAGGTCATAGGCTGTTGAATAATGGTCTGGATCCGGCAAACCGCTGGGATTAATAAAGTTACTATTCAAAGCCCCCATTTCCCTGGCCTTTGCATTCATCATAACAGCAAAATCCTCAATAGAGCCTGCAATATGCTCGGCAACAGCTACCGCTGCATCATTACCTGAAGCCAGCATAACCCCATAGAGGAGGTCAAGGAGTTTTATCTTTTCCCCTTCCTGCAGGTATATAGAAGAACCTTCCTGATAGGCGGCCCTCCGGCTGACTTTTACCAATTCCTGCGGATTCCCCTCTTCCAGGGCTATGATAGTAGTCAAAACCTTTGTTAAACTGGCGGGAAAACTCTTAAGATGCATGTGTTTATTATATAAGACCTGGCCTGTTTCCACATCAATTAATACAGCAGACCTGGCCGACAACTGGGGAAGGCCCCTGGCCAGGACAGGAGAATTAAAAATGTGGAGAGTAAGGACAAGGAATAAAAAAATACTTAAAAAGCACAACTTCCTTTTCAAGATTATCCCACCTATTTTAGAAGTTATTACTCTTTAAGTATATGAATAAGGGGCAGTAATTATTATGACTTGCATTGCTTTTCTTTGTATTTTTCCAGTATCTTCTCAATTTGTTGCATAATCTCTGGAGCAACATTAATCAGCCTCTCCACCACTGCATTATTATTTACCGGTAATAAACGGACCTGCTGGCTGCTAACAACGAGAAAGGCCATGGGATTAATGCTGACACCAGCTCCACTACCACCGGCAAAGGGTTTTTTGTCTTCACCGTTATCCTTCCCTTTGTTGGCTTTATTGATCTCTCCCCCACCAGCAGCAAAACCAAAAGAAACCCTGGATATGGGGATAATCACCGTACCATCAACGGTCTCTACCGGGTCTCCCACAATGGTATTAACATCTACCATGCTTTTAATATTACTCATTGCTGTATCCATTAATTTTTCAATTGGGTGTTCGCCCATAATCCTGTATCTCCCCCATCTAAAACTCTAAATAGTATCACTTTAAAAGTTCTTTCTGCTTTTCTCTATCCTGAAGCTCCTGATAGGCTGCTTACTATAATCTCCTTTAGGCTAATAATAAATTGGAATAATTGCCCTAATAAAAAGAATAATAACTAGATCACCTGGTTTACATTGTGGAATCTCTTTTTTATGGAAGAACGGATTCTATGCAGAAAAAGCCTGCTGATTGTAAGTATAATATTACCCAAAGGAAGAAAAAATATTCCACAGAAGGAAGTTGAAAAATTGAAGTCATGGAAATCTGGCTCCACATCCAGAAGAAGTTCATCTTCAAAATAAACCAGGTCATCTAATAAGTGTATCAACATACCCTTCAGGGTCCAGATTAAACCATTGAAGACAGCTGTATAGGCTGGATCACCCAGGCCATATTCAGTCCGCCAGAATAAATAAGGACACCTTATCTTCAGTGTCCTGGACAAAATATGGAGTAGTTCCCTGTCCAGGAAAAAGGTGAGATAATCCTTCAACCTCCTTAAGGCCTTTTGACCGGCCCCAATACCTTTTTCTATATCCCCTTTCTTATCTGCTGACCAGATCTTCCGGAAAAAGTTATCAATCTCCTTAAAAAAATTCCTGAAAAAGATGAGGAGGGGGTTCCGCAATAAGGATACCTTGAGGGATAAGCCGGCAAAAACAAACCAGGTTTCCACCTTTGTGATAGAAAAAAAGCCTGGACCCTCCAGCCTATACTGGATCTGAACCTTAAGGGCAGTCAATAGAAAAAAAAGCACCAATAGAAAAAGGGATATTAAGAAGATTAGCATCATATCACTCCTGACTAATCTTATTAATACCCCATTAATAGAAATTTATTACCTTTACTCCGCCTGGTCTTGGTTTTCTTCCCCGTCCCCTTCCTTCTCCTCAGCGGTTACTAGCTCCAGGTCTTCAGGCAGGACCTCTGGCAGGCAGGACAGGTCTTCCAGGTCAAAATGCTGGAGGAATTTTTCTGTAGTACCATAGACAATCGGGTTACCTATACTTTCCTTTCTACCCATCTCTTCAATTAAGCCATATTTACTTAAGGTCAATAAGGTTTTTTCAGCTTTTACACCCCTGATTTCCTCTATTTCTGCCCTGGTTATTGGCTGTTTATAGGCTATGATGGCCAGGGTCTCCAGGGCAGCCGGGGTTAAACGGGTAATCCTTTTTCTGTGCATTTCTTTAATTACACTTGCATACTCTGGTTTTGTTACAAAAATATAACGGCCATTATATTCCTTGAGACAAATACCATGTTTTTTATCCTGGTAAGCTGTACACAGCTGATCCAGGGCTTCCCTGGCAGCTATAAATTTTACCCCCAGGGCTCTGCTGATTTCTTCTAAAGAAACCGGCTCATCAGAGGCAAAGATTAAGGCTTCTATTGACGCAAGCAAATCTTCCATTTTTATCACCTGACTTTTCTAAAGCTTTATTTTATGCTTATAGTAGAAAAAACCTCTTCCTGCTTGATGCTGACTTTGGCTAAACGGGCTAACTCCAGAACCCCCAATAAAGTAACAACAATCTCCAGCCGATTACTCTTATCAAGCAAGAGGTCACTGAATTTTAAAACAGCAGAAGACCTGCTTATTTTTTCGATAATAAAGGAAATTTTATCTTCAATCCGGATATCCTCAAATTTGATTTCCTGCCATTCCCGGTCAACTGTTTCTTCCTCTCCCATACTCCTGTTACTATATGCAGCCATGGCCTGTTTATAGGCTTCCTGTAAATCACTTAAGTCCATCTCCAGGTTTATTTCCAGCTCTTCATCGATGAAATATTCTAATTCAAGGGCCCGCTGAAAATAACTGCTACCCCGTTCTTCATATCCCATTAATACTTCAGAAACCTTTTTAAAATAGTGGTATTCCTGTAACCTCTCCACCAGGTTGCGGCCTTCCTCTTCTTCTACTTCTTCCTTGTCTTCCCTGGGCAGGAGAGTCCGGAGCTTAAGCTGCATCAATTCTGTAGCAATAAGCATAAACTCACTGGCCAGCTCCAGGTTAAACTCCTTCAACCTTTGCATATAGTCAATATACTGTTCCGCAATACTGGCCAGAGAAAGCTCACTAATCTCAATCCTATTTTTCTTTACTAACTGATAGAGGACCTCCAGGGGGCCCTGGAAAGAGTCCAGTTGAAGTTCATATGCCATAATACTCCTACCTTTATACCAAAATATTCAGGAAGAAACTAGCAAGGGGGTAAATTATTTTGCCGATAATATCAAAAGTAAATAAGACCAGAATAATTATCAGGCCAAGGGGCCCTTCCAATTTATAAAAATAACGGCTGAACCTGGCCGGTAAAATCCCCATCAGGATCTTTGAGCCATCCAGGGGCGGCAAAGGAAGCAGGTTAAAAAGAGCCAGAGTAATGTTTAAACTAACCCCCATATAAAGCATGTTGCTAATCAGGTAGATAATAGTGGAATTCCCGCCGGTAAGATAATAAAAACCAAAGAAATTAGTCATCAGAGAAAGGCGCAAGAGGGCAGCGAAAACAAGAGCCAGAAAAAAATTAGAGGCCGGTCCTGCCAGGGCTACATACATTAAGCCCTTTCTGGGATTTTCATAATATCTGGGATTAACAGGCACTGGTCTGGCCCAGCCAATCCGGAAAAGTATTAAGGCCAGAGCTCCCACTGGATCCAGGTGAGCCAGGGGATTTAGAGTCAACCTCCCCATTATAGCCGGAGTAGGGTCACCCAGCATATTAGAAACCTTACCATGCATATATTCATGAAAAGAAATAGATAACAGACCAATCGGCAAGAGCAATATATAATAAACAATATTATTCAAGATTCAAAAACACTCCCATCCTCTTATTCTTTCTTCCCCTTTACTTCCCTGACCAGGCTCCTGGCATAGGCTAACTGTTCTGTCCGGCTGCTAAGCTTCCCCTTTAAGCGCTGCCGGTAAACCCTGGCCAGGATTTCCCCTATTACTGGGCCAGGCTCCAGGCCGTTAGCCAGCAGGTCCTTCCCAGTTATCTCCAAACCAATATTTTTCAGTTTTCTTAGATATCTTAAGATATTCTCTTCTACCTCTTTATTTCTGCTTCTGGCCAGTAATATTAACAACTCTTCATCCTGCAACGGCTTTAATTTCTCAACCAGTTCATCTGCAGCCAGGGGTTGAGCCAGTTCAGGCAAGAGGGACTGATAGGACTCATAGGCCAGAAAAATCTCCTTATAATCTGTCCTGACCTGCCATTTTTTCAATTCTTCTCCTGCATCACCTATAAAAAGGGCCAGGCGCAGGACCCATTCCTCTCTATTATAATTCTTTTCCCGGAATTCAGCAAGATAAGACTCCAGTTTTTCCAGTTCCTCCTCTAATCCCTCCCGTATCCCCACTTCCAGGTTCAGCAAGTTAAAAAGGGGATATTGCTGCAGTAAACTAAAAAGATTAGAATTAACCGGACTGGCAAAGAGGAATTCAAATTCCTTTAAAATCCTCTCCAGGGAAAGATGGGAGAAATCGCCTCCTGTCAAGGCTTCCTGTAAGAGGACAGAAGTCTCCCTGGCAAAAGAAAAGGCTGTTTTGGCCGCCAGCCTGATCCCCCGGACAATCCTGGTTGGGTCATCCAGGAAGCTGAAAGAATGTAAAACCCTTAAACTGGCCTCCTGTAAATCCTCCAGGCCTTGAAAATAATCCAGCAAACAGCCCCATTCAACCCTATTCAGTACCAGGGCCAGACTATTGATAGTATAATCCCGGCGGAATAGATCCTCAATAATCCCGGCAGCTTCTACCTCCGGTAAGGCACCACTATATTGATAAAACTCCCTCCTGGCCTCAGCCAGGTCAACATTCAAGCCTGCCGGTAAGAGGAGATTGCCAGTTCTGAACTTACTATTATAGCTATATTCTGCCTGAAAGACATCAGCCAGTTCCCGGAGATAGTTTTCCAGTATATCCCCCTTTTCCTTTCTCTTTTCCAGTTCAGGATTACTAACCTGGCCCCTGTTTCCCAGGCCAGGAGGATGAGCCTCTTTTCTCCTTTCAAGATCAGGATTAAGTTCCGGGGCTTCAGGGCCTGGTGCAAGGACAATATCCAGATCCCTGTTCTCCAGACCCAGGAAAAGATCCCTGACCATACCGCCAATTAAATAGGCTTTCACCTCCTGCTTATCTGCCAGCTCCCCTGCTATCTCCAAAAAATTTAAAACATCCCCAGGGAGCCGGGCCAATAAAGAGGAGATATCTTCCTCCCTCTTTTTTATCTCCACCAGGCTGTATTGGTAACGGTATTTACTCTGGTCCTCTGGAGTGGCAGCATAATAGGCAGCCAACAATTCCTTCCGGCTACTATTTTCCACCGGTAATATCCTCCTCCCTTTTCAGGAGAAATCCAGGCCTGTAAGCCTGTTGAGCCAGGCCCGGGCAATAAGGCCATGACCGGCCGGGCTAGGATGGACCCCATCACCAGCCCAGTAAGCAGGCTCTGCTTTACTGGCAGTCTCGGCAAAGAGCCCATCCAGGCCTATGTAAATGGCATCAAATTCCCTGGCCAGCTTTCTGACCACCTGAATCTTGGGATCCAGGTCTTCCCGCCAATTTTCCCGATCAGCTGGATATGGCAAAACAAAGGGTTCCAGGAGGATGATTTTAGCCCCCAACTCATCCCGGGTTTTCTCCAGGATATAACGGTAATCCCTTTCAAAATCACTGCTACTGGTCGGATCATTATTATCATAACGGCGCCAGCAGTCATTAATCCCGATCAGGATAGAAACATAATCTGGCTTTAAAGCCAGGCAGTCTTCTTCCCACCGTTCCCTGAGATTCCGGACCCGGTTGCCACTGATCCCTCTATTGAGAAAACTGACCTTCTTCTCTGGATAGAGGGCATTAAAGATAGATGCCACCAGTAAGGGATAACCTTTCCCCAGGTCTCCTGGATTCTCCCTATCCCTGTCACAATCAGTAATACTATCACCCTGAAATAAGACCAGGCTATTATTTTTTATCAACATTATAAGCAACTCCTTTCCTGCAATGATCCAGTATAGATAAAATATCAGTAGATTTTTCTTTCCATTATTAATATTCTAACATAAATTAGAATATTAGAAAAGAGCCGCCCTCTTAAACTGCCTCCCAGCGGGTACAGTGGTAACCCCAACGGGCAATGAGTTTTCCGTTCTCATAGATATTAGCTATTTCACAATGATTGGGACAGCCATCACATTCAAAACTGCTGGTCTTAAAATCAAAATCACTGATTTTAAAACCCTTGAAATTGGTTTTTTTGTTTTTATCCAGGATATACTCCCTGGCCAGGATTCCGGCACCAATAGCCCCCATGACATCATAATATTCCGGCACATGGACCGGACAACCCAGTTCCTTTTCAAAGGCTGCCTTAATACCCACATTGGCAGCTACTCCACCCTGAAAAACTACCGGTGGCTCTATTTCCTTGCCCTTACCTACATTATTTAAATAATTACGCACCATGGCTTCACAGAGGCCGGCAATGATTTCCGGCAGTTCATAACCCAACTGCTGCTTGTGGATCATATCCGATTCGGCAAAAACAGAACAACGGCCGGCAATTCTGACCGGGTTTTTGGCCTTGAGAGCATAATCCCCAAATTCCTCAATGGGGATCTCCAGGCGGGCAGCCTGCTGGTCCAGGAAAGAACCGGTTCCAGCAGCACAGACAGAATTCATGGCAAAATCCACCGGAATCCCCTCCCGGATAATAATTATTTTGGAATCCTGGCCCCCAATCTCCAGTACTGTCCTGACATCCGGTATAATCTTGCTGGCAGCTACAGCATGGGTGCTGATCTCATTTTTTATAACATCAGCCCCAAGGACTACCCCGGCCAGGTTTCTCCCACTGCCAGTGGTTCCTACTCCATTAATCTCTATTCCCGGATATTTGTCCTCCAGTATCTTTAAACCCTCCTGAATCACCTCTACCGGTTTGCCTCTGGTCCGCAAGTAAACCTTTTCCAGCAGGTTACCAAAACTGTCCAGCAAGGCCAGATCAGTACTTACTGATCCTACATCTACACCCAGATAAAACCCATCACTGGCCATAAACTATCTCCCCCTTATACCCTGTCCCTTTCCTGGCCTGGACTTTTTTCCTTTCCAGCAAATCCACAAAAGCCTCCAGCCGGGTCCGTATACCTGCATCAGCACTATGTTCATCAAAAAAAAATGTTAAAACCGGAATCCCCTCACCTTTGCTGACGGCAGGTAATATAGAGCTGGCAATAATCTCCGGCATACAGGTAAAGGGTCCCAGCTGGATAACCCCATCAAAACCCTTTCTGGCATAGCGGACAGTATTGCCAATAGTATCAATACCATGGCCACCAACAAAAGAGTCCAAATATTTGCTGGCCGCTCTTTTAATAAGCTTTCCATCATTCCTCAGGTGCAGGAAGTTCAATAACCAGTTAGTCATATACAGGTCCCTCTCCACTTCAACACCCAATTCCCCTAATTTCTTCTCGATCTCCAAATTCACAAAGGGCTCCAGGACCAGGTAAATCTCCCCTACCAGGCCAACTTTCAGGGGGATTCCCCTTTTATAAGCTCCTGTCATATCTTCCAGGATCTCTCTATACTCTCTCTTGATCCTCTTCACCCTATCTACTGACATGGTCTCATCAATTTTCCTTAAAAAGTCTGCATATAATTTATTGACCTGGCCTTCCTTAGCCTCCCTGGCCCTTTTGAGCAAAACAAGGCGGTAGATTTCATCAATGGCCAGAGCCTTATTCCAGGCCAGCCTTACTGCGGAAAGGACTTTTCTGGCAGAGACCGGGCCAAAACTTTCTCTAATTTTCCGCAAATTGCTGAAAATACCAGGTTCTATGACATACATGGAAAAATCATACCCCATCTCCCGCAGGATCTCCTCCTGGACCTCGGCATAATAACCAAAACGGCAGGGGCCACAACCACCACCCATGATAATCATATCTGCCCCCCTATCCAGGGCTTCCATAAAATTACCCAGATTGATCTTAAAAGGCAGGCAGGCAAATTCCGGGCTATACTTAACCCCCAGGTTCAGGGTTTTCCTGCTGATTGGCGGAGGGGGAACAACAGTAAAGCCCAGTTCCTGAAAAAGGGCCTTCACTGCTACCACCATATCTCCCATATGGGGAAAGGTTATCTGCATTTTCTTCTCCTTCTTTCAATAAGATCTACAAAAGCCTCCAGTCTTGTTAAGATACCTGCTTCACCACTGTGTTCATCAAGATTTATATTCAGTATAGGCATACCGATCCTTTTGCCCCTGATATCAATTAACTCCCTTACCAGGGAGTCCGGCCCACAGCCAAAGGCAGTCACCTGCACAAGGCCATCTATCTCCTTCTCCTGAAAGAGATGATAGGCTGCCCCCATGATCTGCCGGTTAAAATACCAGAAAGCCGGCTTACCCTGTCTCCGGGCAGCTTTTTCCAGGACTTCCTCTGCCAACATCTCTACCGTAAAAACCCTGGCCTCCATTTTCCTCAAACGCTCCACTATCCTCATGCTCAGATAGGCATCATTCAGGAGATAGGAATGGCCCACCAGCCCTAGCTTAATACCCCTGGCCTTATCTCCAGCTCTGCCTTTATGGCTGTCAGAGCCACTTTCCCTGCCAGCAGCAAATTCCCTATCCCCTACAGGGATTTTTCCCCTCCTGCTGGTCAGGAGCATTGCCTCCTCTGTCTCATATCCCTCTCTCTGCAGTTGGAGAAAATGCCTGTAACTATCCCGGGCCCTTCTATAGGCCTTCTCTATCTCCCAGATATTCTTGCTAAACTTCCGGCCTATTTTGTAGGCAACCTGCCTCCAGGGAAAAATACCCCTTCTTAAATCAATTACCGGATCAATTAATTCCGGTAATCCTTCAATATTGGCCCGCAACATATCCGGCAAACCCATAAACTTGGGACAGATAAAATTATATTTCCCCAGACTGATAAAACGGGGTACAAAGAGATAATCCACCTTATCCCGCAAACTGAGAACATGGCCGTAATATACTTTAAAGGGTAAACAGATATCATCAACTGCCGCCTTCACACCCTGGTCCAGAATCCCCTTATTGGTCACCGGTGAAAGGAGTACAGTCAGGCCTAATTCCCGGAAAAACGCCTGCCAGGCCGGATAATAATAATGATACATTAAAGCCCTGGGAATACCGATTTTCATAAATTGGCATGACTCCTTTCTCAATAATCCTTACCTTCAGCACCCTTATGACACCTTTAATTCACCTTTATCTCACTCTGATTTATCTTTTCTTTATCATTTTTTCATGCTTCCTTTATCTATATCCTGTTAATCCTGCTCCCTCTCATCCTCTTTCACCATCCGGTCTTTATCCCTGGTCCCATAGGCAGCAGGACGCATATGGGAAAGATTCAGTACTGTCTGATTAAAGAGGGAAGACTTTAAGGCCTGATAATTAAAGGGGATTATTGGCCATAAATAACCTACCCCAAAGGATTTAGTACTGGCCAGCCAGACCAGGATAAGGAAGACTGCCAGGAGAAAACCCCAGAAATTGGCGAAGATTGCTGCCACCAGGAGAATAAATCTGAACATCTTTAAGACCATGACCATCTCATAACCGGGTATGGAAAAAGTACTCAAGGCTGCTACAGCCATATAGAGTATTACCTCTGGCGAAAAAAGGCCTACCTGGACAGCAAAATCTCCCAGGAGGAGGGCACTGACCAGGCTGAGGGAGGTAGCCAGGGTATCCGGTGTCTGGATAGAGGCCATCCTGATCAGATCAATACCCAGGCTGGCCAGGATAAACTGCAAACCCAGTCCCACAGTTCCCTCCTGCTTGACCCCAATAAAATGCAGGTATTCCGGTAAAAACTCCTTATTATTGGCCAGGAGCAGCCAGACAGCTGGAAGGAAAACCGAGATTAAAATGGCAAATAGCCGCAGGATGGAAAGATAAGCCCCCAGGACAGGGCCTTTGCGGAAAATCTCCAGGGTCTGGATATGGGAGATAAAGGGGGCAGGGAGAACCAGGGCTGTGGGGGAATTATCCACAATAATGGCCAGATTCCCTTCCAGGATATGGGCAGCCACATTATCGGGCCTTTCTGTATATCTAACCAGGGGTAGGGGGTTTATAGTACCACCGGTAATAATGTCTTCTACTGTTTTATCAGCCAGGGGAAGCCCATCTATATCAACACTCTCCAGCTTGCTTTTTATATCCTGCAAAAGATCAGGGTTAATTATGTCTTTCATATAAACCAGGGCTACATCATTTTTGGAACGCTTGCCTACCTGTAATACCTCAGCCCGGAAATTCACATCCCGGATCCTCCGCCGGACAGCATTAACATTAAAAAGCATGGTCTCTACAAAGCCATCTGCCGGCCCCCTGGTAGCCTTCTCCAGTTCCGGTTCCTCTGGTGATCTGCTTAACCAGGTACGGCCATCGATGATTATCCCCTCATCTACCCCATCTATCAACAAGAGCTGGGGTCCAGCCAGAATCTCCTGCACAGCCTTGTCCAGATCCTGTACTGTATTCATCTCATAAT
Source organism: Halothermothrix sp. DTU029 (assembly GCA_001512435.1). Taxonomy (GTDB): domain Bacteria; phylum Bacillota; class Halanaerobiia; order Halanaerobiales; family DTU029; genus DTU029. Next base: position 18,498 of record LFRS01000051.1, on the reverse strand, counting down.
AGGGGAGCCGCTTATTGCAAATCTTTTTAATGGTATCTACAGAAAGCTCTCCCCTTTCTGTCTCCATCAATTTCAGGATAGGCAGGATCAGATCATCTTTTATAAAACCATCAATAAAAAGAAGGGCAGCCTTTTTATCTCCTATTTCAAAAATTCTAAGAATAATATCAAAGCTCTCCCCGATACCCAGTACCTCTTTCAGAATCTCCAGGTTTTCATCCAATTTCTTCCTGATTGGATTGTTCAATTATTTCACCTCAGCAAATCTATACTCAGGCCACTTCTCTCCAGCAGCACTTCTGGACCCTAATATCCATTTAGCTCTTTTGAGTTCAGTTAAACCCATTTCACTCTTTTGGGTTCAACCATATCCAGCTCATCCTTTTGATTGCAGGTATATCCATTTCACTTTTTGCATTCATGTATATACATTCCAATCATCTTGGTTCAAGTATTCCCACCTAACTTTTTAGGATTCAGGTATAACCTCTCACTCTTTAGGATTAAAGATTAGGGCCATAAAAAAGGCTATAATGACCGAGGCACTGATTCCTGCACTGGCTATATCCAGGACACCCTTAAATAGTCCCAGCAAACCATCTTTTTCTGCTGCCTCCTGGACTCCCTTAGTCAGGATATAACCAAAATTGGAAACCGGGATAGTTACTCCAGCCCCGGCAAATTCCTTCAGGGGGTCATACCAGCCCAGGCCGGTAAAGACAGAGCCGATGATTACCAGGCTTACCATGATATGGGCCGGGGTATAATCAGTATTATCCAGTATCAGCTGGCAGATACCACAGATTAAGCCGCCAATTAAAAAAGCCTTCAAAAAAATTCCCACCATTATCAACCTCCCGGAATCCTTTCTGCAACAATGGCATGGGCAATTGCAGGAATAGATTCTTTCTGTTTAACTGTCAGTGCACTTAATAGGGCACCTGTACCAATAAGCAGGACCCGCCTGTATTCACCGGCCTTCATTTTGGGAATAATGACAGAGCCAAAAAAGGTAGCAGAGGCACCAACACCACTACCTCCGGAACCATACTCTTCCTTATAACCAAATATCTCTGCACCACAATCCATGAGTTTATCCTCAGGAATAACATTTTCTTCTTCCAGTAAAGCAGTCAGGACCTTTTTGCCGGTAATACCCAGATCTCCTGTCAAAATAAGGTCATAATCATTAATACTCCTATTCAGGTCCTTGAAATTTTGTAAGATAATCTCTGCCGCCGCTGGAGCCATGGCGGAGCCCAGATCATTGGGATCAGTAACTCCCAGATCAATAACCTTGCCCAGGGTAGCATGGCTTATCCAGACATCCCCCCCTAGCCAGCCGAGAACATAGGAACCGGCTCCAGTAACAGTATACTGCTTATAGGGTGGGTACTGGACACCATATTCCAGGGGTGTGCGAAATTGCCGCTCTGCTGTCTGATAATGACTGGAAGCAAAGGCTACTACACAATCAGCAAAACCTCCATCCATCAAGGCTGCCCCCAGGGTCAAGCCCTCTACCAGAGTGGCACAGGCACTATAGATACCCAAAAAAGGGGTATCCAGGTCCCTGGCCACAAAATCAGCAGTAATCAGTTGGTTTAAAAGATCACCACCAAGCATCAAATCCACATCTGCCGGAGTGACCGAAGCCTTATCAAGGGAGAGGTTTACTGCATTGGCTGCCATCCTTTCCTCACCTTTCTCCCAGCTATCCTTGCCATATTTGGCATCTTCCAGGTGGAGGTCAAAATATTCACTATAGGGGCCTTTACTTTCCTCCGGCCCAACAATGGAGGCATGGGCAACTATATGGGGCGGGTTCCTGAAGATAAGCGTCTGTCCCTTGGTTTTTTCAGCCATAATATCACCCTCAGAATAAGGTTTTGATTAAACCTACCAGGAAAGCTGAAACCATCCCATAGGCCAGTACCGGACCGGCAATGGAAAAGAGATTTGCCCCGATACCAATAATAAAGCCTTCCTGCTTATACTCCAGGGCCGGTGCCACCATGGAATTGGCGAAACCAGTCACCGGTACCAATGAACCAGCCCCGGCAAATTGGCCAATTTCATCATAGACATCCAGGCCTGTCAAAAGACCCCCAAGAAAAATCATGGTAATGGTCACCATGGTTTCGGCATCCTGTTGGCTATAGTCAAATAAAGTCATGTAAAGTTCCCAGAAGATCTGGCCAATTAGACAGATGGTTCCCCCTACCAGGTAGGCCTTTAAAAAATTACTGACCTTATTAACAGCCGGCTGTTCTTTTTTGACTATTTTATTAAATTCATCTGTTGTTTTATTGATGTTTTTCACCAGTCTCCCCCTGTTCAAATCTGAAATGCATCTGCCGGAACATTATTGCTCAGTCCCGGAAAGAAGAGAAAAAAGACTAGCAAGATTAAAACCAGCAATACTATTAGAAAAACAGCCCTGACCCTGATCTTCCTCATTCCCACCACCTCTTCTGGCCTTTAGTATACAGGGCCTTTATTTAATCTAAATCTAGTATTATTAAATCCACCTTTTTATATACAAAAAAAATGGAAATCCAGGATTTCCATTAGCACAAAAAAACCAGGCCTAACCTGGTAATAAAAGAAGAAGTCTTTTTCTTCTATATAGATTTTCGTATTTCCTCCAGGATCTTTTTCTCCAATCTTGAGATCTGAACCTGAGAAACTCCTATTTCCTCTGCAACCTCCTGCTGGGTCTTATCCTCAAAATACCTCATGAATATAATCTTTTTATCCCGGGGTTCCAGATTACGGATCAGTTCCACCAATTCCAGCCGTTCAAAAGTGCTCAATTCTGCCTCCCCTTCTTCTGTACCAATACTATCCAGCAAATACAATTCACTATCACCACTATCATTTGTGATGGTCTGGTAAATGGAAGCCGGGCTTCTATTGGCCTCAAGGGCACTGATGATCTCTTCTTTGGGGACCTCCAAGGCTGCTGAAAGCTCACTGATGGTAGGAGAACGGTTTAAATCCTTTTTCAATTCCTCCTCTTTTTCCCGGATCTGTCTGGCCAGTTTTTTCAGGGAACGGCTCACCTTGATGATACCATCATCCCGCAGGTATAACCTGATCTCACCAATAATTCTGGAGACAGCATAGGTAGAAAATTTAAAACCCTTCTCCAGGTCATAGGCTTTTACAGCCTTAATCAGGCCGATTACCCCAATCTGAAACAAATCCTGGAGCTCATAACCGGAATTTTTAAAACGATAAGTAAGTTTCAGGACTAGCCTTAAGTTATGTTCCACAAGCTTTTCCAGGGCTTTCTCATCATCCTGCTGGGCCAGCTCTATATAATGCCTAGTTTCTTCCTCACTCAGGAGCTCAAGATCAGGAAGATTGATTATATTATAATCCATTTCTCCACCTACTCTAATTTAAAACATTACCCTCTTGTCTTTTTTTAAGTTTTTCCGGAGTCTTATACATTTTCACTATGGTTCCTTTTCCAGGCTCTGAATTAAGCTCAAACCTATCCATAAAGGAATCTATAAAAGCCAGCCCAAGGCCCATATGTTCTTCTTTACTGGAATAATTAGGCTGCAAAACTGCCTCCAGATCATTAATGCCAACACCCTTATCCTCCACCACAATAATCAGTTGGTCTTCAGCTATCTCCAGATCTATCTCAATAACTCCTTCCTCCAGGGGATAAGCATGGATGATACAGTTTGTTACTGCTTCTGAAACAGCCACTTTTATCTCTTCCAGTTCATTTAAGGTAAAATCCAGTTCTGAAGCAAAGGTAGCTGCTGCCAGTCGGGCCAGTCCAACATTATTACTCCTGCTTAACATGCTAATATGGGCATGATTTTTCATCAGGCTATCCTCCCTTCAGCAATATCATTTAAAGCCTTCTTCTCACTACTATATTCAGGCATGATCTCCAGTATTCCGGACATCTTCATGATCCTTTTTACCGGAGCCTTCAAACCAACCAGAACAAGTTTACCACCTTTCTTTTCCAGGAACCTATACCTGCCCAGGATAGCTCCTATCCCAGTACTATCTATGAAGGAAACCTTACTTAGGTTTAACAAAAGTACCTCCACTTCCGCCTCTTCACTCTCAGGAATAACCTTTTCCCTGAAAGCAGAAACTGTGGCAATATCCAGATCCCCGGAGAGTCTGACAATCAAAGTATTTCCTGCCAATTCTGTGGTAATATCCATATATGTCCTCCTTTTTCCGTCCTTCTTCCTATTTCAGTATAATAATTCTTGATTAGAAAAAAAAATCCTGCCTCATAATTTGTAAGATTTGGCAGGTTTTGACACTATTATTGTCTATTCTTAAAAACTTCTGTCTTAAGAGGATAAAACTCCTTTCTTAAGAGGTAAAAACTGACTTTCCAGGTCAGGATATTAAAGCCGTTAAACTGTTAATCTGGTATCGGATTATTCTCCTGAAGATCTGGAAAAAGGAAGCCTTTTCTACATCCTGGTCAATAACAAGATCTGCTGTTTTCAAGAGGAGATTACCCCGATAAACCTTTACTGTACCAATCTTATCACCCTTTTTCAGGGGAGCACTGATCCTTTTCTCTATTTCAATTACCCTCCTGATCTCCTCTTCCCTGTCCCTTCTTACCGGGACAATGATTTCCTCTTCCACTATTCCTTTAGCCTGTTCCTCTTTGCCATTGGGGATATTGATTATTTCCAGGACCTCCTTCTCTTCTGCTACTACAAAAGGCTGGAAGAGGGTAAAACCATAGTCTAAGAGTTTCCTGGATTCCTCAAACCTGGTCACTGAATCCTCTACCCCCATAACCACAGCAATAAAACGGAGGCCATCCCTCTCTGCAGTTGAAGTCAGGCAATATTGGGCTTCCTGGGTATATCCTGTCTTGATTCCATCAGCCCCAGGGTAAAAACGGACCAGGCGGTTGGTATTATTGAGAACCGATTTACCATTCCGTAGGTAATCAATCCAGGTCGAGGTCCATTCCAGAACCTTTTTGTGCTTGATCAGTTCCCGGGCTAAAATTGACAGATCCCGGGCTGAAGTATAAGTGCCCTGTACATCTGGATTATCAGGAGGCAGGCCATTGGTATTATAAAAATAGCTGTTCTTTAAGCCCAATTCCCTGGCTCGCTCATTCATTCTCCTGACAAAGGCCTCTTCTGTCCCATAGAGATACTCAGCCACTACTACCGAGGCATCATTGGCTGATACGATGGCAATGGCCTTCATCAAATCTTCCAGGCTCATTTCTTCACCAGGTTCCAGCCAGATCTGGGACCCTCCCATGCTGGCAGCAAATTCGCTGCAGACCAGTTTATCCTCCAGTTTTACCCTGCCTTCCTCCAGGGCCTCCATCAGCAAAAGCATGGTCATTATCTTGGTCATACTGGCTGGCGGCAATTCCTCTTCTGCATTTTTTTGATAAAGGACCTCTCCTGTCTCATATTCTATCAGGATAGCGGACTTTGCCTTTACATCAAAATCCGCCTCCTGGGCAAGTAAAGGCTGAAAAGATAATATTAATATAAGGCTAAGGAAAAAAACTGACTTAAAAATATTCCTGACCATACCCCTCTCCCCCTCCAGAGCTTCAGTTAAAGAAAATGTCTACTAAAATATTTATTAATCATAGGGGGGGATTATGACTAATTTATTATCTTATGGATCAAGGGGGTTAAGACAGGTTTTTCAGCTGTAATCAGGAAGGCCTTCCTGGCCCTTTCCTTAATTCCTTCAAGATCCCCATTATTGGCATGGATAACCAGGAGGGTATCTCCCGGCTGAACCCGGTCACCAACCTTTTTCTCCAGAACAAAACCTACTGCCGGATCAATGGCATCCTCCTTCCTGGCCCGGCCGGCACCAATCTCCACTGACAATAAACCTAATTCTTTAGTCTTTATGGCTGCTAGATAGCCCTCTTCTCCCGCCAGGACCGGAACATTGTATCTGGCCTGGGGCAGTCTTCTTTCATCTTCAATAACAGCGGCCTCCCCTCCCTGGGCCTGGATTAACCTGCCCAACTGTTCCAGGGCAGCCCCGCTTTGCAGGAGTCCTTCCAGTAAGTTATAACCTTCCTGGAAATCTCCTACCCTACCGGCAATAAGCAACATATTTGCTCCCAGCTGCAGGGAAAGTTCGGTCAGATCTGCCGGCCCATTTCCCTGCAAGGTCTGGATAGCCTCCCTGACCTCCAGGGCATTACCGATGGCATAACCCAGAGGCTGGCTCATATCTGTTATCAGGGCGATAGTTTTCCGTTCTAATCTCTTACCGATTTCCACCATGGTCCTGGCCAGCTTTTCTGCCTCTTCCAGTTCTTCCATGAAAGCCCCATCCCCTGTTTTTACATCCAGCACAATCCCATCTGCTCCACCGGCAATTTTCTTGCTCATAATACTGGAAGCAATTAAGGGAATGGAATCAACTGTAGCAGTAACATCCCGGAGACTATAGAGTTTCTTATCAGCAGGGGTCAAATCAGCAGTCTGGCCGGCTACTGCTACCCCGACCTCATTGACATTTTCTATAAATTCATTCAGGGCCAAATCTGTCCTGAAACCAGGTATGGCTTCCAGTTTATCAATAGTACCCCCAGTATGGCCCAGGCCTCTGCCGGACAATTTAGCCACCGGCACACCGGCAGCCGACACCAATGGAGCCAGGACCAGGGTTGTTGTATCTCCCACACCACCGGAACTATGCTTGTCTACCTTGACTCCTTTGATAGGCGAGAGATCCAGCATATCCCCTGACTCCACCATGGCCATTGTCAAATCAGCAATTTCCTCCTCATTCATACCCTGAAAAAATACTGCCATGGCCCAGGCTGAGAGCTGATAATCCGGAATATCCCCTGCTGTATAGCCATCAATCAAAAATTTAATCTCTTCCCTGGTCAGGGCTTCCCCCTGCCTTTTTTTGTAGATGAGATCATAAACCCGCATTATTGCCAACCTCCCCTTTTTTTTATTTCTGAAAGAAACTTCCTCCCTTAGCCTGACTCCCTCCACCGGCCTTCCCCTTCCTTACCCTTTAAGTATTTCTCCAGCAAAACTCTGGCCGAAGAGGACAGGTTCCACCTCCAGTAATTCTGTAATGGTGGCTGCCAGGTCAGCAAAGGTTTCCCGGATACCCAGATTATGGTCTTCTTTTACCCTGTCACCATAGATTAAGAGGGGTACATATTCCCTGGTATGGTCTGTTCCCTTATAGGTAGGGTCACAGCCATGGTCTGCTGTAATCACCAGGAGGTCATCCCTCCCAAGGCTGGCCAGGATTTCCGGAATTCGCCCGTCAAAATCCTCCAGGGCCCTGGCATAACCCTCCACATTCCTCCTGTGGCCATGGACCATATCAAATTCAACCAGGTTAACAAAAAGCAAACCCTCTTCCAGTTCCTCCAGGGCCTCCAGGGCAGCATCAACTGTCTCCATATTATCCACTGTATGCCAGCTCCTGCTGATACCCTTGTCGGCAAAAATAGCACTGATTTTCCCAACAGCATAAACAGACTGGCCCCCTGCTATTATCCTGTCCAGCATGGTAATCCCGGTAGGCTCCAGGGAAAAATCTGCCCTATTTTCTGTCCTCTTGAAATTACCTGGGCTGCCTATAAAGGGCCGGGCAATTACCCGTCCAACAGCATGTTCTCCCTGGAGCAGCTCCCGGGCCTTCTGGCAAATATCATAAAGCTCCCCTACAGGAATTATTTCTTCATGGACAGCTATCTGGAAAACACTATCTGCAGAAGTATAAACAATGGGTTTTCCTGTAGCCATATGTTCTCCTCCCAATTCATCAATAATGGCTGTTCCGGAAGCCGGCTTATTCCCCAGGATATCCCGGCCAATTGCCTTCTTAAATTCTTCAATAACTTCTGCCGGAAAACCCTCAGGGTAGGTGGGAAAAGGCCTGTCCAGTATTATTCCTGCCAACTCCCAATGGCCGGTGGTAGTATCTTTTCCCGGCGAGGCTTCAGCCATCTTGCCATAGCTGCCCCTTGCCGCCAGCCCACCATCTATCCCTGGGATTTCCTCAATCTTCCCCAGGCCCAGTTCTTCCATGTTAGGTAGCTTTAATCCTCCTATGGCCTCCCCTATATGGACCAGGGTATTGGCACCACTATCCCCATATTTCCCGGCATCAGGCAGGGCCCCGATACCTACACTATCCAGGACTATTAAAATAACCCTATTAATCTTCTTCACTATATTTCTGGCCTCCTCCCTCAAAGACAAATTTCTTTCTCAAAATTATTACTTTCTTCATGAAAAATAAATACTTATAAATATCTTCTTAAAAAAATAACTACCCGGAAACGAGTAGTTAGTCAATAGCGTCCTATAGATATTATTAATCACCAAGGGAAATCCCCAGTGCTCTGGCTGTTTTAACCAGTTCACCTTCTGGATCTACCTGTTTAAGCTTACCAATAACCTCTTCTAAGGGTACAGATGAAATATTATTACCCTTTAGGGTAACCATATGGCCAAACTTGCCTTCCATGGCCAGTTCTACAGCTGCATTACCATATCTGGTAGAAATAACCCGGTCATAGGCTGTAGGGCTGCCTCCCCGCTGTAGGTGGCCTAATATAACTGCTCTGGATTCCAGGCCCACTAATTTTTCCAGGTCTGCAGAAACCTGTTCAGCAATACCACCCAGCCGGATTGGATCAGGGCTGTCCTCTACAACACTCTTGACAACCATTTCACCGGATACTGGTTTGGCCCCTTCAGCCACAACTACTATGCTGAAATCCTTACCGGCTTCCCTTCTCTCCTTGATCTTTTCTGCCACCTTATTGATATCAAAAGGAATCTCGGGAATTAAGATAGCATCTGCTCCACCAGCCAGGCCAGCCTGGATGGCAATCCAACCTACATAACGGCCCATTACTTCCAGGCACATAACCCTATGGTGGGACTCGGCAGTAGTATGTAACCTATCCAGGGCTTCTGTAGCAACAGTAACAGCTGTATCAAAACCAAAGGTTACATCTGTACAGGTCAGGTCATTATCAATGGTTTTGGGAACACCGATTACCTTAACCCCTTTACGGTGGAAGTCCCTGGCACTGGTCAAGGTACCGTCTCCACCGATAATAATCAGAACATCGATTCCTTCTTTTTTCAGGTTTTCCACTCCAACATCTGATAAATCCTTATATACTGTCTCCCCATTCTCTGTAAAAGGCATCCTGAATAGATTGGTTTTATTTGAACTGTATAAAATTGTCCCGCCTTTATGTAAAATACCGGAAATAGAATCCAGATCCAATTTGATAGTATTACCTCTATAAAGACCATCATAACCATTAACAAAACCTACTACCTCAAGACCATGTTCAAGTATTGCTGTTCTGGTTATTGCCCGGATCACTGCATTTAAGCCGGGGCAATCCCCCCCTCCGGTTAATACTCCTATCTTTTTTATTTCTGCCATATTAAACCTCCTGTAAAATTATATTTCCTGATTCATTTATATACTCAAAAAGAGTTATTTTTTGTAAAAATAATACTTTTTTTATAGGACTTTTTCAATCATTATTATAATACCCTTTTTTTCATTCAATTTCAAGGTTTTTCTGGGTATATTTATAATCATCTTTATTATTTTCCTTTTTCCTGAAAGATTATTATCAAATAAGCTTTTTCAGCTAAAAGAACAATTTTCCTGGTCCTGTCATAATATTACAAAGTAATGTCTTTTTTTAACATCTACCAGCACTGGCTCATAGTATAATAACAAAAAGTAAGATCTGCTCTTTAGATTAAATAGATTTTTTATTATCAGGTAGAAAGAAGGGGTTATAATTTTATGCTCATATCATATTATCGATAATCTTGCCCTGGTACAACTGAATAATGATAATACAGGAGGGCTCTTTGCCCGGATAAAAAAAGAAAAGATACAGCTGATTAACCTTAATATTGCCTCCTGTATTTTAAATATCTATCTTGCTGAAAAAGAACTGGCTAAACTAATAAAAATCCTCCAGGAAGAAGGCCTTGCCTACAGAGTAACAAAAAAGCTAAGCTATATAAAAATACGCTTCGATCAACCTGATAAGATCCTGGTAGATATTGTTGATACAGTAAATATCTTAAGAGAAAACCAGATAAAGATACTGGAACTGGGACTGACCCTCAACAGAGTCTATCTTTTAATATATGAAAAAGATAAGGCTGATTTTATAAGACTCTTTGCAAAATATGAGTACAGGATAGAATAATTCAGAAGAAAACCAGGGTTTTAGACCCTGGTCTTGCTCTATAGAGATTAAAATTGTCCCTTCCTAAATCAAAAACTCACCATTTTCGTAAATCTTCTTACCATCAGCATAAATTAAGCCGCCCTTTTTCATATCACAGAGCATATCCCAGTGGATAGTGGATTTATTCTTACCACCGGTCTCCGGATAACTGGACCCAATGGCCAGGTGGATGGTCCCGCCGATTTTCTCATCATAAAGCATGTTCCGGGTAAATCTGGTAATTCCATAATTACAGCCAATAGCCACTTCGCCCACATAGCAGGCTCCCTCATCTGTTTTTAAGAGGGCGTGAAGGAGTTCTTCACCTTTGGCAGCACTGGCTTTAACTACCTTGCCCTTTTCAAAAGTCAGCCTGATATCCTCAATTTCTTTGCCCTGGAAAATACCCGGGAAGGAAAAACGAATCTCTCCTTCTACAGAATCTTCAATGGGGGCGGTAAAGACCTCACCACCAGGGTAATTTTCCTTGCCCCGGTCAGCTACCCAGATCCGGTCCTTAACCCTGCAGCGGAGATCTGTATCTTCTGATAAGAAATGCAGTTCTTCCACATTATTGAGATAATCTGCTATCTTTTTCAGTTTTTCACCAAATTCCTGCCAGTACTTAACAGGGTCATCCTTGTCCAGATGACAGGCCTGGAAGACGAAGTCTTCATATTCCTCCAGGGACATACTGGCCTCCTGGGCATCAGCTAAAGTTGGAAACTGGCAGATATTCCAGCGTAATTCACCTGCAGCCGCCCTTTGATAAAAGATTTCCCTCAGCTCTGTTGCCGCCAGATTCCTCTTCATGATCTTTTCCGGGTCAACACTGGTCATTGTTTTGGTATTATAGCTGCCCAGTATATTCAAAAGGGCATCGGCTTTTTCATAAAGATAACGGGTAAAAGGTGATTCATAATTCAATTGTTCCTCTGAAGCATGCTTATAGAAGATGGTATCCTGGCCCTCAAATTTTGTTATGACAATAGGATGGGCTCCAGCAATAATGGCCTCCTTGTAAACAGCCTTAATTAAAGGTTCACTGAGCATGGCTCCCTGGATTAGAAAGGTATCCCCTTTCTTAAGTCCCAGTGAATAGTTTACCAGGACCCTGGCATATTTCTCCAACATCGGATGTATCAATCTTCCCACCTCCTTTCTCTACTCCTATATTCTATAATTATCTTTTCCGGCTTATTTATCAACTTAATTATAATTTCCTCACGCAGAATTACCAGCTTATCTAACTATTTTTTAGCCGATAATCTCTTCAATCCGGTCCAGTATCTCACTGCTTAAATCTATCTCAACTGCCTTGACATTTTCTTCAACCTGTTCCGGCTTGCTGGCACCAATCAGGGCACTGGTTATACCTGGCTGATGCAGGATCCAGGCCAGAGCCAGCTGGGGTAGGCTAACCCCCACTTCTTCTGCTATCTTCATCAATTGCTCTACCTTTTCCAGGTTTTCCTCTGTTAAATTATCTTTTAAATAGATATTAGACCTGGGATCTGCAGCCCGGCTGTCTTCCGGTATAGCCTGTCCCTTTCTATACTTGCCTGTTAAGAGGCCCTGAGCCAGTGGTGAAAAGACTACCAGCCCCATTCCATTTTCCAGAACTGTAGGCACTACACTATCTTCAATATACCTGTTAAACATATTATATATAGGCTGGTTAACCACCAGGCGGTCCAGTAGATACCGGTCCTGGACCCTCAAGCCCTCTACAATCTGATAGGCAGTCCATTCACTGACCCCGGCATAAAGGATTTTACCCTGCCTGATCAAATCATCAATGGCCCGCAGTGTCTCTTCCAGAGGGGTTTCCGGGTCATAGCGGTGACAATAAAAAATATCTACATAATCATGTTTCAGCCTCTTCAGGCTCTGGTTTACCTGTTCAATGATATGCTTCCTGGACAGGCCCCGGTCATTGGGTCCCTCTCCCATAGGCCAGAAGGCCTTGGTAGCCAGAACATAGGACTCCCGGGGGTATTTATTCAAGGCTTCACCAACAATCTTCTCTGCCTCTCCATGGGCATAAACATTGGCTGTATCAAAGGAATTTATCCCCAGTTCATAAGCCTTATCAATGGTCCTGATAGCCTGCTTTTTTTCCACAGAATTACCATATGTAAGCCAGCTTCCCAGACTAATCTCACTGATTTTCAAACCAGAATTACCCAGCCGTCTATATCTCATTAGTAAACCCCCTTAACGATATTTGTTACTATTAGTATAACAGTAGTAATAGATAATTACAAGACAAAGGCAATTAGTAAACGAAGTAATAAGGGGCTCAGATAGGTCTCCACCAGGGAAGCCAGTAATAATATTCCAGCCAGGATAGCCATCTCCACTGTATAGATGGCCAGATCCTCAAGTTTAATGGCTGACTTTCCCCGGTAATACTTAAATATCTCTATACTCAGATAAATAGCCATAACACTGGAAAGTATATAGATGGGGATAATAATCAGGTTCTGGGGAAAAACAGCTGCCAGGGCCATTAAAATCCCCTTAAAACTAAACTCACTGACCAGAAAACCGACAGTAAAGCCCAGTAAAAAACCCTTGAAGAAAACCAGGACTATGATTAATGGCATCAGTATCATGGATAAACCAAAGGACCAGATGACAAAGATATTTAAAAGATTAAATTTCATACTATCTGCCAGCAAGGATTTCTCCTCATACTCTATCTCCTGAAAACCCTCTAAAAAGCTATTAAAATAAAAGAATATATCCTGGCGCAGCTCATATTCCACTGTCTTGACTGCAATGGCCCCAAAACAGATGCCCAGGACAAAGATAATAGAAATAAAGGTAAAGACAGGTAATCTGGCATGGATATACCTATTCATCCTACTCCCCCTGCAAGAAATGATTTTTGCAAAAAACTATTTTCCTTCCCTTAAAATAACTATGCAGGTGGAGGACAAGATATACCCCCTATTCCATATTTAAAAATCCCTGGTTGATAATTAACTGGCAGATATACTGGGCAGCCTGAATATCTTCCATGGAATTGGAGCTGGCTGCAACTACACTAATACCACATTTCAATCTACTGGCACTTTCTATGGCCCTTCTGGCTGCATCCTCTGCTGTAAAGTTCCCATTCCTTTCATTGGTCCTGGCAACGGTCCCGGTAATAATCTCCGGTGCCCCATAATTATAGGCAGCATCATAGGCGGTGCCTCCCGAAGGACTGACAATAACCAGAACCTTGCCTGCAAAATCCGTAAACTGGACCACCTCCCGGCCAATATTGGGCACAATCTCCAGTACTTCTGCCCCGGCCCGGTCAACACCCCGCAGAACCTGTTGTATCTCACTGAGCCTTTCATCCTCATCATTAATTAGACGGGGTTCAGCAGCAATTATTACACCGGTATCATGCTTGATAGCCTTTTTCCCGGCATAATAACCGATCTTCTCCGGGTTAACAGTAACCGGCACCAGCTGATGATCAGGGCTGGCTCCCAATACACTGATGGCCCCGGCCTCCAGGGCTGCCTCAGCCGTAGTAGACATATCAATCACATCAACAATCATGACTACATCACCCTGCCGGGCAGCTGCTGCTGCACCTGATGCATTATAAGTAGTACTGAGTGTCTTAAGCCATAACTTTACCATAATGGCCACCTCCACCATCTTCAATCTCCAGGTCTCCAGTCCGGGCCTTAATAATCCTCTCCACAAGTTTATAATTCAGCACCTCTAACAACTCCTCCTCACTGGCCTGGTGAATTATATCCATTTCTGTCCCGAAGGAGTCCAGCAATCTCCGGAAGGTTTTCTCCCCGATACCAGGAATATCCCTTAAGGGAATCTGATGGATATAGGGACCCCGGTGGGCTGGTGAACTGGATTCTTTTCCAGGACTAATCTCCATGATCCGGTCTTTCACTCCAACAACTATATCCTCTCTTCCACAGACTGGACACTTTAGTACAGGATATTCCAGAGGAAATCTTTTATTACAGTTTTCACAGTAAGAACGGTGATATTTACCCAGGGCCGGATCCAGGCCAAAGTTTTTCAGAACCTTTCTCCCTTCTTTTCTCCATAAAGCCAATTCCAGTTCTTTAAAATTCAATTCTTTTACCCGGAGCAGATTGTACTCTCTGGCAATCTTCTCCAGGGAATGGGCATCAGAATTACTGATAAAGGTCTTATCTGCCAGCTCAGGAATACAATCAGCCATGTATGTATCAGAACTCAAACCCAGTTCAATGGCCGGTATCCTGGCCCACTCCTCCGGGCTAAAGAGGTCACGGTAGGTCTCAAAACAACGGCCGTAAAAACTCTTATGGGGGGTAAAGACATGGGCAGGAACAAAGATTCCACCATGGGCCTCCACCAGTTGAAAGATCTCTTTACCTGTCAGGCCAGTGGATTGGGAACTCAAATTAATATTGCTTATGTACTCTGCCATTACCTGGCTGAATTCCCGCAGATTACGCATATAAGGAAAATAGCCCAGGTAATGAGCCTGGCCCCCATTTTCCTCCCTGCTCTCCACTTCCACCCCAGGGATGATTACCAGGTCTCCATAGGCAATCCCACCAGCAGGCAACTCCTCCATCTTCCCTTTTTCCAGTAAACGATCCATATCGGCCAGTACCACCGGTGAGGCACAATCAATAATCCCGATTATCCCTAAACCCTTGTTATAAAGGGATTCCTGTAGGATGTTTTCAAAATTCAGCTTCCTGGAAGCTGTAATCTTCACCGGGTCACCCTTGCTGCCGGCACCTATATGGATATGTAAGTCAGCAAAAACCTCCTTAAACATGGCTGCTTACCACGCTCATCTCATCCACTTCCATTGCAATTTTCCTCCTCATTTTCTTCCTCTAATTTATACACAGCCAGGCCGGCTGTTATAAAAAAAAGCGGATCTTCTGCCAGGCCCCTTCCCATACTGTGAAAGGGAAAGGCTGAAGCCTGCAGAATTTCCTTAACTTCCTCTATAGGATAAAAAGCCAGGTCATGCTTTTCTGCCAGTTTACTCCTGGCCACTATCTCCCTTATAAGAGCCTCTTCCGGGAAAACCACTTCCACTGGTTCTGTAATCAGGTCTCCAAGGAGGGTAAGGGTATGGTGGCTGATGCCATAATGGCGGCTCCTCTTCTCGGCAAAGCTGATCCTGGGAATCAGGATACTTCTCCCTTCCAGGATCCTGACAGCTTTGGCGATAAAGGCATTCTCCACCCCGCTGAAACCATATTTAGTGCCAGTACCCACTATACCTGGACCCATCCCCACTACTATCAGATCAGCAGCCAGAACCTTTCTGGCAGTAGCCAGGGCAGTAAAGATATTCACTGTTTCATAATCACCGCCAAAAGCATTCCCATAGGTAATGGTAGCATCCAGGAAACCCTCTGCCTGGAGTTTCCGGACCAGGTTGCTGAAGTCCAGGGCCAGGCAGGCACCATCAGTCATGATATAGACTGCTTTTTTATCCGGGTAAAAGGCCTTATAGGCTATGAGTAATGGAGCCAGCAAACTATGTAAAGGTAATATAACTACTGGACTGGCCTCCAGGCTCTCAAAATCCTTAATCAATTCATGGTAAGGGCTCTCCTCTTCTTCCACAGCCAGGGTACTGGACTGCAAAGGGGTATACCTTAATTTCATAATATGGCCAGCTGATCCAAGGGGCTTGTCCAGGGCTGAATCCCCCTGTCCTGGTGGGAAAAACCCCATCTCCCCTCCAGCCAGGCCTGTCAGATTAAAATATACAAAATGATAGCCACCAGTGCCCAAACCCAGCCTGACAGCTGTTGTATTGAGGATGACCTCATCACCCTCTTTTACCATACCAGTGAACTGATTATAATTAACAGCCCGGGTGGGCTCTTCCCCTGGAATCTCTACTTTGATAAAAGTGATATCCGGGTACTCCTGGTAAACCTCAATTACCTTACCCCTTGCCAGAGCCAGTTCATACATTTTAATTATCCTTTATGGTTAAAATATTTAAAATCAGGAGCAGCAATAGCTCCAGATTGGCTATTTTGACCCTTTCTTCTGTGGAGTGAACCTTCTCCATACCTACCCCCAGATTCAGGGTAACTAGTCCCCTCTGGTTAAAGATATTGGCATCACTGCCCCCACCACCGGTCACTAAGGAGGTGGCCACACCGATCTCTTTATTTACCTGGTCAATGAAATTTATTATATCATTTTCAGGGGAAATTGCAAACCCATCATAGAGATGCTCAATTGCACAATCTATAGAACCCTTATATTTCCTGCTAACCCTTTCGATCAGCTCTTCCATCTCTTCCTGATAATCTTTAATTTTCTCCAGGGAATGGCTGCGGACCTCTCCTTCCAGTTCCACCAGGTCTGGTACAATATTGGTAGCCATACCCCCCTTTATAACTCCGATATTGGCTGTTGTCTCTTCATCCAGGCGGCCAGTTCTCAAATTGGAAATAAGGGCACTGGCCATCTTGATGGCATTAATCCCCCGCTCCGGTTCCATCCCGGCGTGGGCCGCCTTACCCCTCACCTTTAGATTGTATTTTATCTGGGTCGGGGCCCGGTGGATAATTGACCCTATTTCCCCATCACTATCAAAAACAAAACCATATTTTAGGCCAGCCAGTTCCTCCAGGGCCAGGTTTTTTGCCCCCTGTAAACCTACCTCTTCTGCCACGGAAAAAACCACCTTAAAAGGCCGGTGTTCCAGGCCTTTTTCCTGCAAAATCCGGCAGGCTTCCATAATGGCAGCAACACCAATCAGGTCATCACCACCCAGGACAGTATCCCCGCTGCTTTCTATATATTCTCCCTTAAGGACCGGCTTTATACCCCGGCCTGGCTCCACCCGGTCCAGGTGGGCAGAAAGTAAAACCCCGGCCTGGCTGCTATTGCCGGGCAGGCCAAAAATCAGATTGCCGGCATTTCCGCCAATCTTGCTGCCAGTATCATCTTCCTTAATATCTATGGCCAGGTCCCTGGCCCAGCTGATAATCCTGTCAGCCAGTTTTCTCTCTTCCCTGGAAACACTATCAATCTGGACCAGTTCCAGAAATAAACCCACTAACCTGTCTCTACTGATATATTCCTTAAAATCTATTTTCTGCAATATTAATCCCACCATTTCTCAGCTGCTTTCTTTAGATATTATCTTCAAGAAATTTTTAATAATTCCTGCTTGAAGCAAATAGTCTTTTCCTACAATATTCCTGCCAGAAAAACAATAACCAGGCAATTGCTCCAATTACCTGGTTATTATTACAGAATACTCCTCTTTTCTTTATTTAAATCCTGGCACCCAGCTCCAGGGCTCTATAATTCAAGGCCAGGAGTTTTTCTCCCTTTTCTCCAATTAATTCCCGGAGGCTTGCTTTGAAAGTTTCCAGCTTTAATAAACTGGTCCTGGCCTGATAGGCCCCCAGCATCACCATATTGGCCACCCTGTCTTCCCCCAACTCTCTTGCCAGCTTATTTGCCGGAAGGGGAATTAGCTCCCGCTGGCCAGGCTTTTCAAAAGCCTTCTTGACCAGGGAGGAATTTATAAAAACCCTGCCACCCTTTCGCACAGAAGAAGCAAATTTCTCCAGGGAGGGCTGGTTCATGGCAATTAAGGTATCTGGATAGGCTGCTATTGGTGAGCCTATTTTTCCATCACTGATAGTTACAGTACAATTGGCTGTACCTCCCCGCATTTCCGGCCCATAGGAAGGAAGCATGGTAACCTGATAACCTTCCTTCATGGCTGTATAGGCAATCAACCTTCCCAGTAAGATTATCCCCTGGCCGCCAAAACCGGCAATAAGTATAGTTTCTTTCATTTCTCCAGCCTCCTGTAAACTCCCTTGGGATATATCTTCATCATCTCTTCCCTGACAAATTCCAG
>LFRS01000051.1:0-206 GCA_001512435.1 Halothermothrix sp. DTU029 | reverse complement strand
CCATCCCCCTGATAGGTGAAGACCACCTTATCCGGGTGGACCCTCTTGATTCCCGTAGCCACTGCAGGAGCCCGGCCGTGGGCAGCCTGCTGCATATCACAGTTAAAATATTCATAGGCCAGGACCGAACAGCCAACAGAGGCCACCCCGATAGTCTCTTCCCTGATAGCCAGTTCGTCCAGGACTTCCGCTACCAGCCGGTGGGC
>LFRS01000090.1:8836-9246 GCA_001512435.1 Halothermothrix sp. DTU029 | reverse complement strand
GCTATTGATTTAAATGGATTAATTAGTTCATTATATCAGGTAGATCAACAATTTTTACAGGTATTATTGTCAACTGAAGCAGGTACAGCATTATTGAATGAGTACAGGAAAACCTATCTGGAAGATATTATAATGCGCAAGCTGATGGAAGAGGAAGTGGTTAAGAAAAATATTACCCTGACTGATGAACAGAAAGATGAGATTTTTAATGAGCATTATCAGTACTTCCTGTCCCAGAATCAACTTACTGAAGAGCAGTTTGCGAGTATCCTAACCATGCAGGGTATAGGCAGCCTTGCTGATTATAAGAAATTATTTATGGAACAAAATGAAATGCTTTTACTGATCAATGAATTGCAGAGTAGCATTGTTAATTCAGTAAAGGTTTCTGATGCCGAGATAGAGAAATA
>LFRS01000090.1:7286-8708 GCA_001512435.1 Halothermothrix sp. DTU029 | reverse complement strand
CAGGAAGCAAAAACCTTAAGCCTTGAAGAGAGTAAAGAAGACATCCGGAGTACCCTCTTATATCAGAAACAAATGGAAACATTAAGGACTTATTTAATGGAACTGAGAGAGAATGCTGAAGTAGAGATTTTATTATAAATTTAATAGAGAAAAGCACCCTGGCTTTTTGGCCAGGGTTTTCTTGTGGGAAGGGATCTTTTATTTTTTTTATATTACCCGGAAATATCTTTTTTATACAGGTAAATGTTATTATTTGCTATGAAAATATTTAAGATTCAATGCAGGAATATTTTATATTGCAGAGAATATATATAAGTGATTAATGCATAATATACAAATTCCGCATTGAAGGATTAATTAAAAGGCAGCTAAAGGGAAAGGCAATTATACAGGTATTTATATTTTTTTATTTTATTAACGACATTCAGGCTTGAAAAATTATGCATGTAGAAACGGGAGGTAATGAGATGAATTTTAAAAAGAATTTACTTTTAATCATTAGTGTTTTGTTGGTGGTCTTATCAGCCAATGTGGTAATGGCAAAGACATATATAGTGGGAACCAGTGCCGATTTCCCGCCCTTTGAGTATGTAGAAGAAGGTGAGTATGTAGGTTTTGATATTGAATTAATTAAAGAGATTGGTAAATTAAAGGGTTTTGAGGTAGAAGTAAAGGATTTGAGCTTTGATTCCCTGATTCCGGCCTTGAAAACAGGGAATATAGATATTATCATAGCTGCCATGACCATAACTGAAGAAAGACAACAGGTAGTTGATTTGTCAATACCCTATTATTCAGCCAACCAATCAGTAATTGTCCGGGAAGATTCCGATAAAAATATGACTGTCCTCTTTGGCAATCATAATATTGGTGTTCAGACCGGTACTACTGGTGACCTCTGGGTTACAGAAAATTTAAAGGATACAGGAATTCTTAAAGGACAGGTTAAGCGTTATGATACCTTTGTTTATGTAATAAATGATTTGATTAATGGCAATATCGATGCTGTCGTACTGGATACTCCTGTTGCGAAAAGATATAGCCAGCTCAGGCCGGTTACTATTGTAGCAGAGATTTTTACCGGTGAAGAGTATGGTATTGCAGTGGATAAAGGTAATACTGAACTCCTTAAATTAATCAATGAAGGCATTGAAGAACTCATAGAGAATGGAACAATGGATAAACTGATTGATAAATATTTTTAGGGATAACAGGCTAGTTACTTTATAGATATTTTGTATTTAAGAATATCCAAAACTTATTCCTTAAAGTTTATTAAAGTTTATTCTCTATAAAAAGGTTTAAAGTATTATTACTTTAAACCGATTTTTTCTGTTTAGATTTTAAATTCTAGGAGCATAAAGTATATTTACTGGAGAGGGTGTTTTGTCATAGATAAGATTAAAGTAATTCAACAGGCCT
>LFRS01000090.1:311-7253 GCA_001512435.1 Halothermothrix sp. DTU029 | reverse complement strand
TTACCCATGGCCTTTGGCCAGGTTTATGGTAATAGAGTAATCAGGGGAATAATCTCTGTATATGAGCGGGTGGTCCGTAGTATTCCCCTGTTGGTTATCCTTTTCCTTATCTTTTACGGCCTGCCGGCAGCGGGGATCAGGATACCAGCCTTTACCTCATCAATACTGGCTCTGGGATTGCGGGGAGCTGCCTATCAATCCCAGATATATAGGGGGGCCATTCTATCGGTCAGTGGAAGCCAGATGAAGGCTGCCCTTTCCCTGGGCATGAATAGGTTTACTGCCTTTATCTATGTTATCCTTCCTCAGGCAGTAAGGGCTGCTATACCGCCGATAGGTAATGAAGCGGCAATTGTCTTAAAGGATACTTCCACAGTCTATGCTATCGGTGTCAGTGAATTATTGAGGCAGGGCCATTATTTTATCAGTACTGGTAGCGATCCCATGACTATTTATTTAACAGTGGCCTTTATTTATCTTGTTATGACCATTTTCATTAAGGCTTTATTGGCCCTATTTGAGAGAAAGTACAGGATACCAGGACTTGGAATAGAGGGTGAAATTTAGTGAGCAAACATCTTTTAAGGGTTGAAAATGTATATAAGAGATTTGGAGATAATGAAGTATTAAAGGGTATTTCCTTTCAGTTGGATAAGGGAGAGACCAAGGTAATAGTGGGTCCGAGCGGGACTGGCAAGAGTACCATATTGAGCCTTATCAATATGCTGGTTACCCCTGATGAGGGACATATTTATCTGGAGGATATTGATATTACCAGGACCAGGGATATCCATAAGGTAAGGCAGAATATAGGTTTTGTTTTCCAGGATTTCGGCCTCTTTAACCACCTGACGGCAAAAGGTAATGTGATGATTGGACTGACAAAGGTAAAAAAGATGAAGAAAAAAGAGGCGGAAGAGATTGCCATGGAAGAGTTGAGACGGGTAGGGCTGGAGAATTTTGCTGACCATTATCCTGCCCAGTTGTCTGGCGGCCAGAAGCAGAGGGTCGGTATTGCCCGGGCCCTGGCCATGCGGCCAAAACTCATTTTATTTGATGAACCTACCTCGGCCCTGGACCCTGAATTGACGGGAGAGGTATTAAATGTTATGAGAAAATTGGCCAATGAAGGAATGACCATGCTGATTGTTACCCATGAGATGGGTTTTGCCCGTACTGTAGCAGATGAGTTGATTTTCATGGAAGATGGAGTAATACTGGAACAGGGGCCACCGGAAAAACTGTTTACCAGTCCGGAACATCCCAGGACCAGGGAATTCCTCTTTAAATTAACGGATTTATATAATGAAGGTGAAAGATGATGTTTCTGAGTTCATTGCTGGAAGGTTTACAGAAGAATTTTACCATCTTTCTGGCCAATTATCCTGCTTTATTACGGGGTCTGGCGGTGACTATCTATTTAACCATCATTACCAGTATCGCGGGTATAATACTGGGTACATTGCTGGCTTTGGGAAAGGTATATGGTAATAAGTTCATTTCCGGTATAGTTACTGCATTCATAGGTTTAATCCAGGGGACTCCCCTGCTGGTACAGCTTTTTGTAGTATATTATGGTTTACCGGTATATGGGATAAGGTTAACACCCATTGCTGCTGCCCTGATCAGTTTTACCATAAATAGCGGAGCCTATCAGGCAGAATATTTACGTGGTTCCATACAATCGGTCAGCTCTGGACAATTAAAGGCAGCCTTATCCCTGGGTATGACCAGGTGGCAGGGAATATTTTATGTTATCCTGCCCCAGGCCCTGAGGAGGGTTATTCCTTCCTGGACCAACGAGTTTATTTATCTCTTGAAATATACTTCACTGGCCTATATCATCACTGCTCCGGAGTTGATGGGGGAGGCCAAGATTATTGCCAGCAGGAACTATGAATTTTTTAAAACATATCTGCTGGTGGCCTTTATCTATCTGATTTTAGTACTTGTCTTTACCCGCCTATTCAGAAGGATAGAGAAAAGGTTTGCCATACCTGGTTTTGAATTGAAGAGATAAAGATATAAGTATGAGAAAATTGAATAACTGGATTGTATATCATTACTGGGGGTGCCATTTGGCTGATGGCCATCTGGCTGAGATTATACCCTTATCACCTGATCCAGATAATGCTGGCGTAGGGAAGTAATGGGCTGATGGTATATTATAAACCATTGATTCTTCTATGTCAGTATAGGGGATCAATGGTTTTTATTTTTTATAAATAAAGATTTATTAAAGTAGGGAGGCAGAGGAAGATGAAAAGTGAAACCTGTTTAAACACTGACCTGTATTGCATTACGGCAGAGAAGCTTTCAAGGGGCAGGAGTAATATCCAGGTAGTCAGGGAAATGTTGGCAGCAGGAATCAGAATAATTCAATACCGGGAAAAGGAGAAGAGTATGATGGCCAGATATCAGGAATGCGAGGAAATACGCAAGTTAACCAGGGAATATGGAGCTACCTTTATTATCAATGATCATGTGGATCTGGCCCTGGCTGTTGAAGCTGATGGGGTACATATCGGCCAGGAGGATTTGCCCATCGAGGTGGTAAGAAGCCTGGCTGGGGATGAGTTGCTCATCGGTGTTTCTACCCATTCGCCGGAAGAGGCGGAGGATGCTGTAAGGAGGGGCGCTGATTACATTGCTATCGGGCCCATCTTCCGCACTACTACAAAGGAAAATGCCGGTGAACCTGTCGGCCTGGAATACCTGGAATATGTAGCAAAGAATGTTGATATCCCCTTAGTGGCCATTGGCGGTATTACAGAAGAGAATATCCTGGATGTTTATAGGGCAGGTGCCAGGTGTATCAGCCTTGTTTCGGAGATAGTAGGGGCAGAGGATATAGGGGCGAAGATAGCCAGTTTAAGGCGGAAACTGGGGATGGCTACAGAGTAGGAAGAGGCCAGGGTCTATTTACTGGCTTAATATTATGTTGGCTGGTAATAAGAAGAGAGGGAAGGGATGCGGATATGAATATGAAAATCTCAAGCAGGAAAATGGCCCTGACCGGCCTTTTTATAGCACTGGAAGTCTTATTATCAGGCACTTCCATTCCAGTGGGTCCAAGCAGGGTAATGCCTTTACAGCATACCCTGAATGCTGTCTGTGGTATTTTATTGGGGCCATGGTATGCAGCCCTGGCAGGCCTTTTCACTGCTGTTATCAGGGTGTCACTGGGTACTGGAACAATTTTTGCCTTTCCCGGCAGCATATTTGGCGGCCTGGTAGTGGGCTGCTTTTACAGGTTCTTCAAAAGGGATGAGGCTGCTTTTGCAGAGCCTCTGGGTACAGCTTTAATCGGTGGAGTGCTCAGCGGGCTGGTGTTTGCACCTGCCATAGGTACGACAGGCAGTACCTGGTACTTTGTATATATCTTTGCCCTGAGCAGCGTACCGGGTGCTATTCTTGGATTTTTCCTTATAAAGCTGCTCAGAAAAATACTACCGGAAAAATTATGGGAGGGATTATGATGTTCAGGAAAGCTTTGACCATAGCCGGTTCAGACTCCGGCGGAGGAGCAGGTATCCAGGCCGATTTAAAGACTTTTTCGGCCCTGGGTGTGTATGGCCTGAGTGTGATTACAGCAGTTACTGCCCAGAATACCAGAGGGGTCCTGGCAGTGGACGATATCTCAGCGGAAGTGGTGGCAAAACAGCTTGATGCTGTTTTCAGTGATATTAAGGTTGATGCCGTAAAGATAGGGATGGTGTCAAGGGCGGAAACCATCAAGGTTATAGCAGAGGGGCTAAAGAAATGGGCGGTGAAAAAGATAGTCCTTGACCCGGTTATGGTTGCGGAGACTGGCAGCCTGCTGCTGGATAAGGAAGCTGTTTCTGTACTGGTAGAATATCTATTTCCCCTGGCCGATATCATAACACCAAATCTATATGAAGTATCTGTCCTCCTGAAGAGGGAAATCAATACAGTGGAAGAGATGGAAGAAGCGGCCCATGAACTCTATAGTCTGGGTTCCAGATCAGTCTTAATTAAAGGCGGGCATCTGGGGAAAGTTACAGGTAATACAGGTGAGGATAGAAAAAGTTACAGTGATGCTAAAGCAATAGACATTTTTTATGACGGCAGGAATTTAAAAAGATATGAGGCAGAAAGGATTGAGACCCGGAATACCCATGGAACAGGATGTACCTATTCTTCAGCCATTGCTGCCTATCTGGCTCTGGGTTTGGTGCTGGAAGAAGCTATAGCGAAAGCCAAAGCCTATATTACAGAAGCTATAAGGCATGGCCTGGATATCGGCCACGGCCCCGGGCCTGTAAACCACTTTTATCAATTCTGGCTTTGATTGGCTATTTCTCCTATCCTGCTTAAGAGAATGGGGATACTTGGGCAGGAATATTTGAGAAGGGAGTGGGGAGATTGAGGAAAGATTTCCTGATTAACGGGATTATAGAAAATTATGAGAGGTTAAAGAAGGAGAGCCCATTGATTCAGCAGATTACCAACTTTGTTTCCATACATGAACAGGCCAATATTACCCTGGCTGCCGGAGCCAGGCCCATCATGGCAGATTGTCCTGTAGAATTTGATGATATTATTGCCCAGGCTGATGCCCTTTTGTTGAATATAGGGACCATCAATGACAAGCGCAGAGATGCCATCCTGCAGGCTAATGAAACTGCCCGGAAATATAAAGTACCAGTGGTCCTGGATCCGGTGGGAGTGGGGGCAAGTTCTTATGTAAGGGAACTGGCGTTGGAATTATTGGAGTCCGGTAATATAAGTATTGTGAAGGGCAATGCCGGTGAGATATTCTCTTTAGTCGGTATCCAGCTCAGTGAGGGGGTATCCGGTGTGGATTATGTGGGGGAGGATATAATGGAACTTCCTGCTGAAGAACTGAAAAAACTGCCGGAGTTCTCCAGGAAATATGGCCTGGTTACTGTAATAACCGGGGAAAAGGATTTGCTGATAGATAGTGAGAACCAGCTCCTGTGTTCCAATGGTGTTCCCCTATTGGCGGGAATTACAGGAAGCGGCTGTATGGCAGGTTCATTGCTTGCCTCTTACCTGGCTATCTGTGCTGACCCATTGCTTGCCGCCCTGACCGGGATAAGTATCCTGTGTATTAGTGCGGAACTGGCAGCCAGGGAAGCCTCCGGCCCTGGTTCTTTCCGTATCTTGCTTCACGACCGGCTTGCCAGCCTGGAAGCTGATGAGATACGGGAAAGGCTTAAATTTGAATTTATTGAACTGGCATGAACAAAGAAGCTGTTTCAGCAGCTTCTTTGTTCTATTTGAGTGATTTGCATAAAAATGAATATTTAATTAACCTGTTCTGTAATCAATTTTTCAGTTTCCTGAACAGCAGAGAAGATGTCCCCAATGGTTTGCATATGATAGGCAATGCTAGAGGCGAATTCTTCAGAAGAAGCAGCAGTTTCCTGGGATAAAGCTGCAGTATTATTGATGAGATAGAAAACCTCATCCTTATCGTTTTTCATTTTATCCAGGGAATCATTGACAGCCCTTATTTCTTTACTTATTGCATTGATGGAGTTTGCTATCTCATTGAAGGCCTGGCTGGTATTATCAATAGCGCTGCTTTCTTCATTGATTGAGGACTTTAGTTCCTCTATTTTTTCTCTGATGAGCTGGTAGTGTTGATTGATTTCTTCCAGTGAACCCCTGATATCTGCAGTATATTGTTCTGTCTGGCTGGCCATTTCTTTAAATTCATTGGCAACAACCATGAAGCCCCTGCCACTGACACCTGCTCTGGAAGCCTCTATAGATGCATTTAGAGCCAGTAAATTGGTCTGTTTTCCTATATTGTTGATGATATTTATAAAATCATTTATGTTGCTTAAAATGTTTGTAAAATTATGGAAGGCATTGAATATCTCATCAAAGACAGCAGAAGTTGTTTTAAATTTCCCCTGTAAATGCTGGATAGATTCCAGCCCGGAGTTACTTAATGCATTAATATCCTCAGTGCTGCTCATAATATTACTATAGTTATCATAAATATTATCCATATAATTGGAGAGTTCATTTATCTTGTTCGATATTACCTGCAGTTCTTCTGCCTGTTCATTTACTGGTTCTGAAATATCATCCAGTGTGTGAAATATAGTACCAATTTCCTGATAGCTTTTTTCTGATAAAGAATAAACCTTATCAAAGCTTTCTTTAATCTTTTGATAGCTTATCTGAGGAGCCTCCGCTTCTTCTACCTCAGCTTCCTGTACTTCCCGGGTTTCCTGTGTCCTCAGAATCTTCTTTCCGTAAAATCCCTTGTATAAATATATGGTGCTTAAGCTGCATAAATATCCAATAATCATTAATGGAATAACGGAAAATCTGGGATAAAATATTTTGATGATTGTAGCTATAATTGCAGTAATAATGGTCAAAAAAACAGGAATTAGAAACCAGGGTTTTTTGATAAAGGCTCTAATCTTTTTAGGAAAATTCACTCCAATATTACCTCCCTCGTATAGCACTTAATCTTTAATGTTTTATGTAACTAATTATAGGCCGAGGGACTTTAACCATTCCAATGCTTCTTCCTCAGTTTGAAAATGTTGTGTTACTAACTGTTCGGCAGATGAGATATCATGGTGTCTCTGAGCCTGGGCCTTGATGGCAACCTTCCTTCCTACTACAAAAGCGATAGCAACACAGCCATTTTTCTGAAACTCAGAATGATATTTGGCAAATTCCTCTGATGTTTTAGGGTCAGTGATAGGGTCCATATTATAGATTAAGCCCATAAAACCCCATTTTTGTCCTTTGAAATTTTCTGCCATTTTTAAAATATTTTCCCGGTTATTTATTGTATATTCCGGTGTCCAGCTTCCATATGGTTCTGACTTAATGATGTTAGTGCCTGGAACAATAGTATTCGTACAGCTGGGTTCACGCATCGATTTCACCTCACTTTCCTACCAGAAAATTTCTTTTATTATTATT
>LFRS01000090.1:0-273 GCA_001512435.1 Halothermothrix sp. DTU029 | reverse complement strand
ATTTTTGCAAAAAATATAGTGGCCCCTTTAGCCACCTATTTATCCCCCCAGGGTAATATCCTGTTGGCTGTACCATTCCAGGGCTTCATAGAGGTGTTCTTCCTTAAAGTCTGGCCAGTAGTCATTTATGACATAGAAGTCAGAGTAAATGGATTGCACCGGTAAGAAACCGCTGAGTCTCCTCCTTCCGCCCCAGCGGATAATCAGATCTATACGGGAGACATCATTTGAACAGATATATTTCTGTATCTGGTTTTTGTTCCTTGCCCTGTA
>LFRS01000026.1:68706-75990 GCA_001512435.1 Halothermothrix sp. DTU029 | reverse complement strand
TTCAGTGAGTGGATGAACATGTCCATTGGTATGCTGGTACATGAGGCAAGTATACTGGTAGTCATTTTAAATGGGATGAGGCTTCTCAGTTATAGGTTAAGATAAACTTTAAAAAAGGAAGGAGAAATATAGGATGCAAAAGGCAACTATACAATTAGAAACATTGACTTGTCCTTCATGCTTACAGAAAATCGATAAGGCAGTAAAGGCCCTGGAAGGTGTAGATAAGGAGAGCGTAGAAGTATTATTTAACTCCAGTAAGGTTAAAGTGAATTACGATGAAGAAAAAACATCCATAGAAGAGATAGAAAAGGCTATTACTGCCTTAGGCTATGAGGTACTGAAATCAAGGGTAAAGGCATTATAATATGCGGGATAAAAGACCGGCAAAATTTTGACTGGTCTTTTATTATAATGTCTGTTTTGTATATAAAAACAAGAAAAACATTGAAAAAAATATAGGGAAAAAGTATAATGTTAGAAATGGTACCTGATAACAGGCATCAGGGAAAGAGGACGAAGGAGGAAAAAAAGTGATCTGGAAGGAGAAATATGCTATCGGCGTTGAGGTGATTGATAGGCAGCATAAAGAATTGTTCGAAAGATTTAATAAGTTTTTAAGGGTAGTAAGAAGCGAGCAGAGCATGGAAGAAAAGATTGCCGATATCGAAGAGACTTTTAATTTTATGGGGGAATACGTTATTGCCCATTTTGATTCTGAGGAAGCTGTACAACGAAAATATAATTTTCCGGAATATGAGAGGCACCGGAAGATTCATGAAGATTTTAAGAATGATGTAATGGAATTTAAAAGAAAATTTACTGAAGATAAGTATAATGAAGAACTGGTCCAGGAATTTAGTGGACGTTTGTTAACATGGTTAATTAATCATGTGACTGGCGAAGATCAGAAAATAAGCAAATATATAAACAGGAAGGAAGAGAAATAGTGAAAGCGGTATATATTAACCCCATTTATATAGCGGCCCGGGATGTATTTCAAAATATGTTTTCTATAGAATTGGAAAGAGGGAATTTACAGGTTGATGAAAAGATAGTACCAAGGAATAGTATTAATGTCTCAATAGGTATTACAGGAGATTTAACCGGAATTATTCTTTTTAGTTTTCCTGAAGTAATGGTCTTTAATCTTGTTGAAGAAATGTCTGGTATGGAATTTAAGGAATTTGACAAATTTATGGCTTCTGCTATTGGTGAACTGGCTAATATTATTACCGGTAATGCTATGAGTAATTTATCTGAATCAGGTTATAGCTGTGATATAGTCCCTCCCCAGATCACTGTAGGTGTTAATAAGAGTTTTTCAACAGCTTCAAAAAAGATACTGATTATTCCCATGCAGGCAGAGAGGGATAGCTTTGATTTATTTATATCTATTAAAGAATGAGCATATACTGATCAAAGAAATAGCCTGGGGACTTAATTAAGGCCAGGTGACTAATCCAATCATTTTATCAGTAAAATTATTAACTACTAATTGATTATAATAAATATGTAAATGGAGACTATAATCATAAAAAATGATGATAGAGGTGGATTCT
Source organism: Halothermothrix sp. DTU029 (assembly GCA_001512435.1). GTDB lineage: Bacteria > Bacillota > Halanaerobiia > Halanaerobiales > DTU029 > DTU029. Next base: position 74,428 of record LFRS01000026.1, on the reverse strand, counting down.
TTTGAAAAACTATGAGCAAGCAACTCTGGGTGGTGGCTGCTTCTGGTGCCTGGAGGCTGTCTATAAAGATTTAAAAGGTGTGGTTAATATCCTGCCAGGTTATTCGGGTGGACATACTGAGAATCCCACTTATGAAGAAGTCTGTACTGATACAACAGGTCATGCAGAGGTAGTCCAGATTACCTATGATCCGGAATTAATTACTTACCAGGATTTACTGGAGATTTTCTTTTTTATCCATGATCCTACCAGTTTAAACCGGCAGGGGGCTGATGAGGGCACCCAGTATCGATCGGTGGTCTTCTATCACAATGAAGAACAAAAAGACCTGGCCTACACTATGATAAAAAACCTGGAAGAAGAGCAGGTATATGAAGATCCTATAGTAACAGAGCTAGTGAAGCTAGATAAGTTTTATCCAGCAGAAGAATACCACCATAATTATTATGCAAGAAACCCGGAACAGGCCTATTGTTCAGTTGTAATTGCACCTAAACTGGCCAGGTTCAGGGAAAAATATCATGAAAAGCTGGAAAAATCATAAGGAAAAGAGCCTTTCTGCCCGAAGCGGGGCCTGGGGATAGTAGTTAAAATATTGCAAAATATTGAGTGCTATTATATAATAGCAGCAAAAGTAATGATTATCAATAATGCTTTAGTGGATAGGGTGATCAAAATAGATAATGTAGTATATGCCTTTGCTTTAACATTATTTGCCGGGCTGGCGACTGGCATAGGTAGTTTTCTGGCTTTTTTTACGAAAAGTACCAATAAATCTTTTTTATCTATTTCCCTGGGTTTTTCTGCAGGGGTTATGGTTTATGTTTCTTTTGTAGAGATTTTTCCTAAAGCCCAGGAATCCTTGCGTTCATATTTAGGACCAGGACCTGGTGATTGGGCTACCGTTGCTTCTTTTTTCCTGGGTGTTTTTATTATTTTAATTATCGATAGATTAGTACCAGAAACTGAAAACCCACATGAAGCCAGAGAGGAAGAACTGCTCATTGATTTAAAAGAAGATACTTTAAGTGAAAGGGAAACCTTGCAGAGGATGGGTATGTTTTCAGCCCTGGCCATAGCTATACACAATTTTCCTGAAGGGTTAGCAACCTTTGCTTCTGCTATAACAGACCCTACTTTAGGTTTATCTATTGCCATAGCCATAGCCTTACATAATATACCGGAAGGAATCTCTGTTGCAGTGCCTTTATACTATGCTACAGGTAGTAAGAAAAAAGCCTTTTTCTATTCCTTTCTATCAGGTTTGTCAGAACCCCTGGGAGCCCTGATTGGTTTCTTTATCCTACGCAGCTTTTTTAATGATATGGTTTTTGGGATCTTGTTTGGTGCTGTGGCAGGTATTATGGTCTACATCTCTATAGATGAACTCTTACCAACCTCAAGAGAATATGGGCAAAACCATCAGGAAATATACGGTTTTATTGCCGGAATGTTTGTGATGGCTATAAGCCTGCTCATACTATAGAAATTTTCCTCAGGAGGATTTTTTATAACAAACTGGAATAAAATATCAGATTTGTTTGAGTTTTTAATATTAATATGTTAATATAACTATGTGGGCATTAAAATCTGTTGAGGTGAGTTTATTGAATTTGAGTATTGATACCAATTTAGACAGTAGAAGCATGAAAGATTATGTTTATCAGGTATTAAAGAAAAACATAATGGAGTTGAGGTTAAAACCAGGCTCACCTCTAAAGAAAGAGAAGATTTCTAAAGAATTACAGGTCAGTGTAACCCCTGTTAGAGAAGCCTTTGCCAAATTGGCTGAGGATGATTTGGTGGATATATTACCTCAAAACGGTACCTATGTTTCCCACATCAATATAGACAGGATAATTCAGGCCCAATTTATGCGGGAGAATCTGGAGCTGGCTGTTATCAGGATAGCCTGTGAGATGGATTTTCCCAAAGATAAGCTATTTAAACTTCAAACTTTAGTAAAAATGCAGGAACTTCTTGCTGAGGAAGAAAACCTAATCCAGCTATTTGAGTTAGACAACCAATTTCACCGGCTAATTTTTGAGGGCTGTCATAAAAAATATGTCTGGGAGGTTTTACAACAGGCAGCTACCCATGTAGATAGAATCAGGGTATTAAGTTTAACCACTTTCTTTAATATGAAAGATATTATTAATGACCACCAGATTATTTTAGATGCCATCAAAGAAAAGAATGCTGCCTTAGCGGAGCAGGTTGTAAAAGAACATACTAACCGTATAAAGATTGATATAGAAAAGCTGCGAGAACAATATAGAGACTATTTTGATTAAGGATATTTTCTGCCTAATCTTGAAGTAGACTTGACTTTTAATTGATTTTAAGCTATATTTATAAAAAGTATAAGAAAAAAGCTGTGAAAGGGAGAGTAATAAAGAGAATCTTTAGTACAGAGAGGTAATTCAGCGGCTGAAAGATTACCCGAAAAGGCTCTTTATGAAGATCACCCTGGAGCTGGAGCCTGAAGGTATTTTATACTGGGTAGGGTTTCCCGTAAAGCACGTTAAGCTTAATGAGTGATAGGATAAGTTTTTCTCTTCTGCTATATCAGCATTATGAAGAGGAGCCTGTATTTATCCTATAATATGGGTGGTAACGCGGTAATATCGTCCCTAAGTCTTCTGGCTTAGGGATTTTTAATTTTTATAGGAAAAATTAATTATAAAAATAGCAGACAATTATTCTTTTATAAGAGAAAGGGAAGGTGGAGTAATATGGGTAAGTTCGAAGATTTGTCTAATTTACCGGTTAATGAAAGTGAAAAACAAATAGCTAATTATTGGGATGAAATCGGATTACTGGAGAAGAGTATTTCTACCCGGGAAGGAAATAAGAGGTTTATATTTTATGAAGGACCACCAACAGCCAATGGAAAACCGGGGATCCATCATGTTATCGCCAGAGCACTGAAAGATGCTGTCTGTAGATATAAGACTATGCAGGGTTATCAGGTAAAAAGAAAGGCCGGTTGGGATACCCATGGTCTGCCTGTGGAAATTGAAGTTGAAAAAGAGCTAAATATCAGCAGCAAACAGGAAATAGAGGAATATGGTATCGCTGCATTTAATCAAAAGTGTAAGGAATCTGTCTTTAAATATGAGAGTTTATGGCGAGAGATGACCTGGAGGATGGGTTATTTAATAGATATGGATAATCCCTATATAACCCTGGATAATGATTATATCGAGACTGTCTGGTGGATTCTGGATAAGTTTAATAAGGAAGGCTTGATCTATGAAGGCCATAAGATTTTACCCTATTGTACCCGTTGTGGTACAGGATTGGCCTCTCATGAAGTTGCCCAGGGTTATGAAGAGATCAAAACTACTACTGTTTATGTTAAATTTAAAAGAAAAGATAAGGATGAATATTTCCTGGTCTGGACAACAACCCCCTGGACACTGGCTGCCAATGTGGCTTTAACAGTTAATCCAGAGATGACCTACTTGAAAGTTAAAAATAATGGCGAGATTTTATATATAGAAAAATCCCTGGCAGCAAAGGTATTGGAAGGGGATTATGAAGTACTGGAAGAGATAAAGGGTAAAGACCTGGAAGGTATTGAATATGAACCAATTATGCCTTTTGTAGAGGCTGATAAGAAGGCCTACTTTGTTACCCTGGCTGATTATGTTACTGCTGAGGATGGTACAGGAATAGTTCATACTGCACCAGCATTTGGTGAAGATGACTATCAGACTGGATTAAAGTATGATCTTCCCGTTTTGCAGCCGGTAAATGAGGAGGGAAAATATACGACAACACCCTGGAAGGGTATGTTTGTCATGGATGCTGATCTTGAGATCTTAAAATGGCTTTTTGCAGAAGGCAAGCTTTACAAGAAAGAGAATATAGCTCATAATTATCCCCATTGTTGGAGATGTAAAACTCCCTTGCTTTATTATGCCAAGCCTGGCTGGTATATTGAGATGACAAAGCTGAAAGATAAATTAATAGAGAATAATAATGGTGTGGAATGGTATCCAGACTTTGTAGGAGAAGGCCGCTTTGGTAACTGGCTGGAAAACTTAAAAGACTGGGCTATTTCCCGTAGCAGATACTGGGGAACACCTCTCAATATCTGGACCTGTGATTGTGGCCATAAAGAAAGTATAGGCTCCAGGAAAGAACTGGTGGAAAAGGCTATAGAGGAGATCGATGAAAATATTGAGTTGCACAGACCTTATGTTGATGAGGTACACCTGAAATGTGATAAATGTGGTGGAACCATGACCAGGGTGCCAGATGTGGTGGATTGTTGGTTTGATAGTGGTTCAATGCCTTTTGGCCAGCTGCATTATCCTTTTGAAAACAAAGAAGAGTTTGAGGAGAATTTCCCTGCTGATTTTATCTGTGAAGGTATTGACCAGACCAGGGGATGGTTCTACTCCTTACTGGCTATCTCCACTTTTGTAACCGGCAAATCACCCTATAAGCGGGTTCTGGTTAATGATCTGATCCTGGATAAAGAGGGTAAAAAGATGTCCAAGTCCAGGGGCAATACCGTTGACCCCTTTGAATTATTCGAGGAGTTTGGGGCAGATGCCTTAAGATGGTATCTTTATTATGTATCCCCTGCCTGGACCCCGACAAAATTCGATATAGAGGCCTTAAAAGAGGTTGAAAGCAAATTTTTCCGTATTATCAAGAATGTCTATTATTTCTTTAAACTGTATGCCAATACTGATGAAGTGGATCCTACTGCCTTTTTTGTTGACTATGGGGACCGGAGTGAGCTGGACCTCTGGTTATTATCCAAATATAATAACCTGATTAAGGTTGTAAATCAGTATATGGATCAATATGATTTAACCAGTGCTGTTAGAGCCATTCAGTTTTTTGTTGATGAGGACCTGTCCAACTGGTATATCAGGCGTTCCAGGAGGAGATTCTGGGCCTCAGAACTGGATACTGATAAAAAAGCAGTATATAATACTACCTATGAGGTCCTCGTGGGTGTTGCCAGAATAATTGCCCCTTATGTGCCTTTTATTGCCGAAGACTTATACCGCAAATTAACAGGTGAAGAATCTGTCCATCTGGCGGATTTCCCTGTGGTGGATGACAGCTTAATCGATAATAAACTGGAAGAAAAGATGGACCTGGTCAGAGACCTGGTTACACTGGGCAGGGCTGTCCGGGAAGAACATGACCTGAAAGTACGGCAGCCAATCCAGAAGGTGCTGGTTGATGGCAGGTATGAGGATTTAATCAGTGATTTGATACCATTGATGCAGGAAGAATTAAATGTAAAAGAAATTGTCTTTACAAAGGACCTTAACGAATATATGGACTTTAAATTAAAGCCTAACTTTAAGGTTGTTGGCCCCCTCTTAAGGGATAAGATGAAATTTTTTGCTCCAGCCCTGGCCAAACTTGATGCTGTAGCAATAAAAGAAAAGGTAGAACAGGGAGAATCCTTTACACTGGATCTTGGCGGAGAAGCCTTTGAAGTAAAGCCTGAATATATCAATGTAGAGATTGTAGACAAAGAAGGTTTTGCTGTAGCCATGGATAACGGCCTCTTTGTTATCCTTGATACCACATTGAGCCAGGACTTGCTGGATGAAGGATATGCCCGGGAATTTGTTTCCAAGGTGCAGCAGATGCGTAAAAATAATGATTATGAAGTACTGGATAAGATTAAAATTTACTTCAATGGTGATGAGGAAATCTCCAATGCCATCAAGGTTTTTGAAGA
>LFRS01000026.1:67769-68679 GCA_001512435.1 Halothermothrix sp. DTU029 | reverse complement strand
GGCCATGAAACAGGCATAAAACTGGAAAGATTATAATATAGGGGAAGACGACAGGGGGATGGTTCTCCTGTGTCGTAGATGATAAAAAGGGCAGCCTTTGAGGACTGCCCTTTCTTCTTTAAAGTTTATTCAAACAGGGAATCAGCAAGTTTTTGAATCCTTTCCTTTCTTTCATCTGTTTTTTCTTTATCGATTACTAATTTTAGAACATCGCCTTCTTTTGCAGTTGCAGGCAGGTATTTTACTGGAATCTCTATCATTTTATCTTCACATTCTATTATAGCCATGTCTCCTTCAAAACGATCGATAATTAGCATGGTACCCTCCTTTCCAGGATTTAATCCTATATAACCTGGATTGATTGCCGGTATTTTTTTTAATAAGTAGCAATTAAATTATTTTTGTCATCATATAGTTCTGCAGGATCACCATCATTATTCCAGATATAAGATTTGGTCCAGAGCAGGGTATTTTCATCGATATTGCTGGCAGCAGATCCGCTGACGATCTTCAATCTCTCTCCAGGTCTGATCAAAGTACCCTGAGGGAAGATAAATTCCTGATTTCCTACTACACTGACTAATCTCCAGCGGGATAGGTTTACTGTTTCATTGCTGTTATTTCTAATTATAACCATTTCCTTTACCAGGTCAACACTTTCAATTATAATACCATGGTTTCCTGTTATGTTTTGATTAACTGGGTCCTGATTAAACAGGATTTGCTGGCCATCGCTGCGGGCAATTATTGTTCCCTGCAAATCAGTTCGGTAGATCTTTACTCCATGGTTTTGCAATCTTTGGATAACCAGGGCAGAAGGATGGCCATAACTATTATCTTTACCGACACTGATAACAGCATAATCGGGAACTACTTTTTCAATAAATTCCTCGCTGGTGGAAGTATTGCT
>LFRS01000026.1:66620-67741 GCA_001512435.1 Halothermothrix sp. DTU029 | reverse complement strand
TTTCGGCATCACCGGTAAAGAGGAAAGACTTATCCAGGAAATCTACTTTTACTACTGCAGAATAATGATTTAAATCTTTATAATTATTACTGATGGGTGAAAGGAAATAGATCTGCAAAACAGGGTCATCTATAATACTTACTCCTGTTCGCGCAGGGGTAATTTTTTTACCTTTTCTCTGAACGGCCAGTAAGACATCTTCAAAGGTTTTAGTGGTATGTATTACTTCAGGCATATAGATCCTGCCTATGACAAAATTTTCAATTACATCATCAAGGCCGCCAATGTGGTCAGCATGGGGATGGGTGCCGATGAGATAATCTATAGTATCTATGCCCTGTTCCCGCAGATAATTAACAAGCTTTTGACCATCACTGTTATTGCCAGCATCGATAAGCATAATTTCATTATTGGGTAATTCCAGTAAAATCGAGTCTGCCTGTCCCAGATCCAGATAGTGAATAATCAGTTCTCCACTTGTTCCTGCTACACTAAAACCTACTAATAAGAGGAGAAGGAAAAAAGAAATGGTTAAGGGATATTTTTTATTCAATACTACAACTCCTTCCAATGCTACTATTATTATTTATGCTACTTCAAGGTATTTGATTATTGTTTACATTATATCAAAGTACTATCTATTTTACATCTTTTTAGATTAAGATAAAACCTTTTTTCAGGACCGGAAAGCTAAATTGAAGAATATTTTGAACTTTTTCACCAGAGTATGAGACAGATGGTTGCATTTTTAAAAAATTATAGAAGAACTTAAAAATATTAATATAAAAATTAAAAATATTAATAAATACTATTGACAAAATTAAAATATTTTTATAATATTTTAAGTGAAGAAATATGAGGTAATTATAGAGCTGGTTGCCAAAACCTGGCCAGAACTGTATATACATTAATTTAATAAGATTGAAAATATTCCAGAGAAGGGAGTTTAAGAATATGAAAAGCAAAATAAAAGAATTATTAACAGCCTATAAAGATCTGCTCGGAGAGATCTACCGGGAAAAGCCCTTTATGGTGATTATGACCTTTCTGGCAGCCATATTATTAGGTTTGTTTACACCCTTATCTGTTTATGTAAATAGTCATATCTTTAATGATGGAAT
>LFRS01000026.1:65698-66416 GCA_001512435.1 Halothermothrix sp. DTU029 | reverse complement strand
TGGGTGCTTTATGGTATCTGTATTCTGTAAAATGGTGGTTACTTTTAACAGTTTTAATTCCCTTTATATTGGAGACTTACCTGACAACGAAGACTAATTATAATATCTATGATGAGCTGGAAACTTACTGGCAAAAAGAACGCCGCTACTGGATACTGGGTAGTTTTTTAAGGTCCAGGGAATACTTAAGAGAAAATAAAACTTTTCAGGCTGCTGATTATTTAATTGATACATATAGAAAAAGATTAAACTCCCGGAACAGGGAATATGAAAAATATTATTTTAGACATTTAAAGAGCAACTTTACCAAGTATTATATAACTGATCTGGCTATAATCTTTAATGTAATAATTTTATTGGTTCTTTTTATAAAGGGAGAGCTGAATATTGGTTTATTTATCTCCTTATCCCAACTGATTTTCAGGGATTTGTTTGGCGATTTAATGGGCAGTGTTTGGCCTATTCGCTGGAGTGGACATCATATAAACTTTTTTAATTATTTTAAGAAATATCTTGCTTTAGCCGAAGATGAGGATGGTGAATTGGAAGAGATACCGGAAAAAGTAAGCATAGAATTTAAAGATGTCTGGTTTAAATATCCCGGTACAGAGAGATATGTTTTAAAGGGGCTTAATCTCCTTATCAATGATCAGGAGAAGTTATCTATAGTAGGGGAAAATGGTGAAGGCAAGTCAACTATGGTGAAACTCTTATTGGG
>LFRS01000026.1:64884-65456 GCA_001512435.1 Halothermothrix sp. DTU029 | reverse complement strand
AATTCTGGATGAGCCCACCAGTCAACTTGATCCTGTTGCTGAGAGTAATCTTTATAGTGAGTTTGCAGAAATGGCCAAAAATAAAACAGCAATCTTTATAACCCATCGTCTGGCTTCAACCATGATAACTGATAAAATTTATGTTATAGCAGAGGGTAAAGTCCAGGAAAGTGGGACCCATGAAGAATTGATGCAAGCAGGTGGCCTTTACGCGCAAATGTTTGAGGCACAAAAACAATGGTATCAAAAGGGTGAGGTAAATGCCTATGCACAATGATAGAACTACAAAGATTGAAGAGGTAATAAAAAAGGAGAATAGTCCTAAAATATCATATATAGTCAGGCTCTGGTCCTATGTCTTTACCAATGCTAAGTTGATGTGTCTGATTTTTATGGGTCTTACTATTATCTTATCATTATTACGTCCTTTACTGGCTTTTATCTGGGGGAACTATGTTGATAAAGCAAATAATTTCAGTAGTGGAGATAGTATTATACCCCTTATTGCCCTTATCCTGGCTTATTGGCTGATAGGTTTTGTGGCTAATTTAATTGACCGCTATACAAAGATC
>LFRS01000026.1:64094-64730 GCA_001512435.1 Halothermothrix sp. DTU029 | reverse complement strand
GCTATTTTCAGGATCTGATGTTGGGGAAAGCAGTAAAAGAAATCAAGGCTTTAAATCTTTTTGACTTTTTCTACTCAAAATGGAAGACCAGGATAGATGAGTATACAATTAAAGAACAGCAAGTTTATTTAAGGAGAATGCTTTTAAATACAATTAATAATCTAATTAACGGTCTTACCAATGTTTCAGCAAATATACTGGCAATTGTTTTACTATCCATGGGGAGGATCAGTATTGGTGAACTGGGAGCAGTCATGGTCCTTATTAGCACTCTGGTTAATGATACTTCACAACTTTTCTCTTCTATTGGCACCTTTGTTTCCAAGAAAAATGAAGCAGCCATGTTCTTTGATTTAATGGATTTGCCTTCTGAAAAGAGTACTGGAACAGAATTAGAAGAAATAAAGGAAATTGAGGCCAGGGATATCAGGTACCGGTATCCCCTGACGGAGAAATATGCCCTTGCTGGAATTAATCTTACCATTAAAAAAGGAGAAAAGCTTGCTCTGGTAGGAGAAAATGGAGCAGGTAAAAGTACCTTTGTTAAATTACTCAATGGCCTTCTCACTCCATCAGAGGGAGAATTGATCATAAATAATGAAAAGATTGATACAATAAATCCACAAAGTATATATA
>LFRS01000026.1:63339-63990 GCA_001512435.1 Halothermothrix sp. DTU029 | reverse complement strand
CAGTGGCAGAAACTGGCTATAGCTCGTGGATATTATCGTAACAGAGATTTTATGATATTGGATGAACCGACAGGGAATCTGGACCCAATTGCTGAAACAGAGATATTTAAAAAATATCTGGAGATGGCGGAAGGGAAGACAGTAATATTTGTTACACACCGGATCAGTATTGCTTCTCTGGCAGACAGGATCATAGTTTTTTCCAATGGAGAAATTGTAGAGGATGGTACTCATGAGACTTTATTGGCAGCGGGAGGAGAATATAGCAGATTATATGCTACCCAGGCTAAGTGGTATAATAGATAACTTTCTTCTATACAGTAATTAATCTATTATAAACTTTCATTTAAAAATCGGGGAAAACAGCAGAGGTCTTTAATTCTAATAGAAAGGAAGTAATCTTAATGGAACATAGGGTATTAGGAGCCTGTCCTGTTTGTAGTGGGAGATTAAAGATTAAAGTATTACATTGTCCAGCCTGTAATACAGAGGTAAAGGGAAATTTTACCGCAGGTAAGTTTGCCCACTTAACGGATAGTCAATTGGAGTTTGTTGAGGTATTTATTAGATCGAGAGGCAATATCAAAGAGGTTGAGAGGGAGCTGGGAATTTCTTATCCAACAGTAAGGAATAAACTAGACGAGATTATTA
>LFRS01000026.1:57839-63273 GCA_001512435.1 Halothermothrix sp. DTU029 | reverse complement strand
TGAGGCCATTGGCCTGCTTAATGCCCTGGATAGCCAGACTGAAGAAAAAGGCAAGAAAAACAAGATTATCAGGATTATAGTCGCTGAAGATGGAGAAGAAAAGGTTAATATTAGGGTACCTATTAGGTTGGCAAAACTATTAACTAGATTTATTCCCAAAAGTGTTCTGGAAGATCTGGGTGATGAAGATATAGATCTTAAAGAACTTCTTGAATCCCTGGAATGGGAATCAGTCGAGGGTGAACTGCTCAATGTAAATGATGATGGTGATATTGTTATTATCAGGGTAGAGTAGATAAGGAGGAGAAAATGTTACCAGAAGAGAAAATAATAATAGAAAGAATGTTGGCAGAGGGAAAGATAGATGAGGAAGAAGCCGATTCCTTAATTCAGGTATTAGAGGGAAGAGATAATCAATTAGTACAAAAAAACATCCAGGTTGAAAGAACCAAGGGTAAGACGACAAATAATATGAGCAGCACAGAGGATAAGCTTTTATCTCTGGGTAATATTATAAAAAATTTCTTTCAGAATGGAGATACATTTGTCCCGGGAGACAAATATAAGGTTATCCGGAATTTTTCGGGAGCCTTTCCTGGGAATAGTATCCCCCAAATAAGTATTTTTTCTAATAATGGTAATGTTTCTATTAGGGAACAGGAGGGAGCTGGTTACAAGTTAGAACTTGAATTAATGGTAAAAGCTAAAGAACGGGAAGAAGCAGAAAGAAAGGTAGATGAGACAAGCTTTGTTAAACTTGTTGGAGAGAAGCTTGAAATAGATTGTAGAGATTTCCAGGGAGCGAAAGTGAACCTCTATCTGTCCAGGGCCCAGTTATATAGACTGAAATCAGAAATTCACAATGGGGCATATTATATAGAGAAAAACCGCTATGAAGAGTTTGAAGTGGTTACAAAAAATGGTATGATTACTGTTAAAGATGTAGATGCTGGCACTGCAAAAATAAAGTCTAATAATGGGAAGATAGACTTTAGGGGCTGTGGAGACCTTGATGTCAGTACTAATAATGGTATGATAGATATTGAACTACAGGAAAAGGAAGGTATTAAGACTTCTGTAAATCTATCGACCTATAATGGGAAATGTACTGTAAAGCTTCCTGCTAAAAAAGTAGCCTATCTGGATTGTAAAACCAAAAATGGCAGGGTTAATCTGGCTATAGATAATCTTAACTTTACTAAAAACAAGAAAGCAGGACCAAGTCAGCATATTATTGCGGAAAAGATGGGTGGAGACAAAGAGAAGGGAATTTATTGCCAGGCAGAGACAAAGAATGGTGTAATAGATATAATTGGTGTATAAGTAGTTATCTTATTATGAGGAGGTGATTGCAATAGCAATTAATATAAATGGGAAAGAGATTGAAAATCCCTTGCTTAAAATAATTATTGCCCTTGCTGTTGTAGGTTTGGTATTATTCATTATCTTACCCCTTCTAGGAGTAGTACTATCCTTTTCTGTGGGTTTAGTGGTCTTTTTGGTACCGGCAATCATAATAGGAATACCTCTTTTAGTCTTGGGTGGGCTTTTATTTCCTATTTTAAAAATTCTGCTGATAATAGCCGGGATTATCCTTTTGTTTTTTGTTCCAGTGGCCATCATTCCTGGCCTGCCTGTGCTGGGGGTCTTACTGGTTATTGCTGGTATCTATATTATGATTAAAAAATGAGAAAAAATAGAGGCAGTTTTCTGCCTCTATTTTATTTCAATACCTCCCATAATACAGAGAGAATTGATAATTATTTTTTTATTAGTTTCTACATTGGCCTTATGTTCATATTGTCTATTGGAGTAGATACCCCCATTGCCATCATGGAAAAATTCAATTCCCCCCATAAGTGATGTGTTTCTGCAGCTTATGTCAACATCTTCAGGGGTTTTTATTTCAATTCCACCTAAGAAGGCATTCAGTTGCAGGTAGGTCTCCCCTTCAGGAATTTCTGCTGTTCTTAAATCCAGCTCAGTCCCTCCCAATAAGGTTATGTATGTTCCACTATCCAGTTTCCAGTTGTTTTTCCTTTCAATAGCTCCCAAGATGGCCCATTGGCTATCTTTACTAAAAGTATTGGCTTTCAGAATACTAATACCGGCAAAGATTAGAAGCAAGGGCCAGAAGATTTTCCATAAGAGGGCAAAATTGAAATAATAGAGGCCCTGGTTTCTACCAATTATGGCCAGGCCAAGAATCACCAGTATTGCTCCTATGAAGAAATTAGATCTGAATTTCCGATTGGCTTTACCTATGATTAGATCCAGGCCCCAGATGATAAAGATAATTGGCCAATAGGTACTGATAATATAGCCGATATTAATATCTGTAATTCCCAGGTTATTCAGTAATAAAGATAAGCCAAGGAGAACAATAATTATTCCCCAAAAAATTGAACTTTTCATTATATCCACCTCTTCATTTTAATATAATAAAACAAACACTGCCTTATGCTATCTGAAAGCAATTAATTTAACAATATTTTTAATTAAGTTAAAGGAATTTTTCAAGCCATATGGAATTTATTTATTAAGATTAAATGGCTTTATTTTAAGATTTTATCTGGATTCAATAGCTACATTAATCTCGAAATTACCTATGGCTGATCGAATAGGAATGGTAAAGACACTGTTTTTAGTCTGTATCATGGAATCAATGCCCAGAAAGACTTCCGGTGTTTTTATCTCACAATGGCAATCCTGTTCACTAAGGTAGGTCATGGTATTGCCACTAATTATATTGGAGAGTTCTGCAACTGCTGAAGTGACAAAACCATTTAATTCATTAAAATTCATTCCCATTATAAGAGAACTTATATTGAAGGCCAATTCTGCAGAGAAACTATAGATGACTGAACCAGCCAGATCACCAATTATACCAATATTTATATTGGCTTCTCTGGTGGTGATAAAGTTATCATGATATTGGATTAAACCAGATTGGATATCTTTCTGGAACATATTTTTAAAAACATTATCTGCTGCCAGATAAAAGGGTTCTAGAAATGGTTCGAAAAATTTCAATTGGACAACACCTCCTGTATAGATATTTATTTAGACAAGATCTTAAAAAAACCTTTTTTAAAATAACTATTTTTTTCTAAAATTTATTTTTCTTTAAGGGCTAAGAATAATTAATATATAAATCATGAGGAGATGTTTTTATGTATAAGAAAAAAAGATTTTTCTCTTTGTTGCTTTTATCCTTGCTCCTATTCTTAATCCTGGCCAGTACTTTGTATGGGGCAGAGGAGAAAGAGTTCTGGGAATTATGCAAAGATGGTTCCCTGGAGGAGATTTATCAGGCAATAAAAAATGGTGCAGATACTAATAAAGGGGACAAGAATAAGGTAACCCCACTTATGTATGCAGCTAAATATAATCCAGACCAGGATGTTTGTATGTTGCTGATTAGAAATGGAGCCTATCTTAATAGTAGAGACAAAAATGGTGAAACCGCTTTATTTTATGCCCTGGATAATAGAAACAGAACTATTTTACATATTTTATTGGCCATGGGGGTCAATGTTAATATTATTAATAATCAAGGACAGAATGTATTGTTTAAGGCAGTAATTAAGGAAGATGAAGATGCCACCAGGACCTTGTTACGTGCAGGGGTTAATGTTAATCTCAGCGACAATAAAGAATGGACACCATTAATGTATGCTGTTGAGAAAAACAACTTAAGTATTGTAAGATCCCTACTTAATAATGGTGCTAATATTAATAAAAAGAACCGCCAGGGGCAAACGGCTTTAATGGTGGCTTTTAATAGGCGTAGCAATTTATCAATAATAAAAGAGCTTATCAATAATTATGCTGATCTATTAAATAAGGATGAGCAGGGAATGACCCCTTTAATGTATGCCGCCCGTTATTACAAAAATCCAGAAGTAATAAGTTTGCTCCTGGAAAAAGGGGCTGGTCTGGATGCTACCGATAACCTGGGCCGTAATGCCTTATTACATGCAGTAGAAGAAAATAATTCTCTGGCGGTAATAAATAGACTGCTCTCTTACCGGATAAATGTCAACCATCAGGACCTGCAGGGTAGAACAGCCCTGATTTATGCCCTTATTAATAATAGCCAGCTGGAGTTAGTGGAAACCCTCCTAAGGGCTGGTGCCGATGTTCACCTACGGGAAAGATATAAGGGTATTACACCATTGATGTATGCAGCTGGAAATACCAAAAATCCAGAGATTATATATAGCCTCTTAAATGCTGGGGCTGATCCAATTGCCCGTGACTATCAAGGTAAACGGGTGGTGGATTATCTAAATGAAAATAAGGATTTAAAGGGGACAGATGCCTACTGGAAATTACATTATCTGGAACCTACCAAGACCAGGATTCCACTGGAGGAATATAAAGACCAGTCCAGGGCAGGCTTACTGGCTGCTATAGTACCATCTGCAGGCCATTATTATGCTGGAAACTGGGGAAAAGGCTCTCTTTTTCTCTTCGGTGAACTGACTTCATTGGCGATTGGCTTATCCAGTGAAGATAATTCTGTCCGGAATACCTGTTTGACTGTCTTTCTGGCACTGAAAGTCTGGGAAGTCTATGATGCTATCCAGGAAACTGAAAAATATAATCAATATGTAGAGGAATTTAACCGGGAAGCTGCTCTCTTTAATGAAAGACTGGGGCTGGGATATTAGTTTTTCTCTTGAAATGCTTGACAAAGTGGCAAAAATTATATATATTAATAAATAAATATTTATAAAGAATAAAAGGCTGTGAATGGGAGTAGTAGTTTAGCAATGTTCTTTAGAGAGAAAGGTCCACCGGCTGAAAGACCTTTTAGAATATCTAAACGAAGTCGCCCGGGAGTCGCCTGGCTGAAATAAGAGTAGGTCAGGACGGTGCTAATTACCGTTATCTAAATGAGTGCTATTCCCTTCCTTTCTTTTATTTATAATGGAAATGGGAATAGAATTAAGGTGGTAACGCGAAGAGATCCTCTTTCGTCCTTAAAGGGATGAAAGAGGTTTTTTATTTATATTTTTATAAAAGATTATTATTAAGAGAAGAAGATAATTCTTGAGGAGGGGAAATTAAAGATGAGCAGTAAATTAGCGAAAAAATATGATCCAGTCCAGGTTGAAGAAAAGTGGTATCAACTATGGGAAGAAAAGGGCTTTTTCAAAGCAAGCTTAAATCCGGAGAAAGATGCCTATAGTATAGTTATGCCACCACCAAATATTACCGGGGAACTTCATTTAGGGCATGCCCTTGATAATACATTACAGGATATTTTGACCAGATGGAAGCGGATGCAGGGCCATAATACCCTCTGGTTACCAGGTACTGACCATGCCAGTATCGCAACAGAAGTAAAGGTTGTAGAAAAGCTAAGAGAGGAGGGCATCGAGAAGGACGACCTGGGCAGAGAAGGATTTCTGGAGAAGGCCTGGGA
>LFRS01000026.1:57245-57604 GCA_001512435.1 Halothermothrix sp. DTU029 | reverse complement strand
GGAGATACTGCGGTTGCTGTTAATCCCCATGATGAGCGTTATAGGGACTTGATTGGTAAGACTGTTATTTTACCTTTAATGAATAGAGAAATTCCCATAATAGCTGATGAATATGTTGATAAGGATTTTGGTACTGGAATGGTTAAGGTAACACCAGCCCATGATCCTAATGACTTTGAAATAGGCTTGCGGCACGAGCTGGAACTAATCAAGGTTATTGACGAAGATGCCCGGATGACAGAAGTAACCGGTAAATATGCCGGGATGGACCGCTACCAATGCCGGAAAGAAGTAATTAAGGATTTGGAGGAATTGGGTTTCCTTGAAAAAATCGAGGATTATCAACATTCCGTAGGCCA